>DASSSO010000128.1:0-26937 GCA_035776735.1 Gaiellaceae bacterium | reverse complement strand
GGTGCCGAAGTGGTTAAGCCAGGAGCTTCTCGAAGCGCTCGGCGTCGTCGAACGGCCCGATCAGCGCCAGCTTGAGGCCGTTCCTGCCGATCACGTCCTGCGCGACCCGCTGGACGTCCTCCACGGTGACCGCGTCGATCCCCGCGAGCACGTCGGCCGGCTCCTCGGCCTGGCCCTCGAGCACCTCGCGACGCAGTCCGAACATGATCATCCCGTGCGGGCTCTCCGTCGTGAGCACGAAGCGGCCCTTGGCGACGTTCTTCGACTTCTCGAGCTCCTCCTCCGGCACCGGCTCGGCCGCGATCTTCTTCAGCTCGCGCGCGATCGTCTCGACCGCCTCGTCGATGCGGCTGATGTCGACGCCGGCCTGCGAGTACAGCGTTCCCGTGTCCGTGTAGGAGTGGTTCGTCGCGAAGACGTAGTACGCGAGGCCGCGCCGCTCCCGGACCTCCGTGAAGAGCCGGGAGGACATGCCCGTCCCGAGGACGGTTCCGAGGAGCTGGAGCGGGTACCTGTCCGGATGGGACAGGGGATAACTCGGAACGCCCATGGCGATGTGCGCCTGGTCGGAGTCCTTCGTGTGGATCCGGACGCTCGGCCCCGAGCCGTTCGTTCCGGGCAGCGGTTGCGCCCCGCCCGGGTCGCTCGCCTCCACGTCGCCGAGCATCCCCTCGATCTCCCGCCGCGCGCTCTCGTCGAAGTTCCCGGCGATGCCGACGACCATCTTCGGCCCGGTGTACCAGCGGTTCACGTACTCGAGGAACGTCTCGCGCGTCGCGCCGCGCACCGTCTCCTTGCGGCCGATGATGTCCCAGCCGAGCGGCGTGTCGCCGTAGAGCAGGTGGTGGTAGACGCCGCCGATGTAGTCCCGCGGCGTGTCGAAGTACATGTTCATCTCCTCGATGATCACGCCCTTCTCCCGCTCGATCTCCTCGGGGTCGAACTTGGAGTGGCGGAGCATGTCGACGAGGACGTCGAACGCGCGCTGCCGGTGCTCGGCCGCGCACTTGACGTAGTAGCCCGTGTACTCCTTGCCGGTGAAGGCGTTGAACTCGGCGCCGATCCCGTCGAGCTCGTTGCCGATGATCTGCGCCGTGGGCCGGTTCTCCGTGCCCTTGAAGAACATATGCTCGGCGAAGTGGGCGATCCCGCTCGTCTCGGGCGTCTCGTAGCGGGAGCCGGCGGCGAGCATGATGAAGCAGGCGACCGACTGCACCTGCGGCATGGACGCGGACAGCAGCCGTAGCCCGTTCGGCAGCACCTGTCGCTCGAAGACGGCCATCAGACGATTACCTCAGGCGCCAGCCAGTCGCGCCACTCTGCGGGGATCTCCACGCTCGCTCCTCTCTCGTAGTCGTAGCCGACGAGCACGCTCTTGCCCTCGGCCGCCACGCGGCCGTCGGCGCGGATCTCGTACTCCAGCTCGAAGCTCTTCGTTCCCACGCGCGCCGTCCTGACGCCGACCTCGACCTCCTCGCCGAAGGCGATCGGCGACCGGAAGTCCGCCTCCGTCCGGGCGAGGATCAGGCTCTGCTGCGGGTTGTCGCCTGCGCCGAGGGAGGACAGGAACGCGATTCGGGCGGACTCCATGTAGGTGAGGAAGACCGCGTTGTTGACGTGGCCCATCCCGTCGAGGTCGCGAAAGCGCACGGTGTCGCGGTACACGAAGGGGAACCCGTCCACGGCGGTGGATGGTATAGACGCCTCGATGAGCGGCGAGCACACGCGGGCGGCGATCTTCGCGCAGCCGGACTGGCTCCGTCGGGTGCCGTCCGGCGACCGCCTTCCGGACGCGAAGACGCTGTTCACCGGCTGTGGAACCTCGTTCCACGCGGCCCAGACCGGCGGCGACGCGCGGCAGGCGCTCGACCTCGTCCTGCGTCCCGAGCGCGAGGCGGAGGTGCTGGTCGCGATCAGCCACGAGGGCACGACGCGGCTCACGCTGGAGGCGGTTCGCTCCTGGCAGGGCGAGACGTGGCTCGTCACCGGCGCGCCGGACAGCCCGATCGCGGCCGAGTGCGATCACGTGGTCGTGGCGGCGCCGGAGATCGAGAAGAGCTGGTGCCACACGGCGAGCTACACCTCCGCCGTGGCCGCGATCGCGGCGCTCCGGGGACAGGACGTCTCGGAGCTGCCGGAGCTCGTGGAGGCGGAGCTGGAGCGGCCGGCGCTTCCGAGCGAGCACGAGCGGTTCCTGATCGCCGGCGCCGGCAGCGCCTGGCCGACCGCGCAGGAGGCGGCGCTCAAGCTCCGTGAGGGCGCGTTCGTCGCCGCCGAGGCGCACCACACCGAGCAGCTGCTCCACGGCCACCTCGCCGCCGTCGACGAGTCGGTCCGCTGCTTCGTCCTCGAGGGCGAGGGTCGTGCGGGCGAGCGGGCGCGCGACGCGCTCGCGGCGCTGCGCGAGCTCGGCTGCGACGTCGAGTTCGTCCCGACGCGCCACCCCGTCGTGGACATCGTCCGCTTCCAGCTGCTCGCGCTCGCGCTCGCCGAGGCGAGGGGCGTGAACCCGGACCACATCCGGACGGACGACCCGCGCTGGAAGCGCGCCCGCGCGGCGTACGACTAGCGGTCTTCGAGCCGGTAGACGAAGCGCACGGCCTGCCAGAGATCGTCGATCGCCGCGCTCTTGTTGTCGACGAGGCCGGCGTCGAGTCCGATCCGCTGCACGCTGTCGAAGTCGAGGTCGGTCTCGATCTTGGACGCCTTCTTCGGCCAGGCGACCCAGAGCCCGTCGGCCGGGTTCAGCGTCTCGCGCAGGGCCGCGAAGCGTCGCTCGAGCTGCTCGCGGCTGGTCGTGAAGAAGACGACGACGTCGACGCCCGGCTTCGCGCCGAGCTTCCGCGAGAGCGGCGTCGCCGAGTAGTCCTTCTCCCTAGTGATCGCCGCCGCCCCGACGCCACGTCTCGATCAGCTCCCGCTCCCGTTCCGGCTTCAGCCCCGCGTCGTCGGTCGTCTCCGCCTGCTCCAGCGTGGCGCGGATCGTGTCCTCGAGCGGGCGATGGGCGAGACCCGCGGCCTCCGCCCGGGAGACGTCTGCCCGGTTCATCCCGACCCAGTCTGGATCCGCGAGCCACATCGGCAGCTCCATCCACTCGCCGACTCCCTGCTCAGCGAGGAACTCGTCGGGGATCCAGACCGGCGCCGCGTCGGATCCCGTCACTGCGCGGGTCGACTCGATCAGCTCACCCCATGCCACCCCGCCGCGGGTCGCGTTGAAGGCGCCGCCGTCGTCCCGTTCGAGCAGCTCGATCATCCAGCGCCCCAGATCGCGGACGTCCACGAACTGGACGGTGCGCTCGGGCGGGGCCGGGACGACCATGTCCCCGCCGCGCGCGACCCGGTGCGGCCAGTACGTGAACCGGCCGGTCGGATCGTGGGGGCCGACGATCAGGCCGGGACGGACGATCGTCGCCCGGTCACCGAGGACCTCCCAGACGGCGTCCTCGGCCAGAGCCTTCAGGGCGCCGTAGTTCTCGTACTCGGGGAGCAGCTCGTCGGCGGGCATGTCGCCGAGCTCCGCCCGCGGCGAGCCCTCGCTCGGGCCCGTGCCGAAGTCCGCGTACACGGAGATGCTGGAGACGAAGAGGTAGCGGCCGACCGAGTCCCGCAGCGCCTCCGCCGAGCGGCGCACCACGTGCGGGAGGTAGCCGGACGGATCGACCACCGCATCCCACCGCCGGCCGTCCAGTTCCGAGAGGTCCCCAGTGCGGTCGCCGCGCAGCTTCTCGACCTCGGGGAACAGCTGGGGGTTCGTCTCGCCCCGGTTGAAGAGCGTGAGCTCGTGGCCGCGTTCGAGCGCCGCCTCGACGGCCGCCCGGCCGAGAAACTTCGTCCCGCCGAGGACGAGGATCTTCACGGTCCGGTGAAGCCTCGTAAGGATTGTTTGAAAACGCTTTCGCGGGTCATGGCGGCGCCGATAGCTTGCCTGCGCCGGTGCTCGATCCGATCATCAACCTGCTGAACGACAACACGCCCCTCTACCCGCCGTGGGGAAGGGTCGTCGTCGTCCTCGCCCTCTTCGGGGCCGCCGCGCTGCTCGCGCGCGCCGCGGGGTTCGTCGCCTGGAAGCTGCTGATCTGGCACGACCGCCGCACGGCCTCGTCCGACCTCGAGCAAACCGGGAGGATGACGGCGCTCAAGCGTCGCGAGACGAGCGTCTCGATCATCCGCGCGGCGATTGCCTACTTCGGGTTCGCGACCGCGGCCGTCCTCTCGGCCGGCCAGCTGATCGGCGGCGTCGACCGGCTGACGGCGCTCGCGGGCGCCTCGTTCCTCTTCATCTTGATCGGCTTCGCGATCCAGCGTGTCCTGATGGACATCATCGCGGGGCTCGCGATGTTCCTCGAGCGGTGGTACTCCGTCGGCGACACGATCCAGATCCCGATGCACGAGCTGCAGGGCGTCGTCGAGGACGTCTCGCTGCGCCACACGCGGCTGCGGACGCTCGACGGCGAGGTGATCCACATCCACAACTCGCAGATCCCGTCCGTGCGCGTGCTGCCGAGCGGCGCGAAGCAGCTCATCCTCGAAGTCTTCGTCACCGACCGCGACCAGGGCGTCGCGATGGTCGACTCGGTCGCGTCGATCCTGCCCGAGGGCCCGACCACGTTCGTTCGCCGGCCCAGCATCGACCAGGTGGACGAGCTCTCCGAGACGCTGATCCGGATCAGCGTGCGCGCGTCGGTCGCCCCGGGCCGCGAGTGGCTGGTGGACGGCTTCTTCGCCGATCTGCTCCGCGAGCGCGCGGAGGAGGGCCTGATCGCTCACGGGCCGGTCACGCTGGCCGTCGACGAGTCCGCCGCCCGCAGCTTCGCCCGCGCGTCGGCGGCGACCCGCCGCAGCACGGACTTCGTGCCGGCGCTCAGGCGCGCCTCCTAAACGCTGGTCGGTCGCCTTCCTGTAACGGCCGTAGCCGTACCGTGCGACGACCCAGGTCGCGAGAACGCGAACAGCGAGAGCCGGATCGCCGACGGAACCGCGAACGGGCCTGGGCGGGCGGCGAGCGGGCGAGAGAGGGGCCGCGCGGCGCGGCCCCTCCTGCCAATCCCTACGGCAGTGCCAGGTACCGGCCGTAGAACGATCGCGCGGCGGCGATGTCGAGTCTGCTGTTGAAGCTCTCGGACCGGCAGATCGCGTCTCCGCCGAACGACAGCGCAATCGCCGTGTTCGTCCCGTGGAGGAACTTCGGCGAGCCCGAGTCACCGAAGCAGATGCCGCCGTTGCCTTCGAGGGAATCGGAGTTCATGTTCAGCTTCAGATAGGCCTGCGTGAGCGCCTTGTACCGCGACGTCGAGAACATCCGTCCCGGCGGGGCCTCGAAGTTCGGTTGCCCTCTCTTGAAGAGCGGAATGACGCCGTAGCCCACGTTGTCGACGATCGTGCCGGGCTGGAGACCGCCCTTTGCGGCGAGCTCTGAGAGCAGCCCGGCCCTCGGAAACTGGATCGGAGCCAGTCCCGTCGGAACGCTGTCGAGCAGGACGACCGCGTAGTCGTGTCCATCCGAGCGTTGCCGTCCCGCCGCAGGATCGAACGCGACTGCAGTGGCCTGGTGCCAGTCGTTCGTGCTCGTCACGACGCCCGTCTCCGCATCGAAGGTGATCTCGGAGTCGAAGCTCACCCAGAACTGGTTCGCGGCAATTCCCGCTTCGAGAGCCCCCGCCACGCAGTGAGCGGCGGTCACGAACACCTTGCTCGCCGGTTCGCCGACTCGTGGTCCGCCGTAGGAGCCGGAACAGTCGGCAAAGCGCACCAGTTCGCCGTCCTCTTCGAAGCCGATCGTCAGCATGCCGACGTTCGGGTGTCCGTTTCCGTCGGGAACGCCGTTGCTGATGGCGGTGGCGACGCCGGCCAGCGCAAGTCCGGCGGCTGCGAGTCCGGCGACGACCCCCGAGCGAGTTCTCGTCATAAGGCCCTCCTGAATCCCCCCGCTCTGTCGTGCCGACCCTAGTGCGCTCCAGGGGCGGAGACAACCAATCCTGGCAAGAAGGACAGGGCCGGCACTAGGCCAGCCTGGTCAGCTCCTCCAGCAGGCGGTCGACCTCCTCGGCCGTGTTGTAGTGGACGAAGCCGACGCGGACCGCGCCGTCCTCGAGCCCGAGCGCCTTCATCACCTCCACGGCGTAGTAGTCGCCGTGCCAGACGAAGATCCCGCGCTCGCCGAGCTGCGCCGCCACCTCCTGCGGCGCCCTGCCCTCGACGGTGAACGAGAAGGTCGGCACGCGCTCGCCCATGGTCGGGGAGCCGTAGAGCGTCACGTGGTCGGGGAGCCCGGCCAGGAACCGCTCGCCCAGCTCGTGCTCGTGGGCGATGATCGCGTCCCAGCCGAGGGACTCGAGGTAGTTCACGGCTGCGACGAAGCCGGCGAGCAGCTCGTGCTGCGCGGTCCCCGTCTCGTACCCCGGCGCCGGGCGCACCTTGTAGGGGCGCCAGCGCTCGAGCAGCTCGCGGCGGGCGAAGGCGAGCCCGAGATGGGGCCCGTAGAACTTGTACGGCGAGCAGAGGAGGACGTCCGCCCCGACCGCGTCCACGTCGATCGGCCCGTGCGGCGCGTAGTGCACGGCGTCCATCCAGGCGAGCGCGCCCGCCTCGTGGGCGAGCTCGCAGATCCGGGCGGCGTCGACGAGCGTGCCGAGGGCGTTCGAGGCCCACGGGAAGGCCACGACGCGCGTCCGGTCAGTGAGCAGGTCCTCGACGTCCGACAGGTCGAGGGCCGCGAGGCGGACGACGAGGCCGAGATCCCGCGCCAGCTCGAGCCAGGGAGCGACGTTCGCGTCATGGTCGAGCCGCGTGACCACGATCTCGTCTCCCTCGCGGAGCTCCCGCCCGACCGTGCGCGTCAGCATGAAGTTGAGGTTCGTCATGCTCGGCCCGAAGATCGCCTTCCCGGCGGTGCAGCCCAGGAAGCGGGCCGCGGTCTCGTGTGCGGTCTCGACCAGCTCGCCGGTGCGCCGGCTCGTCTCGAACTCGCCGCCGACGTTGGCGTTGGACTCGCGGAGGTAGCGGGCGATTGCGTCCACCACCTCGTCCGGCACCTGCGTCCCGGCCGGGCCGTCGAGGAACGCGTAAGGCCGCTGCAGCGCGGAGAACCGCGCGCGGACGGCCTCGACGTCGAGCCCTACGCGCACGTCCGAAGCGCCTCCGCGTAGAAGTCCAGGTACTCGTCGACATGCTCGCGCCAGTAGCCGGTCGAGTGGTCGCCAGGCGGGGTCTTGGCGGGCGAGTCGACGACCGCGCCGAGCAGGACGGTCGTCCGCCGGAACGGATCGTCGTGACCAGCGTCGAGCCAGACGCGGGCGCCGCGGAAGATGTCGGGATTCGCCTGCGCGGCCTCGAGCACGTCGTGCCGCTCGAAGTCCTCGACGTCGTCGAACGCACCCTCGGGCGTCTGCCCGCCGCCCTCCCAGAGCGCGGGCGAGTGTCCTCCCACGGCGCAGAAGCGTCGCTGGCGCGCGAGGTCGAGCGCGCCGAAGCCGCCCATCGAGAACCCGCCGATCGCCTCCCGCGCCGGATCGGTGCCGAGCCGCTCGCGCGCCGCGGGAATCGCCTCCTCGAGGATGTGCGTGCCCCAGTCGAAGTCCTCGCGGTCGTGGTAGTAGCTGTGGTCGCCGCCGTCGACGAGCAGCAGTGCCGGGGCGTCCTCGCCCAGCGCCTCGAGGCCGTCGACGAGCTCCGGCCAGACGAGCTCGCTCGGGGAGCCGCCTCGCTCGTGGAGCAGGACGAGGAGCGGCGCGCCGCTGCGTCCGGCCGGGATCATGCGGTGCCGACGTTCTCCGAGCACGAGCGGCTCGCCGATCGGGGCGGTCCCCTCACCGCCGCGCCACCACGCGTAGGCGATCGCACCGGCGGCGACGAGCAGGCCTGCCGCGAGGAACCACCTCACAGGTCACGGCCGTTGACGCGCCAGCTGTACTCCGGCGCGGGATCCAGCGAGGCGCCGATGAAGCACCCCCACTCCGCGCTCTCGAGCAGCTTGCGGAGCTCGTCCTCGGTCAGCTCGCCGGTGAGCTCCACGTCGAGCTTGCACTCGATGCTGACGAATCCATACCGGTCCTCGTCGGCGCGGCGCGTGACCGTTCCCGCCGCGTAGGCGGAGGCCCGCACGTCGAAGGCCTTCTGGCGGGCGAAGTGCTCCAGGCTGGAGACCGAGCAGCGCGCCAGGGCCGCGAGCAGCAGGTGCTCCGCCCCGACCTCGCTCTGCAGCGTGACGGGATTGCCGTCCGCGGAGAGGTTTCCGCCCTCGTCCAGCGAGATCCAGTACTCGAAGTGTTTCGCGCGGAGTTCCACCGTCCGGTGGGCAATTTACGGTCCAGTCCATGCGGCTGCGAGCGTTGAACGAAGCTGAGTGCTACGCCCGGTGCTATGGGTTCCACGAGGAGGCGGTGCAGGTGATCGAGCTGGCGCCGCGCCGCTCGCGCTATGAGACGACCTTCAGTGGCGAAGACATCCGACGCCTCTTCGAAGTCCGGCTCGACTCGCGCGAGCCCGAAGTCGAGCTCGAAGCCGCCTAGCTCGGTCCCCGACGTCCTCGCGGCGGACCTGCGTGTGGGCGCGCTCGTCGTAGCGTTCGACGACGCGTGCTGCATCAATCGCTAGTGTCGTCGGGGTGGACGGTGTTCTGCGGGAAGTGGTCGACAGCGACCTCGACGCGTTCTTCGAGCACCAGCGCGAGCCCGAGGCGAACCGGATGGCGGCGTTCCCGGCCCGCGACCGCGAGGCCTTCGACGCGCACTGGCGGCGGCTCCTTGCCGACGACTCGTTGACGAAGAAGACGATCGTCTACGAGGGCGAGGTGGCCGGCAACATCGGGTGCTGGGAGCAGGAGGGGCGGCGTCTCGTCGGCTACTGGATCGGACGGGAGTTCTGGGGCAAGGGCCTTGCGACACGTGCGCTTCAGGAGCTCACCGGCGAGGTGACCCAGCGACCGCTGCACGCGTGGGTCGCGACGAGCAACGTCGCCTCGATCCGCGTGCTCGAGAAGTGCGGGTTCGTCCGCGTCGACTCGCAAAAGAACGACGTCGAAGAGCTGCTCTTCGAGCTACGTGACAGCCTCTAGCGGTCGCAATTCGACAAGCGCGGTTCCCGACGTCCTCGCTCCGGGTCTGCGATGCGTCTTGAGGAGTATTCCTCTTTACCTTGCGCCGCCCATGAGGATCTGGCCACCCGAGCCCTAGATTTCCGCCGCATTGACTTGCGCTGATGCCACGCACGATCTGCAGGCCTTCATAGACGAGAGATGGGCGGTCGCACAGCCGAGCTTCTATCCGGGAGTCGCGGAGGGTCCGCGAGTTCCTGCTGAGGTGACTCCCCGCGAGGCCGCTGACTTCCTCGCCGCCGTAACCAGCCATGGCGATGAGCCGCCACTCCTCGTCGTTGACGGCGATCGCAAGGAGCGATCCGATCGCTATCCGCGATTGAGCGACGGCAGCCCCAGGGGTTCTCTCTTCTTCGAGAAACCCGGACGCCTGAGTCCCGAGACGATCGTGGGGTGGGCGGCGATTGCGAGGCTCCGGTACGAGTTCGGCTGGCCGCGGGAGCACCTGGTCAGCGAGTCGCCCACCATGCTCCAGGATGGGCACGAGGTCCTGCGGTACGAGGCGCTCGACACCCTCTTGCTGGAGGAGCCGTGTGCCGAGCTCGCTGCGAAGATGCCCTTGGCGGCGGCTCGGTCGCGCGTGGGAGTCGAGGCCAAGGCGACCGCCAAGATGCTCGACAAGCTGCTTGCGGGGATGCGGTCCTGTCACGCGGACGGGGCTCCGCACGTCAGGACGGATCACGTCAAGTGCTCCGCGATCGCCGTGCTCCGTCCGCGTCTCTTCCTCGGGGTAGCAGCCGCCGAGACTTGGCGTCTCTTCACGGTGGTCGAAAGCAGTGGTCGAGCCGTCCTCGGTGACGAGCTACCGGACCTCGACCGCCTTCACTTCTCGGCCGCGTAATCCACCATGGTCAGGGGTCGCGACGACACGCCAAGCGACGTGCCAGACGTGCTGGCGGCCGACCTCGACGTCGTCTTCTGCGGGATCAACCCGGGCCGCTGGTCGGCGAACGCCGGGGCGCATTTCGCCAACCCGCGGAACGACTTCTGGCGGCTGCTCCGGGACGCCGGCTTCACCCCCCGGCTGTACGAGCCCCGCGAGCAGCACGAGCTGCCGGCGCTCGGCCTCGGGCTGACGAACGCCGCCTACCGGACGACGCCGGGGTCCGGCGACCTTCGGCGGGCCGATTTCGACGGGTCGGCGGAGCGGCTGGAGCGGATCGCCCGGGAGCTGCACCCTGAGTGGATCGCCTTCGTCGGCAAGGAGGCGTACCGCGGCGCCTTCAACGAGCGTCCGGATCTGGGCGTCCAGGACCGGCGCTTGGGCGAGACGCAGCTGTTCGTGCTCCCGTCCACCTCGCCGGCGAATGCGGCCGTGCCGTACGAGGAGCGGCTGCGCTGGTTCGAGGAGCTTTCCGCACGGGCCGGCGGCAAACCTCTTCGGGACGGCGTGCGTGCGCTCGTCCTCGACCCGACTGGGCGCGTCCTCCTGGTCCGGTTCGAGTTCCCGGACAGGACGGTCTGGGCGTGCGTCGGAGGCGGCGTGGAAACGGGGGAGACGGACGAGGAAGCGCTCGCGCGCGAGCTCGCAGAGGAGGCGGGCTTCCACGGTCTCGAGCTGGGCCCGTGTATCTGGACGCGCACCCACTGGTTCCCGATGCGCTCGCACAGCGGCCAGAGCGAGCGCATCTATCTCGTTCGTGCCCCGGGCGACGAGCCGCAGCCGGAGCTCAGCTGGGGCGAGCTACGAACGGAATGGATGACCGCGATCCGCTGGTGGACGCGCGCGGAGCTCTACGCCTACGACGGGCTGCTGTCGCCGAGGCGACTGCGCGAGCTCCTACGCGAGCTGGACGAGCACGGCCCGCCGGCCGAGCCGGTCGACGTCGGCATCTGACCGGGCCGTGAGGTCGAAGGCACCCCGCGGTCACGCGCCGGGCCCAACAGGCAAGTAACAGAGTGTTACTTGCGTTCCGAGGGCCCCTGAGGGCGGCTCCGAGAGCGGTAACCCGGCGGGCCGCAGAGCTAGTAACACAGTGTTACTAGCACGGGAATCGCCGAGCGCGCCGTTGAGCGACCCCGTCGCCGCGCTGCGGGCTCAGTCCGTCCACCAGCCGGGGACGATCTCGCCGCGGTCGTCCTCCCGACGCGGACTGACCGCGAGGATCTCGAGCCCCTCGTCGTCGGCCTCGAACGCGCGCATCACGCCCGGTGAGACCCGGACGGCGTCGAGGCGGCCGAGCTCGATCACGTCGTCGTCGAGCCTCATCCGGCCGGAGCCCGAGAGCACGACGTAGATCTCCTCGACGTCGTCGTGCCGGTGCGCGAAGCCCTGTCGCTTCCCCGGCTTGAAGCGGTGGAGGCTCATCCCCGTCTGCTCGGCGTCGAGGTCATCGCCGCGCACGAAGCGCGACTCCTGGCTCTCCTGGAAGCCGAACTTCGCCGCGGCGTCCTCGACGTCGTTCAGGTTCTTGCGCGTGTACGGCGCGGTCATCTCCCGCGCTTCATCGCGCGGCGGATCGAGCGTCCGACGTAGATCGCCGACTTGACGAAGAAGAGCGCGCCGAGGATGGCCCGGACCTGCTTCGCCGAGAGCGGCGTCCGCTTGCTGACCGGCTTTTCGATCCTGTCGGCGAGGCGGCCGCGCCAGCCGACGAGCCCTGCTTGGAGTGTCTGTGTCTTGTCCATGGACGCCTCTTACCCGCGCCAGCGGTTCGTAATCGGGGTGCGGCGGTCCCGCCCGAAGGCTTTCGGCCGGAGCTTCACGCCTGGCGGCGCCTGCCGGCGCTTGTACTCGGCCCGGTCGATGAGCGCGATCGCGCGGTCGACGACGTCCTGGTCGAAGCCGTCCGTCGTCAGCTCCTCGTGCGAGCGATCCTCCTCGACGTAGGCCTCGAGCACCCTGTCGAGCTTGGAGTAGGGCGGCAGCGAGTCCTCGTCCTTCTGGTCGGCCCGCAGCTCGGCGCTCGGCGCCCGATCGATGATCGTCCGCGGGATCAGCTCGCGGCCCGCCCGCTCGTTCAGACGCCGGGCGAGCCGGAACACGTCCGTCTTGAACACGTCCTTGAGGAGCGCGAACCCCCCGGCCATGTCGCCGTAGAGCGTGGCGTAGCCCACCGAGAGCTCCGACTTGTTCCCCGTCGCGACGACGAGCCAGCCGAACTTGTTCGAGAGCGCCATCAGCAGCGTGCCGCGGATCCTGGCCTGGAGGTTCTCCTCCGTGATGTCGGCCTCGAGGCCCTCGAAGGTCTGCGCCAACGCCTGCTCGAAGCCCTCGAAGATCGGGTCGATCGGGATCTCGAGGAAGCCGGTGCCGAGGTTCTCGGCCAGGCGCCGGGCGTCCCGTCGGGTCTCCTCGGAGGAGTAGCGGGACGGCATCGAGACGGCATGCACGCGGTCGGGGCCGAGCGCTTCGACGGCGAGGGCGGCGACGAGGGCAGAGTCGATCCCGCCCGACACCCCGACCACGATCTCCCTGAACCCGTTCTTCTCCACGTAGTCGGAGAGGCCGAGCTCGAGCGCGAGCCGCATCTGCTCGAGGTCGTCGAGCGGCTCGGCGAGGAGCGGCGTCACCGGAGCCTCCTGCTTGCGCGGCTCGCCGAGGTCGACCACGGGCGGGTTCGGGATCTCCCGCTCGATCGCCAGCGCGCGCCGGCGTGCGTCGACGAGCCGCCTGGCGATCGCCGTCGACGCGTCGATGTCGACGACGAGCAGCGCCTCCTCGAACGACGGCCCGCGGGCGACGACCTCGCCCTCCTCGTCGATCACGACGCTGTGGCCGTCGAAGATCAGCTCGTCCTGGCCGCCGACCGCGTTCACGAGCGCGACCCAGCAGGCGTTGTCGCGGGCGCGGGTGATGAGCATTTCCTCCCGCTCGAGCCCCTTGCCGACGTGAAACGGCGAGGCGGAGATGTTCGCGATCACGTGCGCGCCGGCGAGTGCCAGGTCGGTCGCCGGCGGGCCAGGCTGCCAGATGTCCTCGCAGACCGTCGGACCGATCAGCGCCTCGCCGACCTGCAGGAGGTACATCTCGCGGCCGGGCTGGAAGTAGCGCACCTCGTCGAACACGCCGTAGTTGGGTAGGAAGCGCTTCGGGTAGACGGCCTTGATCTCGCCCCCGGCGCAGATCGCGCAGCCGTTGAAGAGGTCGCGGTCGAGCCAGGGGACGCCGACGAGCGCCGCGATGTCCGCCGTCTCGGCCGCGACCTGCTCGGCGGCGCGGCGCGCCTCGCGCAGGAACCCGGGCCGGAAGAGGAGGTCCTCGGGCGGATAGCCGGTCACCGCGAGCTCCGGGAAGAGGACGAGGTCGGCGCCCGCGTTCCGCGCCTCCCGCAGGCGGCCCACGATCCGCGCCACGTTTCCGTCCAGGTCTCCGACGACGGTGTTGATCTGGGCGAGCGCGAGTCTCATGGTTTTCGCCTCACAGTCGAAAACATACTCTACCTGCCGTGGAGCTCGTCATCGACCGCCATTTTCGCGGCCCGACGGAGTCGGCGAACGGCGGCTACACGAGCGGCATGCTCGCATCGTTCCTCCACGGGCCTGCGGAGGTGACCCTCAGGCTTCCGCCGCCACTCGGCCGCCCCCTGGAGGTCGAGTGGGAGGACGAACGCCGCCGGATCGTCCTTCGCGATCGAGGGCAGCTCGTCGCCGAGGCGGTCGCGACCGAGGTCGAGGTCGACGCTCCCGCGCC
Source organism: Gaiellaceae bacterium (assembly GCA_035776735.1). Classification (GTDB taxonomy): domain Bacteria; phylum Actinomycetota; class Thermoleophilia; order Gaiellales; family Gaiellaceae; genus JACDAN01. The sequence continues at coordinate 13,210 of DASSSO010000128.1, read as the reverse complement.
CGTGCCCTTCGAGGAGGCGGCCGCCGCCGCTCTTCCGGAGGGCGACAAGGAGAGCACCTTCCCCGAGTGCTTCGTCTGCGGCTGGGCGAGGAACGACGGGCTCGGGATCTACGTGGGGCCCGTTCCCGGGCGCGAGGTCTTCGCCGCCACCTGGACGCCGCGGGCCGAGCACGTGGCGCCGGAGTTCGTCTGGGCTGCGCTGGACTGTCCCGGCGCGTACGCCGTGCTCGGCGGCGAGCGCGGGATGCCGGTGCTCGGCCGGCTGGCGGCGCGCGTGGAGCACCTGCCGCGCCCGGGAGAGCGCTGCGTCGTGACAGCGTGGCGGCTCGGCGAGGAGGGCCGAAAGCTCCACGCCGGAACGGCGCTGCACGGCGAGGACGGCCGTGTGCTCGGCGCGGCTCGCGCCGTCTGGATCACCCCCCGCTGACCTTCGACTCTCCCAAAGGGGTCTGACCCCTTTTGGTCGACGGTTAGCGCTGGAGGCGGATCGCGTTCCGGTCGCCCTCCACGATCTCGTCCGCGCGGCTGATCAGGTCTTCGATGTCGTCGTGCTCCGCGTGGATGTAGCGCCCGGTGAGCTTGTCGGCCCGCCCCGAGGCGAGCACGCGGACGAGCCGAGGGGCCAGCTCGGGCGGCGTCCAAGGCGCGTCGGTCGGGAACCGGTCTTCGGTCATCACCGTGCGCACGAGCCCGGGGCTGATCGTGAAGACCGGGATCCCGTACGGCTCCAGCTGGTTCGCGAGTGCCTCCCCGAACCGGTAGAGCGCGGCCTTGCTCGCGCCGTAGCCCGTGTTCCTCTGGCCGGGGAGGTACGCCGCGCCGCTCCCGGTGTTGACGACGCGTCCGCGCCCGCGCTCGAGCATGCCCGGGATCACTGCTCGGCAGCAGAGAAAGGCGCCGAGGACGTTGATCTCGAACACCCGCCACCAGTCCTCGACCCCGATCTCCCAGGCGCGTTCTTCCCACGCGGCGATCCCGGCGTTGTTCACGAGCAGATCGACGGGGCCAAGCTCCCGCTCGACGTCGGCCACCACGCGCTCGACGTCGTCCTGCCTCGAGACGTCGGCGACGACGCCGAGCCCGCCGAGCTCGCGTGCCTCCTCCTCGACCTGCTCTTGCGTGCGCGCGGACACCGCGACCTTCATCCCGGCGTCCACGAGCTCTCGCGCGATTCCGGCGCCGATCCCACGGCTGCCGCCGGTGACGAGCGCGACCTGTCCCTCCATCCGATCTGCCACGACGAGGAGTCTTCCACGCGGCGGTAGGGTCCGGCCGTGACCCTCGCCGAGCTCGCCGTCACCGTCGGGATGCTCGGCGTGCTCGGTCTGATCGCAAGCCGTTTCGGCCTCTCCGCGATCCCCGCCTACCTGCTCGCGGGCCTGCTGCTGGGGCCGAACGAGCCCAAGGTGCTCTCCCTCATCAGCCCCTCGGAGGTGACCGACTTTGTCGCCGAGATCGGGATCATCTTCCTGCTCTTCTTCCTCGGCCTCGAGTTCACGTTCACCCGGATCTCGCGCAGCCGCCGCCACGTCGTGCTGGGCGGAGTCGTCGACTTCGCCCTCAACGCCGGGCTCGGGCTCCTCGTCGGCGTGGCCGCCTTCGGGTGGAGCTTCGCCGCGCTGATCCTCGCAGCCGCGATCTACGTCTCCTCGAGCGCGATCAGCGTCAAGGCCCTGATCGACTTCCGGCGCCTCGCGGACGACGAGACCGACCTCGTGCTCGCGATCCTGGTCGCCGAGGACCTCGCGATCGCCCTCGTGCTCGGCTTCGCCGCGGGCGGCGGCGGGGCCGCGGCGACCACGCTCGCGATCGTCGCCAAGGCAATCGGGTTCATCGCCGTCTCGCTCGCCCTGTCCAAGTGGGCCTCGGGGGCGATCGACCGCTTCCTCGACTGGCTCCCGCGCGAGTTCTTCCTGCTCGCCGTCTTCGGCTTTCTCGTCGGGATGGCCGCCGTCGCCGACGCCCTCGGGCTCTCGGAGGCGATCGGCGCGCTGATGGCCGGCGTCGTGCTCTCGGAGACCTCGATGCGGGAGGAGGTCGAGGAGCGCTTCTTCAGCTTCAGGGACGTCTTCGCCGCGTTGTTCTTCTTCGTCTTCGGCCTCTCCATCGACGTCTCGGCGCTCGGCGACGTCGGCTGGCTGCTCGCGCTCGCCGTCCCCGCCACCGTGCTCGGCAAGATCGCGTCCGGCCACTTCGCAGGGCGCGTCGGCGGCTTCACCGCCCGCCAGGGCTTCAACGCCGGCGTCGCGCTGATCGCGCACGGCGAGTTCACGATCATCCTCGCGCAGGTGGCCGCGGCGAACGAAGAGCTGCTGCAGAGCCAGCAGGACACGCTGATCGCCTTCGCCGGCCTCTACGTGCTGCTGACGGCCACGATCGGGGTGATCCTCATGAAGGAGTCGAAGGTGCTGGGCCGACGCCTGTTCCCGACACCTAGACTGGCCGAAGGAGGCTGACGCGTTGCCCACCACTCAACTCGAGGAGACCCGCCTGCCCGGCATCGGGACGAAGTTCACGATCCGGACGGGCGAGGGCTGCCGCATCGCGGTGATCCTCCACAACGACGGGAAGCGTGAGCTCTACTACTTCCGCCGCGGCGGCGACGACGAGCCGCGCTCGGTGATCACGCTCGACGACGACGAGGCCCGCCAGCTCGGCGCCGTCCTCGGCGGCGCCTACGAGCGGCCGAAGATCGTCGAGGAGCTGGAGATGGCGCTCGGCGAGCTGCTGATCGAGTGGATCCCCGTCCCGGACACGAGCCCGTGGATCGGCAAGGCCCTCTCCGAGGCCGGCTTTCGCGCCAAGGTCGGGATCACGGTGATAGCGATCCTCCGCGAGCCCGAGCCTGTGAGCGGGGCGCTGCCGACCGACGTCATCCAGCAGGGCGACACGCTCGTCACGGTAGGGAAGGCCGGGTCGTATCCGGCGTTCCAGCGCCTTCTCGCCTCGGGCGACTCAGCGCTCCAGGACTAGCCCGATCTCGTCCAGCGACTCGGGGTTCTCCAGCGAGGAGAGATCGCCGGGGTCGGTTCCGAGCGCCTTCGCACGCACCGCGCGGCGCATGATCTTCGCGCTGCGGGTCTTCGGCAGCGCCTTCACGAAGACGACGCGATCCGGCCGGAACGCCTTGCCCAAGTCGCGGGAGACCAGCTCGCAGACCTCGTCGGCGAGCCCGTCGTCGACCTGCGTCCCCGGCGCCGCGATGCAGAAGATCCAGGCCACCTCGCCCTTCACCTCGTGCGGGATGCCGACCGCGGCCGCCTCCAGCACTGCCGGGTGCTCGACCGCGGCCGACTCGAGCTCGGCGGGCCCGATCCGCTTGCCGGCGATGTTCAGCGTGTCGTCCGAGCGCCCGTGCAGGAACCAGTAGCCGTCCTCGTCGGCCGAGGCCCAGTCGCCGTGCGTCCAGATCCCCGGGAACCGGCGCCAGTACGCGTCGAGATAGCGGTCGGGATCGCGCCAGAAGCCGCGCGTCATCCCGGGGAAGGGCTTGCGGCAGACGAGCTCCCCGACCTCCCCGGTGCCGACTAGGGACTTGCCGTCGCCGTCCAGGACGTCCATCGCCATGCCGAGCGCCGGGCCGCCGAGCGAGCAGGCCTTGATCGGAATCGCGGGCGTGGGCGAGAGGAAGCAGGCGCCGACCTCGGTTCCGCCGGAGCAATTGATGATCGGGACCCTGCCGCCGCCGACCCGTTCGAAGAGCCAGCGGTACGGCTCCGGGTTCCACGGCTCCCCGGTGGTGACGATCGTCCGCAGCGACGAGAGGTCGGTCTCGGGCTCGCCGTGGGGGATGAGCGCACGGACGAGCGTGGGCGAGATGCCGAGGATCGAGACGCGCTCCTGCTCGATCAGGCGCCAGAGCCGGTCGGGCGGCCAGTCGGGGGCGCCCTCGGCGAAGACGAGCGTCGAGCCCATCGCGTGTCCGCCGACGACCGTCCACGGCCCCATGATCCAGCCCATGTCCGTGGCGAAGTGGATCACGTCGTCCGGGCCGGCGTCGGCCTGGTAGCAGACCTCGCGCGCGATCGAGACGAGGAAGCCGCCCTGGACGTGGACGACGCCCTTCGGCTTGCCGGTCGTCCCGGACGTGTAGGTCAGGAGGTACGGCGTCTCCGAGTCGAGCTGGGCGGCGGGGAGCTCTCCCGGGGAGCCCGCGATCAGCTCGTCCCAGGGCGCCAACACCACGTGCTCGACGGACGGCGCCTCGTCCCGCGCCTCCTCGAGGATCTCGAGCATCGGCACCTCGCGGCCGCGGCGCGACGACGTGCGCGTCGTGATCGCCAGCTTCGCCTCGGACGCCTGGAGCCGCTGCGCCACGGCCGGGGCCGCGAAGCCGGAGAAGATCGGCACCTGGATCGCGCCGATGTGCGCGCACGCGTTCGACGCGATCGCGACCTCCTGCGACATGGGCAGGAAGATCGCGACGCGGTCGCCCTCCTCCACGCCGAGCCCGACGAGCGCCTCGGCAAGCCGCGTGACCTGGTCGGACATGGCCGCCCAGGTCAACTCGCGCCGCGTGCCGTCCTCGTCGAGCGAGACGGCCGCGAGCGCCTCCGGGCGGCGCTGCGCCCAGCGGTGGACGCAGTTCGTCGCGATGTTCAGCCGCCCGCCGACGAACCAGGTCGCCCATTCCGGCCCACGCGAGAGATCCGAGACGCGCTTCCACGGCGTCGAGAACTCGAGCCCCATGTCCTCGACGGCGGCCGACCAGAACCAGTCGGGGTTCTCCTGCGAGCGCCGCACGAGCTCCCAGTAGTCGTCGATGCCGTGCCGCCGCATCAGGCGGACGACGTTGGCCCGCTCGAGCACCTCCTCGGACGGCCGCCAGACGACCTCGCTCACCGCCGCCCCTCCACGTGGAAGTCGGGAAGCCAGCCGAGCCAGCTCGGCAGGTACCAGTTCCGCTCGCCGAGCAGCTTCATCGCCGCCGGCAGCAGCACCGACCGGATCAGGGTCGCGTCGATCAGCAGCGCAACGGCGACGCCGAAGCCCATCTGTTGGAACATCACGAGGTCGCCGACGGCGAACCCGGCGAAGACGGCGATGATGATCAGCGCCGCGCCGGTGATCAGCCGCGCCGTCGAGCCGATCCCGTGCGCAACGGCGTCGTCGTTGTCGCCCGTCTGCAGGTACCGCTCGCGAATTCGGCTGAGCAGGAACACGTGGTAGTCCATCGAGAGGCCGAACAGCACCGCGAACAGGAAGAGTGGTACCCACGCCTCGATGAAGTCGACCTGCTGGAAGCCGAAGAGCTCGTTCCCGACGCCCTCCTGGAAGACGAGGATGAGGACGCCGTAGGCGGCGCCCACCGAGAGCAGGTTCAGCACGATCGCCTTGGCGGCGACCACGATCGACCGGAACGCCACGGTCAGGAGGATGAACGAGAGCGTGAGCACGACGGCGAGCAGGATCGGCAGCCAGCGGTCGGTCAGGGCGTAGTAGTCGATGCTCTCTGCGGTCTCGCCGGTGACGAGCAGGCGGGCGCCGGGGATCTCCTCGTCGCGGAGTTGCCGGACCGCAGTCAGGGCGCGCTCGTCTCTGCTGTCCCCGGTCGGCAGCGCCTCGATGACTGCGAGGCGCTGCTCCGGATGGAACTCGGCCTCGACCTGGCGGAACGCATCGTTGCTGCGCATGCCGTCTTCGATCCGCTCGACGCCCGCCCGCACCTCTGGGCTGCCGACGTCGCCGTCGACGACGACCTCGACCACGTCGGTCGTCCCGACGCCGAACTCGTCTTCGAGCGCGTTGAAGCCCTGTTTGGAGTCGAAGCGATCCGGGAGCGTGCGGATTCCCGCCTCGCCGGTGGTGTAGTTGAGGACGGGAAGCGAGAGGGCGACGAGGAACGCAGCGCTGAGCGCGAAGCTCAAGGCCGGTCGCCGCATCACGGCCCTGACGACGCTGCCCCAGAAACGGCTCTCGGCACCGGTTCCCTGCTGGGCGCTCCGGCCGATGAGCGGGATCCGGAGAGCGTTCACGCGGTCGCCGAGCAGGCTGAGCACGGCGGGGAGGAGGGTCAGCGCGGCGGCGACCGAGGTGATTCCGACGAGAATCGCGCCGGCGGCGAGGCTGCGGAAGATCGTGTTGGGGATGAGCAGGAGGCCGAGCATCGCGATGACGAAGGCGCATCCACTGAAGAGCACGGCGCGACTGGCGGTCCGGCCGGTGGCGCCGATCGCGTCGAGCTTCTCTCGCCCGCCCGATCGCTCCTCCCGGAACCGCGAGACCACGAACAGCGAGTAGTCGATGCCGAGGGCGAGGCCCATGCCGGTGAGCATGTTGATCGTGAAGACCGAGAGCTCGAACGTCGTGCCGATCAGGGCGACCAGCCCGAGCGCGGTGAGGATCGCCACGATCGCGAGCGCCAGGGGAACGAGGCCGGCGACGACCGCGCCGAAGACGAGCAGCAGGACGAGGAGGGCCACGGGGAGGCCGAACTGCAGCTCGCCCTTCTGCAGGTCTTCCTCCGAGAGCGCGAGGAAGTCGCGCTCCACCGACCACTCGCCGGTCAGGAAGAAGTCGAACACCGCGTCCTCGTGCTGTCCGAGGAGCTCCTGCACGTTCTCGGCGGCGGTCTCGTCCTCGAGGCCGATCTCGAAGACGAGCGCCCGCTCAGTGCGCGCGGCCGGCTCGGGGCTCACGTAGACAACGCCGTCCGTCGCCTCGAGCGCCTGGCGGAGCGGCGTCGACCGCACCCCGAAGCCCGGGCTGTCCGTGGCGACGCCGTTCGAGCGGATGAGGACGACGTCCGTGGTGAAGGTCGGGTCGGGGGGCAGGCGCTCGGCGATCAGCTCGTCGGCCTGCACCGACTCGGGGTTGTTGAGCTGCTCGGCCTCGCCCGAGAGCGCGTCTCCGAGGAAGAGCGCGATCAGGAAGATCGAGGCGACGACGGCGGCGATCCAGGCGGCGACCGTCCGCCCCGGGTGCCGAGCCGCGGAAGCTGCCAGTCTCTCCGTCATTGACGGCGCAACTTAGTGGGCGCTAACATAGTCGTCACTAACCGTGGCCCTCAGTCTCTTCAGCGAGGAAGCTCGCAAGTGGTGGACGCTCGCAGCCGTCGCCTTCGGTCTGTTCATGATCATGCTCGACAACACGGTTGTGAACGTCGCCCTCCCGTCGATGGCGCGCGACCTCGGCGTCGGGCTCTCGGAGCTCGAGTGGATCGTCACCGGCTACGCCCTGACGTTCGCGTCACTGATGCTCACCGGCGGGAAGCTCGCCGACATGCTGGGTCGGCGCCTGATCTTCGTGGTCGGGCTGGTGATCTTCACGGGGTCGTCGCTCGCGTGCGGCCTGGCGGAGAGCGGTGACGTCCTCATCGCCGCGCGCGTCGTCCAGGGCGCCGGCGCCGCGCTGATGAACCCCGCCACGCTCTCGATCATCGCAGCCACCTTCCCTCCGCACCAGCGCGGCACGGCGATCGGCATCTGGGCCGGCGTCTCGGCGCTGGCGCTCGCGATCGGGCCGCTCGTGGGCGGCCTGCTGACCGAGCAGCTCGACTGGAGCTGGATCTTCTTCGTCAACGTGCCGATCGGGATCCTGGGCATCGCCGCCAGCTTCATCCTCATCCCCGAGTCCAAGGACGAGTCGCACGAGCAGCGGCTCGACCTGCCCGGCCTCCTCACCTCCGGAATCGGCCTCTTCGCGCTGACCTACGGCCTGATCGAGGCGAACACCTACGGCTGGACGTCCGGCCGCATCCTCGGCGCCTTCGCTGTCGCCGCCGTGATGCTCGTCGCCTTCGTCCTGCTGGAGCTCCACCAGCGGCTGCCGATGCTCGACCTCTCGCTCTTCCGCAACGGCACGTTCGCCGGCGCGAACCTCGCCGTGCTGCTCGTGGCCCTGGCGATGTTCGGCGTGTTCTTCTTCGTCTCGCTCTACATGCAGGGGATCCTCGGCTACTCCGCGGTCGAGGCCGGCGCGGCGTTCCTCCCGATGACCGTCCTGATCATCCTGATCGCTCCCATCGCCGGGAAGACGTCCGACCGCGTGGGGTCGCGGTGGCTGATGACCTCGGGGATGATCCTCGTCGCCGCCCAGCTGCTCTACTTCTCGCGGCTCGACGAGCACGCGTCGTACCTCGACCTCCTGCCTGCCCTGATCGTCGGCGGGATGGGGATGGCGCTCGTGATGACCCCGAGCGCAGCCGCGGCCGTCCGCGCCCTGCCGGTGGACAAGTCCGGCGTCGGATCGGCCGTACTCAACGCGTTCCGTCAGGTCGGCGGCTCGATCGGGATCGCGCTGATGGGGGCGATCATGGCGCACGAGGTGGGGGGCCTGAAGGGGCCCGAGGTCTTCCGCGACCCGGCCCGCTTCGTGGACGGCTTCTCGACAGCGCTGACCGTGGCGGCGGTGATCGCGCTCGCCGGCGCCGTGGTCTCCTTCGTGCTCGTCCGACCGCACGAGCTCGGCGACCAGGACCGGCGCGCAGACGCCGTCCCCGAGGTCGGATGAGCGCGACGAAGCCGCGGCTCACCGCCGAGGAGCGGCGTGCGGCCGTCCTCGAGTGCGCGTGCGTGATCTTCTCCAAGAGCAGCTACCGCGGCACGACCACCGCCGAGATCGCGCGGCGGGCCGGCGTCACCGAGCCGATCCTCTACCGCCACTTCCGCTCCAAGCGCGACCTCTACCTCTCCTGCCTCGAGTCCTCGTGGGTCGAGACGCGCCAGATGTGGGACAAGGCGGTCGCCGCCGAGCCGGATCCCGCGCTTTGGATGAGCGCGATGGGCGCGGCGTACCTGCGGGCCTCCAAGGAGCGCCACGGCCTCGTCGCCAACCTCTGGATCCAGGCGCTGACCGAGGCGAGCGACGACGCCGAGATCCGCAAGTACCTCAAGCGCCACATGCGAGACGTGCACGAGTTCGTGGCGTCGGTGATCCGGCGCTCGCAGGAGGCGGGCGGGATCCCGAAGGACCGCGACGTCGATTCCGAGGCGTGGATCTTCGTCTCCATCGGCCTGCTCGCGGCGGTCAGCAAGCGGCTCGGGAACATGCTCGAGGAGGAGTTCCCGGCGATCGCGGCCTCGCGCCGGCGCTGGTTGACAGCCCGAGACGCATGACCGGCTCCGCCGGCCGGGTCTCGCGCGCCGCGGCCGGGAGCGCGCTCTTCTTCGTTCTCGCACCCGGCGTCGTGGCCGGCCTGATCCCGTGGTGGCTGACCGGCTGGGAGCGCGAAGAGCTGTGGGCACCGCTTCGGGTCGTCGGAGGAGCGCTCCTCGTTGTGGGCCTGGCCGTCCTCCTCCACGCCTTCGCCCGCTTCGTCGTCGAGGGGCTCGGCACCCCGGCGCCGGTCGCGCCGACCGAGCACCTCGTCGTCGGCGGCCTCTACCGCTACGTCCGCAACCCGATGTACCTGGCCGTCCTGGCCGCGATCGTCGGCCAGGCTCTCCTCCTCGGCCAGCTCGAGCTGCTCGCCTACGCGGCAGTCGTCGCACTCGCCTTCGTCGCCTTCGTCCACTGGTACGAGGAGCCCACCCTCCACCGACAGTTCGGCGAGGAATACGAGACGTACCGCCGTCAGGTGCCAGGCTGGATCCCACGTCTACGTCGAAACCGCCGCTGAACCGGCTTCGCCGGTTCAGTCACTGACGCAACAGGGTCCCGGAAGTCCGGCGGCGCTTCTCCGCCGCGCTCGGGCGAAGCCCGAGCCCGGCTCCAGGTGGTGGCTCGAAGTCGTGAGACTTCGAGCCAGATGTGCGAGGAACCGGCGAAGCCGGTTCCGATGCGCAAAAAGATGAACCCCCGGGCTGCGGCCCCCGGGGGTTCGTATCTCTAGCGGCGAGCCCACCTCGTTGGCGACGGCCCGGAGGCCTTGACTCTGCGGCCCAGCCAAATCCTCCGAGCCACCGTCGCCGTATCTGGCGCGCCTCCCGATCAGCTCAACCTTTTGTGTGGCCTCGCTGCTCGGTGGACTGACTATACGGCTGCCTCCCGGTCTAGTCAAGTACCTCGGTCAAGTGATTTTGCGATAGGCTTGGTTGACTCGTTTTCCCCCATAGCCATGACCCTTTCGGGGGATCGACGGGTTTGGAGGATTGTCGTATGGTCAAGTGGTCGCACCCAGCCGCCCAGGAGAAGACCCCCTAGTGAACCGCACGACCCAGAGCAAGCCGCAGCGCGTCGGCCGCCTCCCGAACGGAGGACTGGGCGAGCGTCTTCGCACGCTCCGGGTCAACGCGGGCCTCACGCAGACGGACCTCGCGGGCGAGCGGTTCTCCAAGGAGTACGTCTCCCAGATCGAGCGCGGGAAGACCCGGCCGACGCAGGAGACGATCGAGTGGCTCGCCGAGCGGCTGAACGTCGATCCCGGCTTCCTCGCGAGCGGCGTCGCCGCGGACGAGCGCGGCCGCATCGAGGCGTCGCTCACGCGGGCCGAGGCGCTCAGCGAGAACCACGAGTACCCGGAGGCGCTCGAGGAGTTCACGCGCATCTACCCGACGATCGCCGGCATCGCCGCGGTCGAGCTGCAGGTTCGCTCGCTCTCGGGCGAGGCCTGGGTCCGGATGCGCATGGGCCAGGTGAAGGAGGCTGTCGAGCTCCTCACCCGCGCGCGCACGATGGCCGAGGACCCGATGTTCTCGGACATCGACCGGGCGGAGATCCTCTACCGGCTCGGCGCCTGCCGAGTCGAGCTCGCGAGCATCCAGACCGCGATCGGCCTCTTCAACGAGGCGCTCGCGCTCGCCGAGAACTCCGAGCTTCCGTGCGACCGGCTTCGGGCCGACATCTTCGGGTGGCGCTCCCGCTGCTACCGGCGCCAGCGCGACTACGAGGCCGCCCGCGAGGATCTCGAGCGTGCGCTCGAGCTCGCCGAGGCGCTCGACGATCCCCGCTCGGTCGCCAGGGTCTACTTCCACGCCTCGCTCGTCGCCGAGCGCCAAGGTCAGTGGGTCCTCGCCCGGAAGTACGCCGAGCAGGCGAAGGCGCAGTTCGAGGAGATCGCGGACCGCGCCGCCGTCGGCAAGCTCCTGAACAACCTCGGAGGCCTGAGCTTCCTGCTCGGCAAGCCCGAGGAGGCCGTGGAGCAGCTCAACGAGTCCTTCCGCGTCCTCCTCGAGTACGGCAGCGAGGCGGACGCCGCACGCGCAGTCTCGTCGCTCGCCCAGGTGAACCTCCGCACCGGCCAGGTCGAGCCGGCGGAGGAGCAGGCGCGCCAGGCGCTGAAGCTGCTCGGCGACCGCGTCGACGTCGTCGACGAGATCGGGAACGCTCAGCTCGTGCTCGGGCGCTCACTCCTCGAGCAGGGCCGCCTCGACGAGGCAGAGCAGGCGTTCGAGAAGGCCGAGCGCAGCTTCGACCAGCTTTCCTCTGTCAGCCATCGCGCGTCCGCGTGGATCGCCAAGGGCGACCTTGCGGCGCGGCGCGGTCAGGACCAGGTGGCCGCGCAGCTCTACCGGCGCGCTGCTGAAGCGCTCCAGGACTTCAGGTTCTAAGGAAAGGAGGTGATCGCGCTGAAGAATCGGTTCAAGATCTCGCTCCTCGTCGCCCTGACAACCCTCGCTTCCGTAAGCGGTGGAGGCTTTTTCGACAACTGGTTCACGTGCTAAGCCGTCGAATCGCAGCTGCCAGCGCTGTGGCAGTCAGAGGGAGGCACTGCCCGTCAGGGGTTTGATTCCCGGGCAGGCGCCGACGTAACACCTTTCAGACGCGCGAACGAGGAAACCGGATTCCGTGGGGGGAGCCGGCAACTCGCAGGGGAGAGGATCTGCGGGCCGTTTCGCATGGACCGGTGGGAATCCCGATCCGACGACCGGCGCTCGCCGTCGCGCTCGACCCGCTGCATGCTCGGGAAGATTCTGCGCACCCGCAGGTCCTTGCAGGAGAGGGGGGCGCGGATGTCGAAAGTGAGTTCGGCAAACCAAGCTCCTCCTCTCCCCTGACAAGCGGCGGCTTCGGCCGCCGCTTTTCGTGGAATAGGGACCAAACGGTTGGCGTTGACCACGGCAAGCAGGCCGGGCAGCATTCAGCAGGGGGACCTCTCCACCTGGAAACCGCGCACGTCAAACTGACCGATCTCGCCTCGTGCGGTGGCTGCGCGGCGAAATACTCGGCTGCGCGGCTCGAGGAGTTGCTGCGCGGCTTCGTGCCGGTGGACTCCGAGAACCTGCTGGTCGGGCTGGCGCCGGCGGACGACGCCGCCGTCTACCGGCTCGACGACGAGCGGGCGCTCATCTTCACGCTCGACTTCTTCCCGCCGGTCGTGGACGACCCGTCGGACTACGGCGCGATCGCCGCGACCAACGCGCTCAACGACGTCTTCGCGATGGGCGGCACGCCGCTGCTGGCGCTCTCGATTGCCGCCTTCCCCGAGTCGCTGCCGAGCGAGATGCTCGCTGCGATCTTCGCCGCGGCCGACGAGCAGGTGCGCGGCGCCGGAGGCATCCTGGCCGGAGGGCACACGATCCGCGACGAGGAGCCGAAGTACGGGCTGGCCGTCGTGGGCACCGTGCGGCCCGACGGCATCTGGCCGAAGAACGGCGCAAGGCCGGGCGACTCGATCTTCCTCACGAAGCCGCTCGGGACCGGGCTGATCATGACCGGTTACAAGCGGGGACACGCGGGCACGCAACCCCTGGAACGCGCCGTCCGCTGGATGCGCACCTTGAACATGGAGGCCGCCTCCGTGCTGCGCCAGCTCGAGCCGAACGCGGTCACGGACGTGACCGGCTTCGGCCTGTTCGGCCACGCACACGAGGTCGCCGAGCGGAGCGGGGTCCGCATCAGGCTCGAGTCCGAGCGGTTCCCGGCCATCGACGGCGCGCTCGACCTCGCGCGCAAGGGAGTCCGCACGAGCGGCGATCCGCGGAACCGCGAGTTCGCGGGGCCTCACATCGAACTGGACGGCCCGCCGGAGACGCTCGTGGCGCTCGGGTTCGACCCGCAGACCTCCGGCGGCCTGCTCGTGTCGGTCCCCGCCGAGCGCGGGCCGGTGCTGGAGGCGGAGTTCCAGGCGCGGCGGCTGTTCGTCCGGCGCGTGGGCCGGGTGGAGGAGGGCGCGGGAGTCGTCGTGGAATGACCCGCGCCGAGCGCGGCATGATTCACGGGCGGTTCCAGCCGTTCCATCTGGGCCATCTGGAGTACCTGCGCGGGGCGGCCGAGCGGTCCGAGGAGCTCTTCGTCGGGATCACGAACCCGGATCCCGAGCGGATCCGGCCCGAGCCGAGCGACCCCCTCCGGCACCTCCCAGAGTCGAACCCCTGGAGCTACGCCGAGC
>DASSSO010000115.1:0-8860 GCA_035776735.1 Gaiellaceae bacterium | reverse complement strand
CCGTCGCGCGCCTCCGCGCACACCTCGTGCCCGGACTCCTCGAGCAGGTTCCGGAGGTCGAGCCGGATGATCGTCTCGTCCTCGGCGATCAGGATGCGCATGCGGCGAGCCTCACGCCGGGAAGACGACCTCCGCGCGCATCCCGCCGTCGGAGCTGAGGTCGAGCGTGCCGCGCAGCTCCTCCCGCACGAGGGCATGCACGATCGAGAGCCCGGTGCCCGAGGGCTCGTCGACGAGTCCGGAGCCGTCGTCGGCGATCGCGAGCACGACGTTGCCGTTGCGCCGGCCGAGCTCCACGCGCACCGACTGGCCGCCGTGCTCGAGCGCGTTCTGGAGCAGCTCGCTGAAGACGAGCGCGAGCGCCGTCGCCTGGTGGCCGGCGAGCGAGACGGGCTCGAGCGCGGTCTCGACGCGCTTCCCGGAGCCGAGCCCCTGGACGAGCATCGCTCGGAGCCGGTCGATCAGCTCGTCCAGCTCGACGTCGTCGTGCCGGCTCTCCGTCAGCACCTCGTGGACGGCGGCGATCGCGAGGATCCGGTTCGCGGAGTCGTCGAGGGCCTTGCGCGGATCGACGCGGTCCTGCGACCTCGCCTGGAGCCGGAGCAGCGAGGCCACGGTCTGCAGGTTGTTCTTGACCCGGTGGTGGATCTCCTGGGCGAGGACGCCTCGCATCACCGCCCGCCCGTGCTCGAGCGCGACGGCCGCATGGTTGGCGATCGAGGCGAGCAGCGCCCGCTCCTGTGCGGTGAAGGGCGTGTCGCGGTCGCAGACGAGCTCGCCGATCTCGCGGCCCTTCCAGCGCAGCGGGATCCGGACCGCGTGCGCCCCCGCCCGTCCCTCGGGCCAGGCGATGTTGCCGTCCTCGAGCACGAGCGCGGCGCCCGTGGCGCCGACGGCGTCGACCGTCGTCTTCACGATCGCCTCGAGCGACTCCTCGAGGTAGAGGGACTCGGAGACCGCCTCCGAGATCCGCGCCAGCGCCTCGAGCTCGCCGACCCGCCGCTGGGCCTCGCTGTAGAGCTTCGCGTGCTCGATCGTCTGGGCGACCTGTGCCGCGATCGCGAGCAGGAGCTGGATCTCGTCGTCGGTGAACTCGCGTGGCTCGATCGTGCGGACGTTCAGCGCGCCGGCCAGCTTCTCGCGCGCCAGGATCGGCACCGCGAGGATCGACTCGTACTGGTCCTCGGGCAGGTTCGGGAAGCGCTTGAAGCGCGGGTCGAGGTGCGCCTGGGCGGGGATCGCGATCGGCCTCCGCTCCGCTGCCGCGGACCCGGTGATCCCCTCGCCGGGCCGCATCCTGGGTCGGCGGGTCATGGCCTCGACGGAGGTCCCCTGCGTCGCGCGGAGAACGAGCTCGTCCGCGCCCTCGTCGTAGAGGTAGACGAAGCAGGCCTCGGCGCCCAGCGCCTCGGCAACCTTGCTGGCGACGAGCGCGAGCACCTCCTCGAGATCGAGCGTCGAGTTGACGGCCGCGATGGTCTCCGTGAGCAGCCGAACGTGCCGCTCGGAGGCATCCATCCGGCCGATTGTAGAAGCGGTGCGCCTCTGACCCACGGACGACTCGTTGAAGATCACACAAACCTGTGGGAAGATCGAGCGCAGGCGTGGCGTCCAGAGGAATGAGAAGTGGCGCCGACCAGGCGTCCCGGACAGAAGGGAGCTCTATGGAGCAGGTAACCGCACGTGCAGCCTTCGTTGCTGCGCCCGACCTCGGGAAGGGTCTCTCGACGACCATCCCGAGGTCGGACATCCAGGCGGTTCTCGCTGCGGAAGAGGAGCCGATCGAGCTCGTGCTCGATATCACTCGGTATTCCGACGGCGAGCCGGCAGGGATGCAAAGCGTCGCCATCACGTGGGAGCGCTCGGATCTCGAGCGGCTGTTGAACGAGGCGCAGGGTGACCAGATCGAGCTGACGTTCGACCTCGACACACTGCGGCAGGCAACAGACCCGTCCGAGGTGGAGGCCCACGGTCTCCGCGAGTCGGCGCTGATCCTCGCGGTGGCGGCGACCGCAGCGGCGGGCGGGGCACAAGCAGCGGCGGCGGAGCCCGGGGCCATGCTGGGCCAGCCGGCACCGATCAGCCAGTCGGCGGGTCCGGAGATCCCCTATCTCAGCCAGGGTCAGGGTGTGACCGAGGCCGAGCTGGGGATCGCCACCGGCACCAGCCCGGACGACAGGGCGGTTGCACGGACCGATTCGGCCGCCGCGCCAACGCCGGCGGGTCCGGAGATCCCCTATCTCAGCCAGGGTCAGGGTGTGACCGAGGCCGAGCTGGGGATCGGCACCGGCGTGGGCCCGGACGACCGTGCGCTTCCGCGCACGGACCCGGTCGCTACGACGGGAGGCACGGCTTCGGACCCGAGCACGTTCTCGGTTCCGGGCCCCGAGACCGTTGCCGTCGTCGGGGCGATCGCGCTGGCGATCACCGGCGCGTTCTTCCTGGTCGGCGCAGGCCGCCGGCGGGTGCATCCCGCCTAGACGAGCACGCGGAGCGCCGCCTCTCGCGGGGTGGCGCTCCGCCTGCGATCCCGCCCGCGGCCGGCTTACAAACTCTTTACGACCGGCAACGGAAATCGCTGACACCTGTCCAATAGGTTCTCAGCTGTGAGCGAGGCGATCCCGATGCTTCCCGACCTTCGCCAGACGATCGGCTATCTGGTCGCGGACGTCAAAGGGAGGGTCGTCGGCCGCGTGGAATGCCCGATGTACGGCACGACACGCGACGTTCCCGACGCGCTGTCCGTCCGCTCCGGCTTCCTCGCGCGGCGCCGCCGGCTCGTTCCCGCGGCGACGATTCAGCAGGTCGACGGGTTGAGCGGTGTCGTCGGCCTGAACGTCGAGCGCGAGTCGATTCGCGCGTTTCTCTAGGCAAGCAGGAAAAAAACCGCCACAATGCCAGGGTGTCCTGCCCACCCTGCGGCGGGTAGGACGAACTGACGGCCGACTGCGAGCTGCGTTTGCAGCTCGCGGTCGTTTTACGGGCTTGGGGGAGGAGTGATCCTGCCCCCGTCGACCCGACTCTCAGAGCACAGGCAGGTAGCGCTCGAGCTCCCATGACGTCAGCTGTACGCGGTACTCGTCCCACTCCTTCCGCTTAAGCTCGACGTAGCGGTCGAAGATGTGCCGGCCGAGCGCCTTCTTCGCGAGCTCACTCTGCGAAAGCTCGTCGATCGCCTCGCCGAGGGTCTCGGGCAGCGAGACGATTCCGCGCTCGCGCCGCTGCTCCGGCGTCAGGTGGTAGAGGTTGGTCTCCATCGGCTCCGGGAGCTCGTAGCCCTGCTCGATCCCCTCGAGCCCCGCGTGGAGCAGCGCCGCGAAGGTGAGGTAGGGGTTGCAGGCCGGGTCCGGACAGCGGATCTCCGCCCGGGTCGCCTGCTCCGAGCCCGGCTTGTAGAGCGGGATCCGGATCAGCGCAGAGCGGTTCCGCTGCGACCAGGCGACGTAGACCGGCGCCTCGTAGCCGGGGACGAGCCGCTTGTACGAGTTCACCCACTGCGCGAAGACGCCCGAGATCTCGCGCGCGTGCCGCAGCTGGCCGGCGATGAACGCCTTGCCCGTGTCGGACAGGTGCCACTTGTCGTCCGCGTCGAAGAACGCGTTCCGCCCGTCCGTGAAGAGCGACTGGTGCGTGTGCATCCCCGAGCCGTTCTCGCCGAAGATCGGCTTCGGCATGAAGGTCGCGTGGTAGCCGGCCTTCTTCGCGATCTCCTTGACGATCAGGCGGTACGTGATCGTGTGGTCGGCCATGTCGAGCGCCGACGCGAAGCGCATGTCGATCTCGTGCTGCGAGGGCCCGACCTCGTGGTGGACGTACTCGATCGGGATCCCCATCGACTCGAGCGCGCGCACGGTCTCCTGGCGCAACTCGCTCGCAGCGTCCATCGTCGTCATCGCGAAGTAGCCGCCCTCGTCGAGGGTCTCGGTGCCCTTCGCGTCCTTGAAGAGGAAGTACTCGAGCTCGGGGCCGACGTTGAAGGTGTCGAAGCCCATCGACTTCATCCGCTCAAGCGCCCGCCGCAGGACGTAGCGCGGGTCGCCGTCGTACGGCTCGCCGTCGGGCGTGACGACGTCGCAGATCATGCGGGCGACCTTGGTCTCGCCCTCCCGCCAGGGCATGAGCTGGAACGTCGCCGGGTCCGGGATCGCGACCATGTCCGACTCCTCGATCGCGTTGAAGCCGGTGATTGACGAGCCGTCGAAGCCCATCCCGTCGTTCAGCGCCTCCTCGATCTCCGCCGGGGTGACCGCGAAGCTCTTCAGGTGCCCCTCGAGGTCCGTGAACCAGAGCAGGAGGAACTCCACGCCCTCGTCCCGGATCCGCTTCAGGACCTCTTGCCGGTCCTCGGTGCTCGACGTCGCCCTGCTCTTGGTCTCGACCTGCGCCATCCTTTGCCTCCTTGAATGCGAAAAGCCCCGGGCGGACGCGCCCGAGGCTCCGTTGCCTCCATGCCGGCGGAGCGTACCACCTAGCCGGGACGAGGTCGAGCAGCCGTCGCGCCGTCGATCGCGTCGACCGGGACGGGCTCGCCTGCGGCGACCGGCTCGCTGAGGGTCACCCGGCTCGTGTGGCCCGGCGTCTCCGTGTCGCGCATCCCGGGGAGGAAGTAGAAGAGCGCGGTCAGGACGCTGGCTCCGATGCCCGAAGCGAGCAGCACCGTCTCGACGCCGAGCCAGCCCGCGAGTGGTCCGGTGACCGCGAACGAGACGGGGACGAGACCGAACGAGAGCAGCCAGTCGACGCTCTTCACCCGGCCGAGCAGCTCCGTGGGAACGACCCGCTGCATGAGCGTGACCCAGACGATCAGCCCGGCCGCCCAGCAGCCCTCGCCGACGAACGAGATCGCCATCGCGTGCCAGGGCACGCCGGCGAGCGCGTAGGCGGCGATCTGGAGGCACGCGACCATCCAGAGCCCGTACATGAAGGTGATGTGCCGTTGGGGAAGGCCGGCCTGGCCCACCACGAGCGAGACGAGGATCGCACCGAGACCCCCGGCTGCGAACACGAGGCCCAGATCGCCGGCGTCGCCGCCGAGCTCGTTGCGCACGAGGAACGGCAACAGGACCGTGAACGGGCCGTAGACGAGGAACACCGCGGCGAACGCCCACGCCAGAGTTCCCCAGAGCCAGACGGTCCGCCGGACGTAGCGGAACCCTTCGGCGATGTCCCGGCGCATGGACGGTGTCTCCGACGTCGCGGCCGCCGGCCGCGGGCGCAGGAGCAGAAGCGTCCCGACTGCGAAGCCGAACGTCGCGGCGTCGAGCATGAACGCCCAGCCGGCACCGAAGGCGTGGACGACGAGTCCCCCGAGCGCCGGGCCGATGAACGCGAACGCCGCCTGCCGCACGAACTGCGACAGCGAGTTCGCCTGCACGAGCAGGTTCCTCGGGACGAGATCGGGGATGATCGCGCCGGCCGCCGGGCCCTGGAACGCCTGCCCGGCCCCGAAGACGGCGGCGATCACGAAGATGTGCCAGAGCTCGATCGCCTCCGTGACCGCCAGGATCCCGAGCACGGCGACGCAGGCGCCGCGGACCAGGCTCGAGAAGATCAACACCCTGCGGCGCTCGAAGCGGTCGGAGACGACGCCGCCGACGAGGACGAACGCAACGATCGGGATCGTCTCGGCGACGCCGACCACGGCCAGCGCCGTCGGCGAGTTCCACAGGTCGAAGACCTGCCAGGCGATCGCGACGAGGAAGAAGCCGTCACCGATCAGCGAGACCGTCCAGCCGAGCCAGAACAGGGCGAAGTCCCGCTCCTTGAGCGGGCGGAGGATCTGGATCCGCCTCACGCCGGAGCCTCAGCCTTTTCGAGCTCGGGCTCGCGCCCGCCGTGCCGCAGCGCGCGACCGTAGAGCGCGATCGCCGGTGCCAGCAGGAGCCCGGTGGCGACGAGTGCGGCGCGCAGCGAGGCCAGCGTGCCGACGACGCCGATCGCCGGCCCGCCCGCGACCTCGCCGATCGCGCCCGACTGGCTGGCGATCGAGTTCACGGTCGCGCGTACGCTCGAGTCCTCGACGTTCTTGTTCAGCCAGGTGAGGGAGAGCGGGTCCTTGAGCCGTCGGAGGAGGCGGGCGAGGAGGTAGGCGACCGCCGCGAGCGCGAAGCTCGTCGCGAGGCCGAAGACGATCACCGAGAGCGACAGCAGCACGCTCAGCCACAGCAACGCTCCGGCCAGCTTCCGGTTGTCCGCGTGCTCGAAGCGTGGGACGAGGAACGAGGTGATAACGATCCCGGCGACGAGCCCGACGACGTTGAAGACGCCGAACCACACGACCGTGTCGAGCCCCCAGAGCTCCGGCAGTCCGACGTCCGTGATCAGGTGCGCCTCCCAGAGTCGGTCGAGCCCCTCGGACGCCGCGCCCGCGAAGAACGTGATCGCGACGATGAGGAGCAGCACGTTGTGGCCGCGGACGAGCCGCGTGCCCGTCGCGAACGTGGTCCTCATCGCTCGGGCCGGCGAGGTGCGCTCCTCGACCGGGCGGCGCTGGAAGCCGTGCTCGGGCATCAGGAAGATGCAGGCGATGCCGGTCGCCAGCGTGATCGCGCCGCCGAAGACGAGCGCCGCGCCGAGGTCGACCGTCGCCACCGCAACGCCGAGGACGGCGCCGAGGATCGCTCCCAGGTACGACCACTGCGTGGCGCGCAGGAACACGCGGCCGATCCCGTCCACGCCGTGCTCGTCGGTGATCCACGCCTCCTCGGCGCCGCTGAGGAACGTGCCGCCGATCCCGCGGAGGATCGCGGCCACGACGATGATCCAGTAGATCGCGACGAGGCCGACGACGATGCTCGAGATCCCGGCGAGCACCAGCCCGATGATGATCGAGAGCCGCCGGCTGTACGTGTCGGCGACGACGCCGGTCGGCACCTCGAAGAGGAAGATCGCGATCTCGCTCACCGTCCCGAGCAGGACGAGCTGGAACGGGTTCACTCCCACGTCCTGCACGAGGTAGACCGCCCAAACCGTGAACGAGGCGTGGAGGCCGATCGAGTCGAAGAACTCGAGGCCGTAGAAGACCTTGAGCGCGTCAGGCCGCTTCAGGGCTTCCGCCGCATTGTGATCCAGGCCGGCTGGGGCTCGAAGCCGAGTGCGAGGTTGATCGCCTGCATTCCGTCGTTCCGGTCCTGGGTGAAGGTGATCAGCTCGCCGTAGCCGTTGGCCGCCGCCCAGGCGATCTGAGTCTGCTTGAGCGCCGTGGCGATCCCGCGGCGACGGTGCGTCCTGCGGGTCGCCGTGAGGCCGTGCTCGAGCAGTCCGGAGACGTCCCGCCCGATCAGCCCGGCGAATCCGACCAGCTCACCGTCCTCCATCGCTGCGAAGGAGACCGGCCCCGGCATGTCCTCCTCGAGCCAGACGTCGAAGGACGCGACCTCGAGCGGCACGGGGACCGGGAGATCCTCCCAGGCCTCCCTCGTCAACGCGTAGGCGGCCTCGTGCAGATCCGGCGTGACCTCGACGATCTCGATCCCGGACGGCGGAGGCGGAGGCTGCTCGTCGCCACGGAGGCTCAGGATGAGCTCCACCTGCCGGGAGCTCTCCTCGAACCCTCGCCGCTCCGCCCAGGCGACCGCGTCGGGATCGGCCTCGGAGACATGCGTGGAGATCCATTCCGGCTCGAGCGATTGGGCGTGGGCCAGGGCCCGCTCGAAGAGCGCCGCGCCGATCCCTCGCCGGCGCCGGTCGGGAAGGACTCGTATGCCGACGTACCTGCGGTTCGGCGAGTCGGTCGGTGCCACGAGCGCGAGGCCGGCGGCCAGCCCGTCCTGCTCTGCGAGGAGGTAGAGCCGCTCGGGTTGCCGCTCCTTCCGACGCACGAGCTGCTCCGGCGTCAGCGGCTCGCGGGGAGTGATCGCCGCCCAGATCTCGCAGAGCGCGGCGAGATCCTCGTGCGTCCGGGCCTCGCGGATCACGGCGTCGCTCCCGCCGGGAGGTCTTCGAGCTCGGGCTCCCGGCCCTGGTGGCGGATCGCCCGTGCGTACAGCGCCAGCGCCGGGGTCAGGAGCAGCGCCCCGACGCCGAGCGAGGCTCCGGTCCCGAACCGGTTCCCCACGAGCCCGAGCACCGGCCCGCCGACCGCCTGCCCGACCGCGTCGGCCTGGCCCGTGATCGAGTTGACCGTCGCACGCACGCTGGAGTCGGTGATCTGCTGGTTCACCCAGGTGTCCCAGAGCGGAAAGATGAGCTGCCGCGCGAGAAGCGCCACGAGCAGCGAGACGACCGCCGCGAGAGCGGCTCCGGTGAGCGCGAACACCAGCTGCGCGGCCGCCAGCGTCGCCGTGAAGGCGAAGAGGAGCTTGGCGATCCCCTCCGTGCCGCTGCGCTCGAACCGCCGCAGGAGCAGGCCCACCGCGAAGAAGCCGAACAGCATCGAGACGGCCGTGAAGGCGCCGAACCAGACGACGGGGTCGAGGTCGCCGACCGACGGCAGGCCGATCTCCCGGAGGAAGTGCGCCTCCTTCAGGCGGTCGAACGCCTCGCTCGCCGTCCCGATGAAGAACGCGATCCCGAGCAGCATCAGCAGGACCGGTTGCGCCCGCACGAAACGTCCGCCGGCGACCGCCGTCGTGCGGAGCTCGGCGAATGCGCTCTTGCGTTCCTCGCGGGGTCGTCTTCGGAAGCCCGCCTCCGGCATCAGGACGACGCAGCCCACGGCACAGGCGATCGACACCGCGCCGCCCGCGATCACCGCGGCCCGAAGCGACTGGGTGCCGATCAGCACCGCGAGGGCAAGGCCGAGGAACGCACCCGCGTAGGAGAAGCGCGCGCCACGAAGGAAGACCTGCGGAACACGCTCGACGCCGACCTCGTCGGTGATCCAGGCCTGGTACGCGCCGCTCGTGAACGTGTACGAGAG
>DASSSO010000111.1:0-12825 GCA_035776735.1 Gaiellaceae bacterium | reverse complement strand
TGGAACGAGGAGGAGAACCTCCCGGCGGTGCTGCTCGAGCTCCGGCACGAGATCCCGGAGGCCGACATCCTCGTCGTCGACGACGGCTCCACGGACCGCACGGCGCACATCGCGCGAGAGGAGGGCGCCGAGGTCCTCTCGTTCGGCGAGAACCGCGGGCTGCGCGCGGCGATCGCGGCCGGGTACGGCTACGCCGCCGAGCACGGCTACGCGTACTGCGGCCGCGTCGACGCCGACGGTCAGCACCCGGTCGAAGAGCTCCGCAAGCTCCTCGACGTCGTGCGCTCCGGCAGGTGCGACGTCGCCGTCGGGTCGAGGTACGCGACCGCGGGCGGCAACGGCTTCTCGCGGGAGCGCTACGAGACCTCGCCGGCGCGCCGTCTCGGGACCGGACTTCTCCGCCGCTCGATCGAGATCGTGCTCGACCGGCCGTTCCACGACGCGACCAGCGGCATGTACGCCGTGAACGCGCGCGCGATGCCGATCCTCGCCCGGCCGTACACGAGCGGCGCCCCGGAGGTCGAAGCTGTCCTCCGCCTCCACGAAGAGGGACTGAGCGTGGACGAGATCCCGGTCGACATGCGGGAGCGCGCGAGCGGCGAGTCGAAGCTCCAGGGCAAGAAGGCGCTCGTGCTCGTCCTCACCGTGGCCGGCACGCTCATCACCGCCGAGTTCCTCCGCCGCCGGCGTTCGTGACCGGGCGCGTCGTGGCCGTCCTCGGCTACTCGAGGAGGGGCGACGCGGAGCTCCACGCGATCTGCGCGGCGCGTCTCGCCCGGGGGCAGGAGCTCGCCTCCGACGCCGACTCCGTCATTCTGTCCGGCTTCCCGGAGGCCGAGCTGATGCGGTCGGCCTGGACGGGGCCGGAGGTCGAGCTGATTCCGGAGGCCGACTCCCGCTCGACCGCGCAGAACGCGGCCAACGTGGCACGCGCGGCGCGCGCGCTCGGGGCGCGGGAGCTCGTCGTCGTGACCTCGAGCTGGCACCGGGCCCGCGTCGCGGCCCTGATGCGCGCGGCGCTGCGCGGAAGCGGCATCCGACTGCACGTGGAGGGCGCCGACGCACCCCGCCCGCTCAGGCTCCTCGCGCGCGAGGCGGCGTGCCTGACGCTGCTCCCGTTCCAGTTGCCCCGCGCTATCCGGTGAAGCCGCGGGCAGCGAGCCACTCGCGGATCGCCGGGAACAGCCCGTCGACGAACCGGTTGGAGCGCTGCTGCTCGGGGAGGAGCCCGTTGGCGGTGAGGAGCAGCCCGTGCGAGCCCCCGGGGAAGATCCGGTACGTGAAGTCGCGGCCCGGCTCGCGCGCGACGGGGTCGAGCCGCTCGACGCAGAGCCTCGACGGCACGGTCCTGTCCTTTCCTCCGTAGAGCCAGTACACCGGGATCCGCAGCGCCCGGATCGCCGGCATCGGGTCCACGCCGCTCAAACCGAACGCCCGAACCTCCGCCTCCATGTCCTCGTCGGTCCGCGTCGGCATCGACTGGCCGTGACCGTTGAGGTCGGCCCAATGGTCGGTCTCGCCCTGGGTGAGCGTCGGGGCGACGAGCCCCAGCATGAAGCGGATCGCCGGCTCGCGGCTGGCGGCGAGCGGCATGATCCAGCCGGCCTGGCTCACCCCCGCGATCCCGACCCTCGTCGGGTCGACCTCGGGCAGCGCGGCGAGGAACCTGGCCTGCGCCTCGACGTCCCTCGCGTACTGGTCGACGACGCCGGTGCTCGGGAACTCGCCCGGGTAGTCGCCGCCGGACTGGCCGACGCCGCGCTTGTCACACGACAGCGTGACGAGCCCGAGCTGGTTCGCGTGCAGGGCCTGGATCAGGTTGAACGACCTCGGAGCCTGGCCCGCGCCGTGCGCGAAGGCGAGCGCCGGGCGGCGGCCCGCCCCGGGCGGGATCGTGAGCGTGCAGCCGAGGTAGGCGCGCCCGCTCCGGACCCAGACCTCCTGCTGGCGCAGCGCGACGCGCGAGGCGCGCTCTCCCCGGAAGGAGACCCCGGTCGAGCCGAACACGGCGGTGCCGACGCTCGGGCTCCGCGTGGTCAGCCCGGCGCCGACCGCGTAACGGCCGGCCCCGGTCGGGTACAGCCCCCGAACCTCGCCGTCGGCGTAGCGGACGGAGACCCGGGGCCCGAACCCCTGGACGATCCCGAGCCCGTCGCCGTTCGCGAACCGGTAGAGGCCGATCGAGCCGCCCTCGATCGGGGCGCGCCGCCGAAGGCGGAACGTGCCACGCAGTGGCCCCTGACGCATCGTCCCCGCCAGGGCCCGTCCCTTGACTCGCCCGTCGAGGACGAGCGGCCAGGGCCGGCCGGGAAGGGTGAGCCGCACGCGGCGGCCCGAGACGCGCGCCGGCACCTCGGTCCGGGCCGCATGGCCGGGCGCGAGCGCGACGACCGCCCGCCGGCCGCGGAGCTCGATCGAGACGGCGAACGGCTGCTGCCCGGCGCCCCGGGTGTACTGCGCCGTCCCGGCCCAGCTTCCGGTCGGCGCTGCGCTCGACTGGGCTCCGGCGGAGGCGGCAAGGGCGACGGCGATGATCGCGACGGCGGTCTTCATGACTCGAGCTCCTCCAGGGTCTCGTCGGCCCAGCGGATCTCGAGCTGTGCGTGCTCGATCCCGAGCCGAAGCAGGAAGTAGTGGTAGTAGTCGTGGCCGGTCCGCGTGTTGTGGATACCGCGGAGGTCGTCGAGATACGCCTGCCGCTCCTCCCGGAACACGCGGTAGTGCTCGGCGAGTGCCTCGCGGCTCATCAGGCCGCCGTAGAAGACCTTGAGCTGGAAGAGGTCGCGGTCGCCCGGGACCGGCTCCTCCAGCCAGGCCCGCGCGAGCCGTTCGCCCTTCCTCGTCACCCGGTAGAGCTGGCGCTCCGGCCCACGCTCGCCGGGCGCCGCGCGCCTCGTGGCGAGGCCACGCTCGACCAGCCGGGGCAGCACCGCGTAGATGTGGCTCTTCGTCGGCTTCCAGAGGTAGCCGACCGACCGCTCGACGATCTTCAGCAGGTCGTAGCCGGAGAGCGCCCGGCACTGCGTCTCGACCGTGAGCACCGTGAGGACGGCAAACTCGGTCGTCGTCAGCGCGCCGGTGCGGGGTCGCGTCGCTCGACTAGTCCTCATTGGACTAGACGCTACCCGCCTCCCCGTTGAGCGTGGGTTAAGGCGCCCCGTCCCTGGAAAGGGGGACGCCCGCCGCGAGCCGCGTTCCTACAGTCAGTGGGAGAAGGATGCGGCACCAGCTCGGCACAGCGGCACTGCAGCTCGAGGACGAGCAAGGCTCCCTGCCGGAGTTCGGCACCGGGCTGCGCGCCCGCCTGGACTCCGTGAAGTCATTCGACGCGCCGGCGCTGGTCCCGGTCCGGCGCGACATCTCGCCCGAGCTGATGCTCGTCTCGCCGGAGCCCGAGGGCGTCGAGAACATCCTCGCGGAGCTGCTCGCGCGACGCGTCCCGGAGGCGAGGCGGGAGCCGCTCGGCGAGCTCCTCGCCGAAGCCGGAGTGCTCGCGGAGGCGGAGGTCGACCTCGCGCTGAAGACGGCCCGGCGGCACGGCAAGCGCCTGGGTGAGGTGCTCACCGAGCTCGGACTGGTCACGCCGGCCGAGATCGTCCGCTTCGTCGCCGAGCAGCACGGGCTGCCGTTCGTGGACGTCGCCGCCCTCCCGGTCGATCCGTCGGCGGCCAGGCTCCTGCCTGCCGACCAGGCGAGGAGCTTCCGGACGCTGCCGATCGGCTTCGTGCGCGGCCTCCCGGTCGTCGCGCTCGCGGACCCGAGCGATGACGAGGCGATCGACGGCGCCCGCTCCGTGCTCCGCGCGGCCGAGTTCGTCGCCTCCCCCGAGGAGGCGATCCTCGCGCAGCTCGCGCGGCTCTACGTCCGCGCCGTCTAGCTCCCCGCGGTCTCCTTCTGCCAAATGGGGTTCAGCCCGCTCTGGACGTAGGCGAAGAACGCCGGCGAGATGACGATGTAGAGGATCAGCCCGATCCACCCGTTCAGCGGCTCGAGCCCGGCGAGGCGCTGCGCCGCCTGCACCCGCTTGAAGCCCCGGTAGATCGAGACGAGCGCCGGAACGACGATGAGCGCGCCGAGTGTGACGGCGAGCAGCGAATTGCCCGGGCTGTCGCCCAGCTCGTCGCTCGACTTTGAGCGCCCGTAGTCCTTGAGCTCGCGGTTGATCTGGTACCACCAGTAGAAGAAGTAGATCGCGAAGGTGATCAGCGGGAGGAGCGCGACCGCCCAGAGGCTCCTGATCTTGGCGGTGCCCTCGCTGCCGGGGATCTTGATCTCGACGGCCATTACGCCACCACCTGGTGGAATGCCGGGATGATCTCGCTGCCGTAGGTCTCCAGATTCTCCTCCTGGCCCTCGGTCATGAGATAGATGTTGAACTGGTCGACGCCGACCGACTCGAGCTCGCGCAGCTTGGCCGTGACCTGCTCGACGTTGCCGATGACCGTGAAGCGCTCTGCGATCTCGTCGGTGACGAACTCACCGTGCTTGGCGCCCTGGCGACTGTGCTCCTTGTAGTCGTAGAACTTCCGCGCCTTGACGAAGTCCGTGAGCGCCGCAGGGATCTCCGAGTCGAACCCGTAGCGCTCGATCAGGTCCATGACGTGGTTTGACACCATCGCCGGGAACCACCTCACCTGCTCGCGGGCCGCCTCGAGGTCGTCCGTGATCGTGCTCGGGGCGCCGACGATGCACTTGAGCTCCGAGGGATCGCGGCCCACCTCCTCCGCGGCCTTCCGAGCCGTGTCCATGATCCACTGGATGATCTGCGGGTCGGCGAGCTGGATGATCACGCCGTCGGCGACCCGGCCGGCGACCGCCAGCGCCCTCGGCCCGTAGCCGGCGATCCACATCGGGATCTCCGGCTGATCCTTCGCCCACTCGAGCTGGAGCTCCTTGCCGTTCCACTCGACCGGCCGGCCGTTCATCAGGTCCTTGATCATCCGGCAGCGGGCCTCGAACTCGGCCACCTTCACGGGCTTGAGGCCGACGACCCGGCGCGAGGAGTCCCCACGGCCGATTCCCATCACCATCCGGCCGTTCGAGAGGTCCTGCATCGTGGCGTACCAGCTGGCGGTGATCGTCGGGTCGCGGATGCCCGGGTTGGTCACGAAGTGACCCAGCTTGACCTTCTTGGTGCGGGAGGCGGCAACCGGCAGCGTCGCGTAGGACTCCTGCCAGAGGATGTGCGAGTCGTAGGTCCAGACGTAGCCGAACCCGTGCTTCTCCGTCAGGTCGATCAGCTCGAAGAAGCGCGACTGGGGCGGGTCGGGCAGGACCGTGACGCCGAAGTCGAGCATGGGGCCTCCTCGTGAACCGGGCAGGGAAACCGCCATTTTCTCTTGAAACCTCCCCGGTGGCAATCTGGACCTATCTCGTCTTCGCGCTGCTCGCGGGCGCGATGCTGCCGATCCAGTTCGGGATCAACGCCCAGCTGGCTCAGTGGCTGGGCGGGTCGCTGCGCGCGGCGTTCGTCTCGTTCGTGGTCGGCGCGGCCGCGCTCCTCGTCGCCGTGCTGGTCGCCCAGCGGGGGGTCCCGGATCGCGCCGGCG
This sequence comes from Gaiellaceae bacterium, assembly GCA_035776735.1. Lineage (GTDB taxonomy): Bacteria > Actinomycetota > Thermoleophilia > Gaiellales > Gaiellaceae > JACDAN01. The sequence continues at coordinate 7,276 of DASSSO010000111.1, read as the reverse complement.
ACGCTCCGTGGTGGGTCTGGATCGGCGGCGTCCTCGGCGCGTTCTACGTGCTCGGCTCGATCGTCACGGCGCCGAAGCTGGGCGCAGCGACCCTCGTCGCGCTGATCCTCGCCGGCCAGGCCGTCGCCTCGCTCCTCGTCGACCACTACGGGTGGGTCGGGTTCGAAGAGAACCCGATCACGCCGCTGCGCCTCGTCGGCGTCGCCCTGCTCGCGGGCGGCGTCGCGCTCGTCCGGCTGTCGTGATCGCTATTCGCCCCCGACGGCACGAAGCCGTTCCTTGACCAGGTCTCGCGCGTTCTTCGGTGCCACCAGCTGCGGGGTCGCGCCCAACCTCAGGTAGGTCACCGTGTATGTCCACCGTCCCCAGCTCAGGGCGATCTCACGGACCACCCCCTCGGCACCGACGGTCACCTCTGCGTCGAGCAGGGCGTTCGGGTCCGCGGCCTCGTCGTGCGCCACGTAGCCGAACGGAAACACGCGGATCGTCTGGCCTTCCTTGAACCCCGTCTCCCTGGCGATCATCCCCGCCGCGACGGAGCCGCGGTAGACGGTCGAGCCGTCCAGGCGGCTGCTCGTGAGCCCCGTCAGACCGCCGGCAATCCGGCGCAGCGTCACGCCGCCCACGTCCTCGCGCACGGCAGCGAGGTACTCGGCGGGAGTCGTCCCGCTACCCGGATCGATGTTCGCGGGCGTACCTTGAGCGAGCCAGTCGCCGGTGCGCGGGTCGCGGCCGTACACGGTTCCGCCGACGACCAGGAGCCCGTCCCCGGCCTTTCTGAGCGGATTCTGCGGGGCATCGCGAGAGACGGCGAGGTCTCGGCCGTGCCAGCGAATCGTGGTGCCGGCCCAGACCTCGCCGTTGTGCGTGATCCGGACGACCGCAGTGCCCGAGCGCTGAGCGGCGGCCGCCGTGACCGTCGCCGCCTTCCGGACGGCGGCGGCCGCGTCCTCGACCCCCGGGCCGCCACGGGGCGACTCGATCGTGGATGCGGCGACGCCGGCCGCTGCTGCGAGCACAGCACCGGCCGCGACGAGGCGCACGAGTCGTACGCGCCGGCGCGGTGACGCTGTGACGGGATCGGGCGTGCCGGCGTCGATCCGGGCCCGCACGGCACCGGCGGCGGCCTCGACCGACTGCGCGAAGCCGGCCGCGGCGCGCGGATTGGCCCGGCGAAGGGCCTCGAGGCTCTCAGACGTGCTCATGAATCCTCCTTTGCGAAACCTTGATCGTCGTGGCGCTCTCCCGGTCGACCAGCTCTTCGAAGACCGCGCGGAACCGACGCCGGGCCCGGTGCAGCCGCCCCCGTGCGGTCACCCCGCGGCAGCGAAGGACCGCCGCGATCTCAGCGGGCGAAAGGCCCTCCCACTCGGCAAGCAGCAGCACCTCACGGTCCGGCGGGCCGAGGCGACGAAGGGCTTCGTACACGAGTGTCCCCTCCGCGCCTGCGCCGTCGTCGTACGGGCGAGACGCCGCCTCGAGCGTCAGCCGTTCGCGTAGCGCCTCGCGCCGGCGGCTCGACCGGCGCTGGTTCGCGATCACCCGCCGGGCGGTCGCATACAGCCAGATCCGCGCAGCGTCCCCTTCCGGCAGGTCGTCGAGGCGCCGCCACGCGGTGAGGAAGACATCCGCCACGGCATCCTGCGCGTCGCTCGCGGAGCCGGCCCGCCAGCCGCAGTACGCGACGACGTCCGGGCCGTACGACGCGAATAGCTCGTCGAACCGCCGTCGTCTCTCGCGCTCGCTTTCCGGCATCCAACGCCTCCTCGCGAATCACAGCACCTGGGGCTCTGGACCGTTCATGTCCGGCAGCGGCCCGAGCGTTCGACCTAGGCTTCGAGCGTGAGGCCCGTCGCGCTCGCCGGCACCGCGATCGCGCTCTGCGCGCTCGACCTCGCGCACAAGGCCGGCGGCGAGGCGGCATACGTCCATCCGCGATCCGGCGGCTACGTCGCGTTCGTGCTCGTCCTCGCCTCCGTTTGGGTCGCAGCGATCCTGGCGACGGGATCGCTCTCGATCGCAGTCGCCGGCGGCGTCCTCGCGGGAGGCGCAGCGGGCAACCTCGTCTCGCTCGCGCTCTGGCCCGGCGTGCCGAACCCGATCGCGCTCGGCGCGGTCGCGTTCAACCTCGCGGACCTCTTCGTGCTCGCCGGATTCGTGCTGACGGCGACCGCGACGCTGGTCTTCGCGCTGCGCAACCGCGAGCGCCTCGGAGCGCCCGCGCTCGCTAGTTCCAGACGAACGAGATGACGACGAAGGCGAAGGCGGCCGGGATGAGGATCCCGAGCGCCGAGGCCAGGAGACCGCGCGCGGCGTAGCCGCGGCCGTCCGGCGAGAGCAGCCCCACCGCCGAGGCGAGCGCCGCCGAGAGCGCGACCATCATCCCGCACAACCCGACGAGCCAGCCGACGGCGCCGACCGTGGGCGCGGCGTCGAGCGAGATCAGCCAGACGAGGAAGCCGCCCGCGCCCGCCGCGAACGCGACCGGGCCGATCCGCCTTCCGTACTCGGCCGAGCGGCGGATGAAGAGGTGGACGTGCGGCTCGTCCATGCCTCCGTGCTTATCGGCACGAACGGCTGGATCTGTTAGTCCTCTGCGAGCCAGCCGATCGTCTTCGTGGCGAGCCGGTCGAGCGCCTGCACCGAGAGCACGAGGTGCTCCTCCTTCGTGTCCTCGAGCTTCGTGTGCGAGAGCCCGCGGAGGCTCTGGACGAAGAGCATCACCGTCGGAATCCCGGCGCGCGAGACCTCTGCCGCGTCGTGCAGCGGCCCGCTCGGCAGCCGGTGCGACTGCCCGGCGACCTCGGTGATCGCCTCGTCGGCGAACTCGATCAGCTGCTCGTGGAAGAGGATCGGCTCGATGTTCCAGATCCGCTCGAACTCGACCCCGACGTCCTCCTCCTCGGCGAACTGCCTGCACCGCTCCTTCGCGTCCTCGAGCATCGAGGCGAGCGTGGCGGCGTCGAGGTGGCGCTGGTCGAGGAGCTGCTCGGCGGTCTCGACCACGGACGTGACGATCCCCGGGTGGCAGACGACCCCGCCCGAGGTGCAGACCGCACCGCCGCCCGCGCGGGCCGCGATGTGGCGGAGCTCGAGCGCGAGCTTCGACGCGCCGGCGAGCGCGTCGCGCCGCTGGTCCATGGGCGTGGAGCCGGCGTGGGCGGCCTGGCCGCGCCAGACGACTCGGTGGCGCTCGACGCCGAAGGTGCCGAGCACGGCGCCGAGCGGGAGATCCATCGACTCGAGCACCGGCCCCTGCTCGATGTGCAGCTCGAGGTAGGCGGCGGCGTTCTCCAGCTGGCTCGCCGCCTCCGTCGCCCGGTCGAGGTCGACTCCGTGCGCGCCGATCGCTTCGGGCAGCGAGACCCCTTCGCGGTCGGTGAGCTGGCGGAGCTCGTCCTGGTCGCGCATCGAGCCCCCCGCCGCGCTCGACCCGAAGAGCGAGCGCCCGAACCGCGCGCCCTCCTCGTCGGCCCAGCTGACCAGCCGGACCGTCACCGGCGGCTCGCCTTCCTCCGCGATCCGCCGCAGCACCTCCGAGCCGGCGACGACGTTCAGCGCCCCGTCCAGCCAGCCGCCGTTCGGCACCGAGTCGAGGTGCCCGCCGATCAGGAGCTCCTTCTCCGACCGGCCGCGCAGCGTCCACCACTGGTTCCGCGCCTCGTCGAACGCCGTCTCCGCGCCCGTGCCCTCGAGCTTCGCGGCCATCCACTCCTGCGCCTTCACCCAGGTGTCGGTCCAGGCGACGCGCTGGGCGCCGTCCTCGTTCCCCGTCAGCTCGCGGAGCTCCTTCAGCTCGGAGACGGTGCGGCCGGGATCCAGAGCCATCGGATGCCAGCTTAAAACCTGCTAGGTATCTCCTCCATGGCGACCGTTGCCGCCGAGCAGCCGGGGCGCATCCCGCCCTGGCGCCCCGTCGCGGCGCAGCTCGGGACGATGGCCGCCGTCCTCGTCGCCCTCTGGGGCCTCTGGGAGGGGTTCAAGTGGTTCGGCGAGCGGACGGGGCTCCAGATCGGCGCGTTCGTGGTCAACGACAAGACCTTCCCCCATATCCACGACATCGTCGGCCAGCTCTTCGAGCCCTCGCGGAGGAACGGGCCGCTGCTGATCGAGGTGCTCTGGGACGCCGCGCTCTTCACGGCGAAGGAGGCGGCCGTCGGCTTCGCGCTCGGCGCGTCGATCGGTTTCGGGCTCGGCGTCCTGCTCGCGCACTCCCGGCTGCTGCAGCGCGGGTTCCTGCCCTACATCGTCGCCTCCCAGACGATCCCGATCCTCGCCGTCGCCCCGATGGTCGTGGTCTGGATGGGCGGCCGCGGCTTCCCGGACTGGTTCTCGGTCTCGGTGATCGCCGCCTACCTCACCTTCTTCCCGGTCACGATCAACACGCTGCGCGGGCTCACCTCCGTCGATCCGAGAGCGCTCGAGCTGATGCGCTCCTACGCCGCGAACCCGGCGCAGATCCTTTGGCGGCTGCGGCTCCCGGCGTCCCTCCCCTACCTCTTCGCCGCCTTCAAGATCTCCGCGACGGCCTGCGTCGTCGGCGCGATCATCGGCGAGCTGCCCGCCTCGATCCAGGACGGCCTCGGCGGCGCGATCCTGAACTTCAACCAGTACTACTCGACGACCCCGGAGAACCTCTGGGCGACGAACCTCGTCGCCGCCGCGCTGGGGATCGCCTTCTTCCTCGTCGTCGTCGTGGTGGAGAAGATCGTCGTCCGCCGGGCCCCGGAGCACGTCGCGTGAACGAGCGGGCGAGCGTCGTCGAGCTCCGCAAGGTCTCGAAGGAGTTCGGGCAGGGGCAGGTCCGCGCGCTCGAGGAGATCGACCTCGAGATCCGCCCCGGCGAGTTCATCTCCCTCATCGGGCCGTCCGGCTGCGGCAAGTCGACCCTGCTCCGGATCGTCGGCGACCTGATCCAGCCGAGCCGAGGCGACGTCGTCGTCAACGGCAAGAGCGCGCACCAGGCGCGACTCGACCGCGACTACGGGATCGTCTTCCAGGACGCGGTGCTCTTCGACTGGCGCACCGTGGAAAAGAACATCGCCCTTCCCCTCGAGACCCTGCGCTGGGACCGGCGGAGGCGGAGCGAGCGCGTCCAGGAGCTCGTCGACCTCGTCGAGCTGAAGGGCTTCGAGAAGCACCACCCTTGGCAGCTCTCCGGCGGCATGCAGCAGCGGGTCTCGATCGCGCGGGCGCTCTCCTTCCACCCGGCGCTCCTCCTGATGGACGAGCCGTTCGGCGCCCTCGACGAGATGACACGCGAGCGCCTGAACCTCGAGCTGCTCCGGATCTGGGAGCAGAGCGGCAGCACCGTCATCTTCGTCACCCACTCGATCGCGGAGGCCGTCTTCCTCTCCACCCGCGTCGTCGTGATGTCGGCCCGTCCGGGGAAGATCGTGGGGGTCGTCGACGTCGACCTCCCCCAGCCTCGCGGCGCCGAGACGCGCGAGGAGCCCAGCTTCGCGGAGCTGATCCGCGAGGTGCGGCTGCTGCTGCGCAAGGGCGGAGGCTTCGAGGTCGAGGAGCCCGAGGACGAGGAGCAGTTCATCGTCGCCGAGGAGGGGCTGTGAGCTCGACCGTCGTCGAGCCGATCCCCCGCGGGACGCTGGGCGCGCGCGTCGGCCGCGGCCTCTGGGACTGGTTCCCGGCCGTCGTCGTCTTCGTCGCCGGCATCGCGCTCTGGGAGGGGCTCGTCCGCGGCCTCGACATCCAGAACTTCCTGCTCCCGCCGCCGTCGGACATCGTCCAGACGCTCTGGACCGAGCGCGAGACGCTGTGGGGCGCCGCCTGGTTCACGTTCGAGGAGGCGTTCGGCGGCTGGGTGCTGGGCTGCTCGGCGGCGATCCTCGTCGCCCTCGTTCTCGCCCGCTGGCGACGGCTGGCGACGGCCTTGATGCCGTTCGCGATCGCCGCGAACGCCGTCCCGATCATCGCCTTCGCGCCGATCACGAACAACTGGTTCGGGACGCTGAACCAGACCTCGAAGATGGTGATCGCCGCGGTGCTCTGCTTCTTCCCGGTGCTCGTGAACACGATCCGCGGCCTCACCTCCGTGCGGCCGCAGCAGATCGAGCTGATGCACTCCTACGCGGCGGGCGAGCTCGCGATCTTCCGCCGGGTCCGCTTCCCGAACGCCCTTCCCTACATCTTCACCGGGTTGAAGGTCGCCACCGTACTCGCGATGATCGGCGCGATCGTGGGCGATTACTTCGGCGGCTCGCAGGATGCGCTCGGAATCCAGATCCGGCGGCAGGCCGGCGTCTTCGCCTTCACGGAGGCGTGGGCGGCAATCGTCGCCGCCAGCATCCTCGGGATCCTGTTCTACGGCGCGGTCGCGGCCGTCGAGCGCCTTACGATGGGCTGGCATCCGTCGGCACGGGGGACCGCGGAGTAGTGGAGAGAACCGCCGATTCGCACGGAAAGGGGAAGTGGATGAGGAGAAACAGGTGGTGGTCCATCGCTGCGCTCGCAGCCGCGGCCATGTTCGCGCTCGCCGGCTGCGGCGGCGACGACGACGATGGGGGCGCCGAGGGCGACCTCGACAAGGTCACGCTCCAGTCGAAGTGGGTCGTGCAGGCGCAGTTCGCCGGCTACTACGCGGCGCTCGACCAGGGCTACTACGAGGACGAGGGCCTCGACGTCGACATCCGGCCGGGCGGCCCGGACATCGTCCCCGAGCAGGTAGTGCTGGGCGGGCAGGCCGAGTTCGGCATCAACTGGCTCGACAGCACGCTCGCCACACGCGACAAGGGCCAGAACATCGTCAACATCGCGCAGGTGTTCGCCCGCTCCGGCATGACGGAGATCACGTGGGCCGACAGCGGGCTCGACGACATCACCAAGCTGGAGGGCAAGAAGGTCGGCGTCTGGCTCGGCGGGAACGAGCACAAGCTCTTCGCCGCGCTGACGAAGAACGGCATCGACCCGCAGACGGACGCCGAGATCGTGGCGCAGCCGTTCGACATGAACCTGTTCCTGAACCGCGAGGTCGACGCGGCCGCGGCGATGACGTACAACGAGCTCGCGCAGGTGCTCGAGGTCGAGGACCCGGACACGGGCGAGCTGTACACCGAGGACGAGCTGAACGTCTTCAAGATGTCCGACCTCGGGACCGGGGCGATGGAGGACGGGATCTTCGTGCGCGGCGACTGGATCGCGGACGAGGCGAACCAGGACGTCGCGAAGCGGTTCCTGAAGGCCAGCTTCCGCGGCTGGATCTACTGCCGTGACAACCCGGACGACTGTGTCGACATCGTGCTCGAGAACGGGCCGACGC
>DASSSO010000038.1:0-12355 GCA_035776735.1 Gaiellaceae bacterium | reverse complement strand
TCGACGCCCAGGCCTTGACGAAGAACAGCAGCTCCGCCGCGGCTTGCGCCCTGTTGCCGCCGTCCAGATGCCAGGGTACGAGCACCTCGAGCGTGTCACTCTCAATGCACGTGGCGACGCAATCAGCGTCGCTCAGGGCGGAGGCGAGGGCGGTCGCCAGCTCGGGGTGACTGATCACAAGCTTCATCGGATCGCTGCATTCAGTATCCCGAGCCGCCGGGCGTCACACCGAGTCGGAAAGGGTAGTTCGTGCTCGTCGAAGAGGTAGTAACGCAACCTTCCTGACGCCTGTTTACGGCTTAGGGAGGGGTGACCAGTCGTCGGCCGGCCGCCGCGTGAGCAACTGCTCCAGGAGGCGGCGAGCGCTTTCCACGGCCGTGGCCAAGCCGGCCTCCGGTTCGGGCGGTCTGGCCATGCTCTCCAGCGGCGGACTCGAGTCGTCCCAACTCGCCATGACCGGAGCATGCTCGCCGCTCTCGCAGCCGCCTTCCGTCATCTGGGCGGGTGCTTCTACCCAAGCGTGTGGTCTCGCGCGAAAGCCGGCTCAGGCGGACTGCGCCGCCAGCGGAAGCCAGCGCGGCAGTGTCGCCCTCACAGTTGTCGGGCCGCCGGGCGCGCTCTCGAGCTCGAGGCTGCCGCCGAGCAGCCGGAGGCGCGCGCGCATGCCGACGAGGCCGATGCCGCTCTGTCCGTCCTCGGCCGGCACCACGGCGGAGGGGTCGAAGCCGCGGCCGTCGTCACGAATCTCCATGCAAACCCCCTTGTAAGCCTCCTCGCGCAGGGTCAGGGCGACCTCGCGGCTCCCGCTGTGGTGCCTGATGTTGCTCAACGCCTCTTGGAGGACCCGCAAGAGCGCGATCCTCTGGGAGGCAGTGAGTGCGTCGAAGGATCCTTCTACCACGATGGAGGTCGAGATACCCGTGCGGCGGTTGAAGGCCGCAAGCTCTCGTTCGACCGCGTCCGGCAGCGGCTGTTGAAGAAGCGAGCGCGGTTCGAGCGAGTGCGCCAGATCGCGCAGGTCCTGATGGAGCTCTGCGAGCTGCGACTCGAGGTCGGCGATACGGCCGACGAGCGTCGCGCGGTGCTCGCTCGCTACCAAGTCGACCATCTGTTCGCGAAGCAGACGAACGTCCTGCGCGAGTGCATACACCTGCTGGAGTGGACCGTCGTGCAGGTCGAATCCCAGACGAACGAGCAGCCGCTCGTTCGCCGCGGCCAGCCCCGGCTCGCACGCATCGGACAGCAAGCGTCGGTTCATGTGCGACGGGCGGCTACGCCGTGTCGGCCGTCAGCGCAGCGACGATGCCCGAGCTGTAGGCGTACCGAGCCGCCTCGGTTCGGCTCGAGACGCCGAGCTTCCGGTAGAGGTTGCGCAGGTGGAACTTGACCGTCTGCTCGCTGATCCATAGCTCCCGACCGATCTCTCGATTGGAGAGCCCGCGTGCCACCGCCTCCAAGACCACGGTCTCGCGCTCGCTCAGGGCGACTGTTCCTGCCGGACCGACGGACTGCGGAACCTCTTCGCCCCAGACCGTGAACGGACCGCCTGAGAGCGCACTCCGAAGAACCGCCGGGAGATCCACCGGCTCGATCGTCTTGACGATGTAGCCGAGTGCACCAGCCTCCCGCGCGGCCTCGATCTGCGCCTCGTCGCTGTAGCTCGAGAGGATCACGACCGCGATGGTGGGATCGTGCTTGCGGAGTCGCGCAAGGCACGTGAGACCGTCGAGCTCAGGCATCCGCAGGTCGAGGAGCACGACGTCGGGATGCGTCTCGCGCACTGCGGGGAGTACGCGGCTGCCGACCGAAACCTCTCCAACGATCTCGAGATCCTCCGCCTCTGCGAGCGCGCGCCGCACCGCCGCCAGCATGAGCCGGTGGTCGTCGGCCACGAGTACTCGAAAAGTGCCCAACCGCCGCAGTCCTTTCGTGGAGCTGTTCGAGACGAAGGTCGCCCTGAGCGAATCATCGGCCGCGCGGGCCGAGCACGCGCCCCCCAACAAGGTGATGCCTGAAGCAGCCTGAGTTCCGGCGCTCCGAGCCCTCAAGGGGTTCAACAGCGGTAGCAGGTGTGGATCAGCTCCAAGGGCCTAGCCGAGACGGCGAAACCGAAGCGTCCAGGCCACGCGGAGGTTCTCCCCGACCGTGAACTCGGGCTCCTCGACGATGTTCCCGTCGCGGGTCGTCGCTGCGCGGGCGGTCACGCGCAGGCGGGAGCCCCGGGCGAGCGCGACCTCGTCGGCGCGTCCCGGCGCCACGTGCAGCCAGGCGTCGGGCGTGACGCTGCGGCCGGCTCCGCAGAGAGCGACGGGCCGTGCCGGCCGGGGCCGGAAGGCGATCCGATTCGTTCCCCACCGGCGAAACGTGGCGGAGACCACGCGCGAGGACGGCGGCCTCGCCGGGCAGATGCCGCTCCGCTTCTCGAGCTGGTTCCCCCGGCACCGGCGGAGCTCGCTCCACCACCCCTGCCCCGGCACGGTCCTGACCGAGACGCGCGCCACGGAGGACGGCCGGTAGACGACACGAGTGCCCGCCTCGCGCACGCTGATCGTCGTCGGGCGAACGCTGCGGACCACGAGCTCGCGCTTGGCCGAGCCCATCCGGCTGATCACGCACTCGGGATCGCGCAGGAACCGCGAGTACGAGTAAGACTCGGTCACGCGACCGGTCAGGGTGACTGCCCACCTCGTCGGGGGTTGCGCGGCCTGTGCGGCCAGAGGGGCCACGACGAGCGCGGCCAGAGAGCTCACGAGCGCGAGCCTCATCGCTCCAGATCTTCCCGGATCAGCCCGAAAAGAATCCCGTCGACCCACTCGCCGTGGCGCCAGTAGGCCTTGCGCTTCACCCCCTCCCGCCGGAAGCCCGCGCGCTCGGCGTGGCGGATGGCCCGGTCGTTGAAGCCGTAGCACTCGAGCTCGAGGCGGTGGAAGTCGAGCTCGAAGAGGAGGTGGCGCTGGAGGATGCGCGCCGCGGCGTCCGCCAACCCGCTGCCGCGGAATCCGGGATGGACGGCGAGGCCGCCGAGACGCGCGATGCGGCTGCGGCGGTTCGCGACCGAGAACTCCATCATCCCCGCCCGCGACCAGCCGTCCCCGTCCGGCACCTCGATGACGAAGAGGCCGGAGGCGCCGGGCTCCTCGGTCGACGCCCGCACGTCGGCGAGCACGCCCTCGCGGTCGCGCGTCCGCGAGGCGGCGAGGAACGGCGCCGTGTCGTCGTCGTTGAGCAGGCAGACGACGAAGTCGACGTCCGCGTCCGTCGCCCGCCGCAGCCGCAGTCCGTCGCCCTCGACGGTCACCGCGTCGGGGCGGGAACCGCCTCCTGGCGGCGAAGCGGCCGGACGAGCCCGGAGCCGAGCGCGACCCCGCCGAGGATCAGCGCGAGCCCGACGAGCGCCGTCACCCGCACCGGCTCGTCCAGAAAGACGGCGCCGTAGAAGAGGGCGACCACCGGGAGCAGGTAGACGACGAGGCTGGCCTTCGCCGAGCCGTGATCCTCGAGCAGGCGCAGGTACATCAGCAGGCCTAGCGCCGTGCCGGCGAGCCCGAGGACGGCGACCGAAGCGACGGCCTCCCAGCTCGGGACGCCGGTCGGCCCCTGCGCGATGCCGAAAGGAAGGATGGCCACCGTCCCCCACACGACGGACGCCGTCGAGACGAGGAGGCCGGACGAGTCCCCGAGCTTGAACTGGCTGTAGAGCGAGCCGGCGGCGTAGGAGATCGAGGCGAGGATGACGGCCAGCGTGCCGACCGCGCCCGCCCAGCCGCCGGCCGGGTCGACGCCGACGAGGACGCCGACGCCGAGGATCCCGAGGACGAGCCCGAACGCGCGCAGGCCGGTCACGCGCTCGTGCTGGGCGAACCGCATCGCAAGCAGGGCGACGAAAATCGGCATCGAGGCATTGCCGATGGCCGCGATACCGGAGTCGATCCGGGTCTGGCCCCACGCGATCAGCCAGAAGGGCAGCGCCGTGCTGATCACGCCGAGCACGAGGCCGGCCCGGCCGAAGTCGCGCACGCAGCGGACGGCCTGGCGGAAGCCGCGGCGTGCGACGAGCAACGCCCCGAGCGCCGCCGAGGCGAAGAGCAGCCGCCCCGTCATCGTCGCGGCCGGCGACAGATCGTCGAGCGCGATCTCGATGAACATGAACGACGAGCCCCAGATCAGGGCGAGGAGGAGCAGGAGCGGCAGATAGCGGCGGCTCACTGCTCCAAGGTAACGCGTCCGTCAGGGCGACTATTCTCAGACTCCTGACGCGGGTCGCCGAACAGCCGCTCCACCGTGCGCTCGGTCTCACGGACGGGGAGTTCGACCGTATCTGCGAGCTGCTCGGGCGGGAGCCGAACGACTTCGAGCTGGCCGTGTTCTCGCTGCTCTGGTCGGAGCACTGCGGCTACAAGCATTCCGCGCTCCTGCTCCGGCGCCTGCCGTCTGAGGGGGAGCGGGTCCTGCAGGGGCCCGGGGAGAACGCGGGCGTGCTCGACCTCGGCGGCGGCGAGGCGGTCGCCTTCAAGGTCGAGAGCCACAACCATCCCTCGGCGGTCGAGCCGTTCCAGGGCGCCGCGACCGGGGTCGGCGGGATCCTGCGCGACGTGATCGCCATGGGCGCCCGTCCGATCGCGCTGCTCGACGGCCTGCGGTTCGGCGAGCCCGGCTGGATGTTCGAGCGGGCGGTCGAGGGGATCGGCCACTACGGGAACTGCGTCGGTGTCCCGACTGTCGGCGGCGAGGCCGTCTTCGACGAGGCGTACGCCGGCAACTGCCTCGTGAACGCGATGTGCGTCGGGCTCCTCCCCGTCGAGCGTCTGACCCGCGCGAAGGCGACGCTGACCGGCGGGCTGGTCGTGCTCTACGGGGCCACGACCGGCCGGGACGGGATCGGCGGCGCGAGCGTGCTCGCGAGCCAGGAGCTCGGCGAGGAGGACTCGGACAAGCGGCCGTCCGTCCAGATCGGGGATCCGTTCACCGGCAAGAAGCTGATCGAGACGAGCCTGGAGCTCGTCGAGCGCGGGCTCGTGGAGTCGCTGCAGGACTGCGGCGCCGCCGGGCTCGCGTCCTCACTTGCCGAGATGGCGCGCGACGGGGCCGGCGTCGACGTCGACCTCGACCGGGTACCGCTCCGCGAGGAGCTGGAGGCCTGGGAGGTCATGATCTCCGAGAGCCAGGAGCGGATGGTGGCCGTCGTCCGGCCGGACCGGCTCGACGACGTGCTCGCGGTCTGTCAGAGGTGGGAGCTGGCGCACGCCGTGATCGGCGAAGTGACGGACACCGGCGATCTGCGCGCGTTCCACGGCGGCGAGCTGGTCGGCGAGATCCCGGCGGCGCTGCTGACCGACGAGTGCCCGCGCTACCGGGTCGAGACCCGTCCGAAGGAGACGAGCCGGGCGCCGATCGCCGAGTCGAACCTGGGGAGCCGGCGCTGGATCTACGAGCGCTACGACCACCTCGTCGGCTCCCGGACGGTGCGGCGGCCCGGCCTCGACGCGGCCGTCCTCCGGCTGGACGGGCGGCGCGGCCTCGCCGTCTCGCTCGACGGCCCGCCGGTCGGCGAGCGCGACCCGTTTCGCGCCGGCGCGCTGGCGGTGCTCGATGCGGCGCGCAACGTCGCCTGCGTCGGGGGCGAGCCGATCGGCCTCACGGACTGCCTGAACTTCGGCAATCCCGAGAAGCCGGAGATCGCCTGGGAGCTCGAGCAGGCGATCGAGGGGATCGCCCAGGCGGCGGAGGCGCTCGGGATCCCGGTCGTGAGCGGAAACGTCTCGCTCTACAACGACACGGACGGCCGCTCGATCCCGCCGACGCCGGTCGTCGGCTGCGTCGGGCTCGTCGAGGACGTGACCCGTGTCCCGCGCCGCTGGCGCCGAGGGGACAAGGTCGGCGTGGTTCGAGGGGCAAGTAACACTGTGTTACTTGGGAAAGAGTGGCTCGCTTCGGAGACGAAGTTGATCGGGCTCGTCTGGCGCGCGGCAGCCGGGCTTTCGCTCGTCCACGACGTCTCCGACGGCGGGCTCGAGACGGCCCTCCGGGAGATGGCCGAGTGGAGCGGGGTCAGCGCCGACCTGGACGTGCCCGACCCTGACACCGTCCGCTTCGTCCTCGCCGGCGACCACGTCCCCGACTTCGCCGAGGAAGTGGGCCGGGTCTAGATGTGCGGCCTCTTCGGCATCCGAGCGCCGGAGCGGGACGTGGCCCGCGTCACCTACTTCGGGCTCTTCGCGCTCCAGCACCGCGGCCAGGAGTCGGCCGGCATCGCCGTCTCCGACCGCGGCCGACTGACCGTCGTCCGCGACATGGGCCTCGTGCCGCAGGTCTTCTCCGAGCAGACGCTGCACGGCCTCGACGGGCAGCTCGCGATCGGCCACACCCGTTACTCGACCACCGGCTCGACGAGGTGGGCGAACGCCCAGCCGCTCGTCCACCACGGGCGGGCGCGGACGGTCGCCCTCGGCCACAACGGCAACCTCACGAACACGGAGGAGCTGCGCGAGGAGCTGGAGGCAGACGGCGTCCGCCTCGCGTCCAGCTCGGACTCCGAGATCATCGCGGCGCTGATCGCGAACGACCCCGCGCCGCTCACGGACGCCGTCGCCCACACGCTCGAGCGGGTCGACGGGGCGACCACGGTCGTGGCGCTCTCCGACGGAAAGCTCGTCGGCTTCCGCGACCCCTACGGGTTCCGCCCGCTCGTCCTCGGCCGCCTCGGCGACGACTGGGTGCTCGCGTCCGAGAGCTGCGCGCTCGATCTCGTCGGCGCAGAGCCCGTCCGCGAGCTCCGGCCGGGCGAGCTCGTGCTCGTGGACGGCGGGGTCGAGAGCGAGCAGGTCGCGCACCCGGAAGGGAGGCTGTGCCTGTTCGAGTTCATCTATCTCGCCCGCCCGGACTCGCGGCTCGAGGGCGTCGAGGTGCACGGGGCGAGGGTGCGAATGGGCGAGACGCTCGCGGCCGAGGCCCCGGTCGAGGCTGACCTCGTGATGCCCGTGCCGGACTCCGGGACGCCGGCTGCGATCGGCTTCGCGCGTGCCTCCGGCATCCCGTTCAACGAGGGGCTGATCAAGAACCGCTACGTCGGCCGCACGTTCATCCAGCCCGACCAGGGGCTGCGCGAGCAGGGGATCAGGCTGAAGTTCAATCCGCTCGACGAGGTGGCCGGCAAGCGCGTGATCGTCGTCGACGACTCGATCGTCCGCGGGACGACGATGCGGCAGCTCGTGGCGATGCTCTTCGAGGCGGGCGCGGCCGAGGTGCACGTCCGCGTCTCCTCGCCGCCGATCGTCTCTCCGTGCTTCTACGGGATCGACTTCGGCGACACCGAGCAGCTCGTCGCCGCCGACCAGACGATCGAGGACACCCGACGCGAGATCGGCGCGACCTCGCTCGCGCACCTGTCGCTGGAGGGCGTCCAGGCGGCGACCCGCCGGCCGCCCAACGAGTTCTGCCGCGCCTGCTTCACGCGCAAGTATCCGACCCGCGTTCCCGCGGGCCGGACACTCGCGAAGATGCGGTTCGAGCCCGCCCGCGCCTGAGGGCTACTGCTCGAGCACGCGGCTCGCCTTGGCGATCCCGCGCGAGAGCAGGTACGCGATCGTCGTGAAGAGGAAGAACTGGAACCACGACGAGGCGTCGAGGGTGTCGGTCGGCCAAACGACGATCCAGGCCACGATCAGCGCGACCAGGTAGAGCGCGAACTCCGCGTTGCCGGGGATCGGCAGCCGCGCGACGTCGATCGTCATCCCCTGCGGGCGCGAGGGTGGCGGTGGCGACGGCGCCGCCGTCTGCTGCTCCGTCGGCTGGTCTGGTGTCGACATGGTGTTGCTCCTTTCGACCGCAGAACTGGGTGGGCAGGAGTTCAGCGGGCCGATTCCAGCTCCTCCCCGCGCCCGTAGCGAACCGCGCGTCGCACGGTGCGCGGATCGAGGCCCTCCTCCAGCAGCCGCTGCCGGAGCTCCCCCTCCTGCGCGAGCTTGAGGAACAGCCACGCAAGCGCCCCGATCGTGACCAGGGAGCCCTCGACCATCATGATCGTCCCCGCGAGACCCTGATCCTGAAGGGCGCCGACCCCGAAGTGCTCCTCGCCGTGGTCGTAGACGTCGTAGATCACGTCGCCGGACCAGATGAAGACGTTGCCGAGGACGGTCTCCAGGAGCCGGACGACGGCGACGTACCCGAACTTCCAGCCCGTGCCGAACCACTCGGGCCCGGGCAGCACCTCGACGACGGCCGCCCACATCAGCACGCCCGTCCCGAAGAAGAACAGGTGCTCGAGCGCGTGGACGGCCTCGTGCTCGACAGCCGCCTCGTAGAGCGGGGGCAGATGCCAGGCGTAGAGGCTCACGGCCCACAGCGGGAGGGCGACGAGCGGGTGAGCGAGCACGCGCAGCCAGGAGAGGGAGGGGACGGCGAGGATCGGCCGGAGCAGCGGCCCGGTCAGCCCGAGCACGATCGCGAGCGGCGCGAGGTCGCCGAGCAGGACGTGTTGGAGCATGTGGACGAAGAAGAGCTCGTCCTCGAGCGGGAGCAGCTGGCCGACCGCGGCGATGAGGAGCCCGAGCGCGAAGCTCACCTGCCGCCAGGCCCCGACCGGCGTCCCGCGCGCTGCAAGCGTCCGGGCCCGCCGCCAGTACATGACGGCGACGACGGCGAGCGGGAGGAGAGCGGTCAGGTTCGTCATTTCCGATGTCCTTATTAGACTCGCCGGCAGGTGGAGGAACGCACGTACGCGGCCGCCGGAGTCTCGCTCGCGACGGCGGATTCGGTCGTCGAGCGGCTCCGGGCGGCGGTCGAGTCGACGGGCGCGGAGGGCTTCGGCGCCTTCGCGGGGCTCTACGCGCTGGACGAGCACCGGTACCTCGCCGCGTCCACCGACGGAGTCGGGACGAAGCTGATCCTCGCCCGCGAGCGTGGCGCGCTGCGGGCGTGCGGCGCCGACCTCGCCGCCCACTGCATCAACGACGTGCTCACGACGGGCGCCGACCCGCTCTTCCTGCTCGACTACGTCGCGGCCAACCGGATCTCGCTGGACGAGGTCGCCGAGCTCGTGGAAGGCGCCGCGGACGTCTGCCGCGCCGCCGGCGTCGCGCTCCTCGGCGGCGAGACCGCCGAGCTGCCCGGCATCTACCGCGAGGACGAGCTCGACTTCGCGGGCACCTGTGTCGGGGTCGTCGAGCGGGACCGGCTGGTCGACGGCTCGGCGATCGTGGAGGGCGACGTGGTCGTCGGCTTCCCGTCCGCCGGCGTCCACGCGAACGGCTTCACGCTCGTCCGGCGGGTGCTGGAGGACGAGGACTACACGGGCGACGACCTCCTCGCCCCCACCCGGCTGTACTTCGAGGACGTGCGGGCGCTGCACGTTGCGCACGGACTCGCGCACATCACGGGCGGCGGGATCGAGGGCAACCTCGCGCGGGTCGTCCCGAAGGGTCTCCGCGCCGAGATCGACTGGGCGAGCTGGGAGCGACCGCCGGTCTTCGGCTGGCTCGCTCGGCACGTCGAGGAAGACGAGCTGCGACGCGTCTTCAACCTCGGCATCGGGTACTGCGCCGTCGTCCCCGAGCCGTCGGGCGGCATCGCGATCGGCCGGATCGTGCGCGCATGATCGGCGTCCTGGTCTCGGGCGAGGGCACGAACCTCCAGGCGCTGCTCGACGCCGGCCTCCCCGTCGCTTGTGTTGCGTCGAACAAGGTCGGCGCCCCCGCGCTGGAACGGGCGCGCAGGGCGGGTGCTGCAACACAAGCCTTCCCGCTCGAGGAGTTCGCGACGCGGGAGGAGCGCGACGACGCGATGGGGCGCTGGCTCGAGGAGCAGGGTGCGACGTTCGTCGTCTGTGCCGGGTACATGCACCTGCTCCGCAAGCCGTTCCTCGACCGCTTCGCGGGCCGCATCGTCAACACCCACTCCGCGCCGCTCCCGGACTTCCCCGGCGCGCAGCCGATCGAGGACGTGCTCGCGGCGGGCGTGGCGGAAACGGCCGCGACCGTGCACTACGTCGACGAGGGCGTCGACACCGGCGCGGTCATCGTCGCGGAGCCCGTTCCGGTGCTGGAGGGGGACACCGTGGAGACGCTGCGCGCACGCGTCCAGGAGGTGGAGCACCGTCTGCTCCCCGAGACCGTCCGCAGCCTGATCGCGTGATCCGGCGCGCCCTCCTGTCCGCCTGGGACAAGACGGGGCTGGTCGAGTTCGCGCACGGCCTCCAGGCCCTCGGCGTCGACCTGGTCGCGAGCGGCGGCACCGCCGCGCATCTCGCCGAGAGCGGGATCGAGGCGACCCCGGTCGAGGAGCTGACAGAGATCCCCGAGATGCTGGGCGGGCGGGTCAAGACGCTCCATCCGCGCATCCACGCGGCGATCCTCGCTCGGCGGGACCACCCGGACGACCTCGCGGCGCTCGACGAGCACGGGATCGAGCCGTTCGACCTCGTCTGCGTCGGGTTCTACCCCTTCACGCAGGTGGCTTCGCGCCACGGCGTCACCGAGGCGGACGCGGTGGAGATGATCGACATCGGCGGGCCGTCCATGCTGCGCGCCGCCGCGAAGAACTTCGCCCACGTCGCGCCCGTCTGCTCGCCCAAGCGCTACCCGGAGGTCCTCGAGGAGCTGCAGACGACGGGCCGCCTCTCGCCGGACACGCGCCGCCGGCTCGCCGCCGAGGCGTTCGCGACGACCGCCGCCTACGAGACGGCGATCGCGAACTGGTTCATGGGACGGGAGGCCTTCCCCGAGCGGTTCATCCCCAGCTTCACGAAGGTCGCCGAGCTCTCGTACGGCGAGAACCCGCACCAGCGCGCGGCGTACTACGCGGAGGAGGGCGCCCGCCGCCACCTGCTCTCGCGCATCGACCAGCTGCACGGGAAGCAGCTCTCGTTCAACAACCTCAACGACCTCTCGGCGGCGCGGCGGCTGCTCGGCGAGTTCCAGCTCCCGGCTGCAGTCGTCGTCAAGCACGCGAACCCGGCCGGCGTGGCCGTGTCGCGCTCGCTCGAGGAGGCCTTCCGGCGCGCGCACGAGGCGGATCCGGTCTCCGCGTACGGGATGGTGCTCGCGCTGAACCGGCCCGTCTCGGCCGAGCTCGGCCGCGAGCTGGCGGAGCGCTTCATCGAGGTCGTGATCGCGCCTGAGTACGCGGACGAGGCGCTCGATTCGCTGCGGCAGAAGCCGGCGACGAGGATCCTGCTCGACCGCGAGCGGCGGCGCGGCGATCTCGGCGAGCGCGACTACAAGCGGGTGATCGGCGGGCTGCTCGTCCAGGACGGCGACCGTGAGGTGGACGACCGGAGCGGGATGGAGCTCGTCTGCGGCGAGGCGAGCGAGGCCGTCTGGGGCGACCTCCTCTTCGCCTGGCGCGTGGCGAAGCACGTGGGCTCCAACGCGATCGTGCTCGCGAAGGACCTGCAGACGCTCGGGATCGGCGGCGGGCAGACGAGCCGCGTCGACTCGGTCCGGATCGCAGTCGAGAAGGCGCGGGAGCACGGGCACGACCTCGCCGGCGCCGTGCTGGCGTCGGACGCGTTCATCCCGTTCGCCGACGGCGCCGAGGCGGCACTGCAGGCGGGTGTCGCGGCGATCATCCAGCCGGGCGGAGCGAAGCGGGACGAGGAGGTCGTGGCCGCGGTCGAGGCCGGCGGCGGCGCGATGGTCTTCACCCACCGGAGACACTTCCGGCACTGACCGCCCCACCACACGACACAAGGGAGGCTCGATGGCGACCAAGGCAGATTTCACCGAGGACGAGTGGGAGACGATGCAGAAGGGCGTGACCGGCGCGGGGATGCTCGTCTCCGTCGGCGACCGCGACTTCACGGACAGCTTCGGCGAGGCGAGTGCGATCGCGAAGCATCTCGCCGAGCAGCGCGAGCAGAACGAGAGCCAGTTCATTCGCGAGCTCGCCGCAATGCGCGGGACCGGCTTCGGCCTGACCGCTTCGCAGCAGGAGGTCCAGGCAGAGACGGTCGAGGCGTTGGGGTCCGCGATCGCGACCCTGACCGCGAAGGCGCCGGACGAGGTCGACGCCTACCGCCGGCTCGCCCTGGAGACGGCCGAGGCCGTCGCGGAGGCGAAAGGAGAGGTCGCGCCCGGCGAGACAGCCGCGATCGCCGCGATCAGGGAGGCTCTCGGCTGAGCGGCGCTCGGGCGCGGTCTCTGAGCGACCGCGAGCGCTTCATGCGCGAGGCGCTGGCCGAGGCGGAGGCGGCCGGCGAGGCCGGGCAGCTGCCGATCGGCGCCGTGCTCGTCCTCGACGGCGAGATCGTCTCGCGCGGGCGGAACCGCCACCTCGAGCGGAGGACGCAGCTCGCGCACGCCGAGCTCGAGGCGCTGCTCGAGGGCGGCGAGGCGGCCTGGTCGCGCCACGACGACTGCGT
>DASSSO010000001.1:0-2464 GCA_035776735.1 Gaiellaceae bacterium | reverse complement strand
GTCTCCGCCACGCAGGAGGCCAGGCAGGCGGCGGCAGCCGCATCGGCGGCGTTTCCGCCTTCCTCCAGGATCTCGATGCCTGCGTCGACGGTTGCGGGGTGTCCCGCAGCCACGGCGGCTCTCATCCGTTGCTACCCTATCCGCGCCCGCAGACCCGGCTCGCCATGCAGCTTCCGCATGGCTCGGCGGGGACTGCGGATTCGTCTAGAGGAGGTCAACAGGTGACCCTCACCAAGGAAGCGAAGCAGGAGATCATCGGAAAGCACGGCCGCGCGGAGGCCGATACGGGCTCTGCCGAGGTACAGATTGCGCTGTTGACGGCGCGGATCAACCAGCTCACCGAGCACCTGCGGACACACGCGAAGGATCACTACTCGCGCCGCGGCCTGCTCAAGCTGGTCGGCCGCCGCCGCCGGCTCCTGAACTACCTGCAGAAGAAGGATCTCGAGGGCTACCGGAACCTGATCAAGGAGCTCGGTCTGCGGAGATAGGCGCAGGGAGCAACCGGAGGGTGGAAGTTTGGGCGAGCCCTTCCGGCCGTGTCCCAGTGACAGTCACTGGGACGTGGCTCGCGAAGAGCTGACCCAAACCTCCACCTTCCACGAAGAGTGGAGGACAGATGAGCATTGCAGTAGAGGGCCCGACGCGCGTCTCGGTCGAGATCGGCGGGCAGGAATTTTCCTTCGAGACGGGGAAGCTGGCCAAGCAGGCCGACGGCGCCGTCGTCGTGCGCTCCGGCGACACGATGGTGCTGTCGACCGCCCAGGGCCGGATGGAGGCCCGCGAGGGTGCCGACTTCTTCCCGCTGACGGTCGACGTCGAGGAGCGGATGTACGCCGCCGGCAAGATCCCCGGCGGGTTCTTCAAGCGTGAGGGACGCCCGACCGAGCGCGCGATCCTGACCGCGCGGATGATCGACCGCCCGATCCGGCCGCTCTGGCCGAAGGGCTACAAGAACGAGGTGCAGGTGATCTGCACGGTGCTGTCGGCGGACATGGTCGTGCCGCACGACCTCCTCTGCATCAACGGCGCGTCCGCCGCGCTGATGATCTCGCCGCTGCCGTTCATCGGCCCGGTGGGCGCGGTCCGGGTCGGCCGGCTGAACGACGAGCTGACCGTCAACCCGACGCTGCAGGAGATGGAGGAGAGCACGCTCGACCTGATCGTCGTCGGCACGAAGGAAGGGCTGACGATGGTCGAGGCCGGCGCGGAGGAGATCCCCGAGAGCCTGCTGCTCGAGGCGCTCGACCTCGCGCATGCGGAGATCATCAGGATCTGCGAGGCGCAGGAGGAGCTGCGGGAGCAGGCCGGCAAGGCGAAGTGGCTCGACCAGCAGCTGACCGCCGACCTGGAGGAGCGCTTCGGCGACCGGATCCGCGAGCGGATCCTGAGCGAGGGCCTTCGCGAGGGCAGCGCGATCGTCGAGGAGATCCTCCTCGAAGAGTGCCCGCCGCTCGAGATGGGCTCCACGGAGGAGGACATCCTCCGGCAGCTCCAGCACCGGATGTCGCTCGACATGCTGCTCGACAAGATCCGGCTCGCGGTCGTCGAGGAGCCGGTCAGGCGACAGTTCGAGGACGACCTGCGGGCGCTCACCGACGCGGAGCAGGACTCGAAGGAGCTCAAGTCGGCGAAGCGGGCGCTGCTCTTCGACCGGATCATCGAGACGGTCGAGCTGCCGTTCCCGGTCGGCCCGGCCACCGTGGACGGCGACGCGCCGGTCGTGAAGGACGGCCTGACGCGCCAGTTCGTCAAGCGGGCCGCCGAGGCGATCTACAAGCACCTCGTCCGCACGAAGATCGCCGTCGAGAAGCGCCGGCCGGACGGCCGTGCCGCCGACGAGATCCGGGCGATCGAGTGCGAGGTCGGCGTGTCGGCCCGCACGCACGGGTCGGCGCTCTTCACGCGCGGCCAGACCCAGATCATGTCGCTGCTCACGCTGGGCACCGCGAAGGAGGGCCAGCGCATCGACGACCTCTCGCTCGAGCAGGAGCGGCGCTACATGCACCACTACAACTTCCCGCCCTACTCGGTCGGCGAGACCGGGTTCATGCGGGGCCCGAAGCGGCGTGACATCGGCCACGGCGCGCTCGCCCAGCGGGCGCTCGAGGCCGTGATCCCAGCGCCGGACGAGTTCCCCTACACGATCCGGATCGTCTCCGAGACGCTCGAGTCGAACGGCTCGTCGTCGATGGGCTCGGTCTGCGGCTCGACGCTCGCGCTGATGGACGCCGGCGTGCCGATCAAGGAGCCGGTCGGCGGCATCGCCATGGGCCTCGTCAAGGAGGGCGACGACTACGTGATCCTGACCGACATCCAGGGGGCGGAGGACCACCTCGGCGACATGGACTTCAAGGTCGCCGGGACCCGCGAGGGCGTGACCGCGCTCCAGATGGACATCAAGATCACCGGCGTCACGCAGGAGATCATGCGGAGCGCGCTCGAGCAGGCGAAGCAGGCGCGC
>DASSSO010000204.1:0-8006 GCA_035776735.1 Gaiellaceae bacterium | reverse complement strand
TGGCTCCGTTCCGGAAGCCGATCCTCGACGGTCTTCCGGGCGCGCTGCAGGGCGCTGTTCACCGACGCGACCGTCGTCTCGAGCGACTGCGACACCTCGCGGGCGGAGAAGCCCAGCACGTCGCGCAGGATCAGCACCGCGCGCTGCCGTGCCGGCAGGTGTTGGAGCGCAGCGATGAACGCCAGCTCGACCGCCTCGCGCTGCTCGTACCTGGCCTCGGGAGCGGCATAGCCGTCCGCGACCTCGTGCCGCTCGTCCGGATACGGCTCGACCCAGACGGACTCGACGAGCGGCTGACCGGGATCGTCCGTCGGCGCGGTCGGGGGACCGTAGTCGACCGGGAGCACCCGCTTGGGCCGGCGCGCGATCGCGTCCAGGCAGGCGTTGGTCGCGATCTTGTACAGCCAGGTGCGAACCGAGCTTCGCGCCCCGAAGCCGGAGATCCCGCGCCAGGCTCGGAGGAGAGCGTCCTGGAGCGCGTCCTCGGCGTCGTGCAGCGAGCCCAGCATCCGGTAGCAGTGCGCGTGAAGCTCGTCCTGGTGCTCTTCGACGATGCGTCGAAACGCGTCCTCGCTGCCGCCCCGGGCTGCCTCAAGCAGCTCCAGCTCGTCCACACGCCTGGCGGAGGTGACGGCCATCTCAACAGGGTAGACCGCCTCGGCGGCGCGAACTCATCGCTCCGCAGGCCAGCGCTGAGATCATGTCCGCGCGATGGCCCCGGATCAGCGCAGCATGGAGCGGATCGTCGCCCGCGTGCGGGAGATTCCCGAGGGGTTCGTCCGCACCTACGGCGACATCGACCCCGGCGCGCCGCGACTGGTCGGCCACGTGCTTGCCACCACCGACGAGGATCTGCCCTGGCACCGGGTCGTCCGCGCGGACGGAAGCCTCGCGATGGGGAAGCGGCAGCGCGAGCTCCTGGACCGCGAGGGAGTCCCGCTGCGAGGCGACCGCGTGGATCTCCGCCAGGCGCGGCTGCCCAGACATCTCTAGGTCAGGTCTTCGGCTGCCAGAGCGCGAGCATGCCTCCCGCGGGTGCGACGAGCACGCTCCGCCAGCCGACGGGCCCTTCGCGCGGCGGAAGGCCAACCGAGGCCCCGAGCACCCGCGCCCGCTCGGTCGCCTCGACGACGTCCGGCACCTCGACGTAGGGCAGCCAGAACGGGCGGCGCGTGTCGTGCTCGACGACGCCTCCCTCGATGCGATCGCCGAGCCCGAGCGTCAGGTAGTCGCCCGCGCCCGTGTGGACCGTCTCCGCCCGCCAGCCGAACAGCCGCGTGTAGAAGGCGCACGCGCGCGGCATGTTTTCGGTGCGAAGCTCCAGATGGACGACGGGATTCGGGACGCCGCGAGCCATGCCTTGTCCCTAGGACCGCCGCCGGCGCCCCAAAGTCATCGGTACCCGCGATGAGTTCTCGCTCGATCGCTGGTCCTGATTCTCTAGAGAGATGATCTCGGAGACGGCGAGCACGACCGAACGGCAGCTGCTGGACAGGGCCTGTGGCGGGGACGAGGACGCGTTCCGGCTCCTCGTCGAGCCCCACCGGCCGGCGCTCCACGCGCACTGCTATCGGATGCTCGGCTCGCTGCACGATGCCGAGGACGCGCTGCAGGACGCCCTCCTCCGCGCCTGGCGCGGGCTCTGCGGCTTCGACGGCAGGAGCGCGCTTCGGCGGTGGCTCTACCGGATCGCGACGAACACCTGCCTCGACGCGATCGCGCGACGCCCCAAGCGCGTGCTGCCGATCGACTTCGGACCGCCTGCGGATCCTGCTTCGAGCGAGGCCGGCAAGCCGCTGGACGAGTCCGTCTGGGTCGAGCCGTACCCCGACGAGACGCTCGGCCTCGAGGACGGGTACGCGTCGCCCGACGCCCGCTACGAGCAGCGCGAGGCAGTCGAGCTGGCGTTCGTGGCGGCACTCCAGCATCTGCCGCCGCGCCAGCGCGCCGTGCTCGTTCTCCGCGAGGTGCTGGGCTTCTCGGCCAAGGAGGTAGCCGAGGCGCTCGGGACGACGGTCGCATCCGTGAACAGCGCCCTGCAGCGTGCCCGCAAGGCGATCGACGAGCGGCTGCCCGAGCAGAGCCAGCAGGCCACGATGCGATCGCTCGGCGACGAGCGCGTGCGGGAGATCGTGCAGAGCTTCGTCGACGCCTTCGAGCAGGGCGACGTCGACGCGATCGTCGACCTGCTGGCCGAGGACGCGACGTTCGAGATGCCCCCGTACCCGAACTGGTACCGCGGCCCCGCCGTCGCCGACTCCTGGCTGATGCCCGGCGGGCCGCCGCCTCGCCTGCGCTACGTGGTGACGCAGGCGAACGGGCAGCCTGCCCTCGGAACGTACGCGCTCGAGTCCGAGCGCGGCCGGTACATCCCCGTCGCGCTGGATGTCCTCACGCTGCGCGGCGCGCAGATCGCCGACGTGACCGCGTTCCGCACGCCCGAGGTCTTCCCGCACTTCGGCCTGCCGGCCGAGCTCGCGGCCTGAGCTTCTCGGGCGACGGTTCGGTTGACATATTCCTATATGGGTATATGATGTCGGCATGGCACGAGCAGCGACCACGGCAGATGCGTTCAACGCGGTCGCCGAGCCCCGGCGGCGGCAGATCCTGGACGTCCTCGTGGGCGGGGAGCGCCCCGTCAACGACCTGGTGCGTGCGCTCGGCGTCCCCCAGCCGCAGGTGTCCAAGCACCTGCGCGTGCTCCGCGAGGTCGGAGCGGTCGAGGTGCGCGAGGAAGGACGCCGGCGCGTGTACCGGTTGAACGGCGACGCGCTCAAACCCATCCACGACTGGGTCAAGCCCTACGAGCGCGCGTGGTCGGAGCGGTTCGAGCAGCTGGACGACGTGTTGGAGGAACTCAAGGAGAAGGAGGACGGAAATGGCAGCGACGAGTAGCGGGACGGCCACGGTCACGCTCCCCACGGACGATCAGATCCTGATCACACGGGAGTTCGACGCCCCGAAGCACCTCGTCTACAAGGCGTGGACGACGCCGGAGCTGGTCAAGCGCTTCTGGCACGCGAACCGCGGCGAGATGACGGTCGCGGAGATCGACCTCCGCGTCGGCGGCAAGTGGCGCTACGCCATGGTCGTGCAGGGCGGCATCGAGGTCGCGTTCCACGGCGAGTACCGCGAGATCGTCCCGAACGAGCGGATCGTCTCGACGGAGATCTTCGAGGGGGCGCCGGCCGGAATGCCCGAGGAGGGGACGCTCAACACCGCGACCTTCACCGAGGCGGACGGGCGGACGACTCTCACAGTCCTCGTCCAGGCGCCGAGCAAGGACGTCCGCGACGCGATCATCGACTCCGGCATGGAGGACGGGATGCAGGACGCGCTCGACCTGCTGGAGCAGGTCGCGATCTCGCTTCGCTGAGCATCGCTCCGGACCGTCGGGACACGGTCCCGGTGGTCCGTCCTCGCGCGACTAGGAGAGCTCCGCGGGCAGATCGAAGCGCTGGAAGAGCTCGGGCCTGACGAAGGCAGCGCACCGAGCCCAGCATCCGGTAGCAGTGCGCGTGCAGGTCGGCCTGTTGGTCCTCGACGATGCGGCGGAACGCGTCCTCGCGGCGCACCTCAGCGCAGTCGAACGAGCCGGCCCCTGCCCGCGGCTGGCCGGAGAGCCCCCACGGCTGTCCGTTCAGCTGCGCGTCCCGCCCAGACTGCTTGCGCGCTCCGGCGAAGAAACTCGCTCACCTCGTTGCCGGGAATCGGGCGGCTGTAGTGAAAGCCTTGCCCGTGCCGGCAGTGACGTTGGGCGATCTCGACCGCAGCAGGAGACTCGATTCCTTCGACGATCACCTCGAGCTCCAGAGCCTCTGCCAGTCGCACGATCGCGACGATGAAGGCCTCGCCGGCCGGATGATCCTCGAGGCCGTCGACGAACTCCTTTGCGATCTTCACGCAGTCGATCGGGAGATCTCGGAGGTGCGCAAGCGACGAGTAGCCCGTGCCGAAGTCATCGAGGGCGACGCGAACACCCCGAGCCCGCAGTTCGTCCAGCCGCCTCACCGTCACGGCGGGATCACGAAGCGCAGCGCTCTCCGTGATCTCGACGAGCAGCGCTCTTGCAGGAAGGCCGGCGGCCTCGAGTGCTCCCTCGATATCGCCGAGCAACGTCTCGCCGACGAAATCCGAAGGGGCGATGTTCACGGAGACCATCACGTCGCCGAACGTGCGTCGCCACACCGCCACGCTGGTGCATGCCTCGGCGACGACCAACCGTGTCAACGCGGCCGAAAGTCCACGCTCCTCGGCAAGCGGGATGAAGATGCCGGGGGATAGGAGACCGAGGTCCGGATGGCGCCATCTTGCGAGCGCTTCCAGGGCGTACACCGTGCCGTCCCCCAGCGCGATGATCGGCTGGTAGTGCACTTCGATTTCGCCTCGTTCGACGCCACGTTCGAGCGCGGACGCGAGCTCCTGCCGTTGCTTGACGCGCTCGTGCATCTCGGGCGCGTAGGCCGAGAACGCGCGCTTTCCGGCGTCCTTCGCGGCGTACATGGCGACATCGGCGTTGCGGAGCAGCTCCTCCACCGTCGCTGCATACCGCCCGCCGGCTGCGACGCCGATGCTCGCGCGGATCCGGATCTCGCGTCCGCCGACCATGAACGGGACGTCGAAGAGTCCGAGCACCCTCTGCGCGAGCTCTGTGCCGAACTCGTCGGAGCCGGTCGCGAGAAGCAGTGCGAACTCGTCGCCGCCGAACCTCGAGACGACCGTGTCGGGCGCAAGCGCGCGTAGCCTGCTCGCGACCTCGACGAGCAGTTCGTCGCCCGCCGTATGGCCGAGGCTGTCGTTGACCGTCTTGAAGTCGTCGAGATCGACGAACAGCACGGTCGGCTGCGGCGAGCCCGAGCCGGCAGATTCGAGCGCATCGCTGAGGAGGAGCGTGAACCGGGCCCGGTTCGGAAGGCGGGTCAGCCCGTCGGTGAAGGCCATGTCGTGGAGCTCGTCCAGGATCCGGTCTCGCTCGAGGACGACGCCCGCGTGTTGCGCGAAGGCGGCGAGCAGCGTTCCGTCGTCCTCGGTGAATGTCGCGACATCACTGCCTCGATTCGCCACGCAGAGCATCGCCGCAACCTCGTCGCCCGCGCCGACGGCGGTCACGATTGCGTCCTCCGCCTCTAGCTCTGCCAGGTAGGCGTCGAGGAGGTGCGCCTCTCGATTGCGAGGAAGGACGATCGTCGTCCCGGCGACCTTGAGCGCCTCGAGCGCGAGCGAGAATGCGGGGGTCGGCTCGAGCGGAACGAGCTCGCTCGCCGTCACGCCGGAACTCGCCGTCACGGTGGGGGCTTCCGCCTTGCGAGGAAGCAGCACGAGGGACGCCTGCTCGGCTGCCACCATTTCACGACCGGCGTCGAGCAGCTCCTGTACGGCCCCCGCAAGATCCGGCGCCTCGTGGATCCGCCGCATCGCCCCATACAGAAACTCGGTGTGCTGCTGGCGGTGCCTCTGTCTGACAGAGGCGTAGAAGGCGATCGCACACGCCGCCGCGGGGCCGACCACGAGCCAGAGCGCTCGCGCGTCCACATGAAGCAGCTGGAGCGTGATCAGGGCGATGGATGCCGACATCACGCTCGAGCCCACCGCGAGTGCGACGAGAAGCGGAAGGTCTCGGAGGACGCCGCCGCCACCCGCAATGCGAATGACGGCCGAGACGACCGCGACGCCGAGGAGCGCGGCCGCGACGGCAGCCGCCACGGCACCCAGCCAACCCGCCACCCCGAACGCGTCTCCGCGACTCGCGATCAGTTGAAACACCGCGACTGCGACGGAGCAGGTGAGTGCGTATTGCGCGAGGTTGAATGCGGCCTTGATCGGTCGCTGTCGGCGCAGCAGGACGACCGCGACGAGCCCTCCAAGAAGCTGGGACGCAAGGAGCTCAGCCGGCATCAGCGTGAAGAGGCCGAGGACGAGCGCCACGTCGCTGAGCGAGAAGCTGTGCGCCTGTCCGCGGAAGTGCAGATGGATCGGATACGCCTCGGTGAGCGTGAAGAGCACCGCGACTGTCAGAAACGCGCCCACGAACCCGGTCGGCGAGGTCCTCGACTGGTCGACGACGCCGGCGAACGTGGCTACCGCTGCGAGCGCGATGAGAGACGTGAACCCCGCTACCTGAAGCGTCTGCCTCGTCACTGCCGGCAGCCGGATCCCGGCTCGAGCGAGGATCCGACGAGGGCGGAGCGTCAGTTCCAGCCGGCGGTGGCCCACGAGTTCCCAGTCCAGGCGTCGCCCGACCAGCTGCTGCCGGACCACGAGCTCCCCGACCAACTACTGCCGGACCACGAGCTCCCCGACCAGCTACTCCCGGACCACGAGCTCCCCGACCAACTACTCCCGGACCACGAGCTCCCCGACCAACTACTCCCAGACCACGAGCTCCCCGACCAGCTGCTCCCGTTCCACGTGCCGCCCGACCAAGAGCTGCCGCTCGCGGCTGCCGAGGCGAGGGCAGCAGTGTCGACGGGGTTGCCGAAGATGTCCCGTTCCCCGGCGAGGACGACACCCTCGCGCGTCAGGTGATCCTGGCCACGTGAGGCCTCGAGCGATCCTCTGCCGGTCGAATTGACGAAGTTCTGGCCGGTGTACGACCAGGGCGGGTTCTTGCCCGCCATCTCCGCGAGCCGGATCTGGCCGGCGCCCTGCGCCTCCGAGTCGAAGCCGCCCAGCTTGCCGGCGTTGTCCTTGAGGAACCGCTTGACGAGGTCCGACGACATCTGCGGGTACTTCTCGAGGATCAGTGCAACAGCGCCGGCGACCACGGCCGTGGCCTGCGACGTCCCGCTGCCTCGCAAGTACGTCTCGCCGAGGCGCGCCGAGGGGTGGTTCGCGTCGACGTACGAGTTGCCGACGCGCAGACCCTGGAGGTGCGAGCCGGGCGCTACGACGTCCGGCTTCTTGCAGCTTCCACAACCGGCCGCGCTCGCGGAGTAGGGCGCGACGTCGTCGTCCTTGCGGTTGACCGTCCCCATCGAATCGGATGCGGCGACCGCGATGACGTACGGGTTGTACGCCGGATTTGCGAGCCCGGGGGCGCCTGCGCCCCGCTGGTAGCCGGTGTTGCCCACCGCAGCGACGACGACGATGCCCTTCTTCCACGCCTGCTCAACCGCGAATGCCAGCGGATCGAGGTCGTAGGTCTGCTTCGAGTTCGTCCCGTACGACAGGCTCAGGACCCGGATGTTGAGGCCCGGGTCATGCGCATGCTCGACGACCCAGTTGATCGCAGCGATCACCTGCGAGACGTCCGCGCCGCCGTCCGCCGTCGCAACCTTCAGGCTTACGATGCGCGCATCTGGAGCGATTCCGCGGTAGGCCGAGGCCGGGGCCGCGGAGTACGGCACGGTCAGGTCGCTGGACCGGCCGGCGATCAGGCCGGCCATGAACGTGCCGTGGCCGTACGTGTCCAGTCGAGTCAGGTTCGGCGCCTGGGACTCGAGCGACAGGTCCGGTCCGTAGACGATCTTGCCGGGCGCGTCGAGACCGGGGACGGGAGAGACACCCGAGTCGATCACGGCGACGTCGATGCCGTCGCCCGTGTACCCGGCGTCCCACCATTTCTTTACGCCGATCGTCGTTCCGACGCCGTACATGGAGTTGGCGTCGGTCGCCGGGTCGTACGTCTCCGTCGCGCCCCAGCTCACTCCGGCCACCACCAGCATCGCGGCCGAGACGCACACGGCGGTCGCAACCATCCGCCCGATCGACCCAGGAAACTGCCGCAACATCTGAGATAGACCCTCCCTAACCCCGCCGAGGCGGGCCGCAGGTACAGACGGCACCGTACGGAGCGCCGACGCGAGGGTCGTCCCCCCATCGGGGGACAGCCCCCCGCGTCTACGCCGATTCCCTCGGATCAGGGATGGAGCGCTCGAACGCGCCGCCGCCGCGGCTGGGCTCCGCGACAGAGGTTTTCAAACGCCCCGGCGTCCGATGGCACTACTGGCGACTAGCCCAACCGTTCGATGAGTTCCACCCGATACGAGTCTCGTTACCTCCGAACG
>DASSSO010000144.1:0-7336 GCA_035776735.1 Gaiellaceae bacterium | reverse complement strand
CGCTGGAGCGCGTTGTCGATCGTCTTCGTGTCGACGTCCAGGCGGTCGGCCATCTCCTCGTAGGACGAGCCCTCGAGATACAGGCGCAGCGCGTCCGACTCGAGCTGCGAGAGCCCGGTCCCGAGGCAGAACACGAGGCTCTGGAGCTCCTCGGTGGAGATGACCATGATCGACGGC
Source organism: Gaiellaceae bacterium (assembly GCA_035776735.1). Taxonomy (GTDB): domain Bacteria; phylum Actinomycetota; class Thermoleophilia; order Gaiellales; family Gaiellaceae; genus JACDAN01. The sequence continues at coordinate 7,159 of DASSSO010000144.1, read as the reverse complement.
TCGTCGACGCTCGGGCCGGGGAGCGCGTCGCCGAGCGTGCAGTCTCCTTCGGACTCCTGTCCGGCCGGGGTCTGAGAGAACGAGACGTACGTGTTCAGCGGCGCGTGCTTGAAGCGGGTCGCGGTCTTGATCGCCGTGATGATCTGCCGTGTGATGCAGAGCTCGGCGAAGCTCCGGAAGGACGTCTCCTTGTCAGAGCGGAAGTCGCGCACCGCCTTGTAGAGCCCGATCAGGCCTTCCTGGATCAGATCCTCCGAGTCGCCGCCCGCCAGGAAGTAGGAGCTGGACTTGAGCCGGACGAAGCCGGTGTAGCGCCGGATGAGCGTGTCCATCGCCTTCGTGTCGCCGTTCCTCGCCCGGATGACGAGCTGGAGGTCTTCGAGCTCCCGCTCGGCCCGCTGAGCTGAGTACGTCCGGGTGACTGGTCTGGCGGCCATTTCGGTCTGGACGGGTGATCTCGGGTCCGTTTGCTAGTGCCGGACTAGTCTCACCCTCAACTTGAACGGGAAAGTAGCAGGTGGTCAGGAACATTACAAGAGCATTGCAGTGGTCCTGGTCCAATCGGACCCTTGCGCTGGACCCGAAACGACCGGTCCGAGATCAGCCGTCGGCGCGGCGGAGGCGCTCGAGGCGGTCGCGCGTCTCGGCGTCGAGACGGTCGCCGACCCTGCTCGGCCGGTCCTCGCGATGCTCGACCGATTCCAGCGTGGAGGCGAACTCGCGGGAGCTCATCTTCGCCACCTCCTGGCCGGACGTGCCCCGAATGGCCGCGTCCGACGAGACGAGGCAGACGCGCTCTTGGCCGCGGTGCTCGGCGGCGAGCCGCTCCAGGAGCGCGTCGGCATGCGGCGCGAAGCGAACCTCGAGCGCGCCGTAGCTCTCGTCGCGCCCGACTCCGTCGAAGACGACCACGCCGCGGGCGCCGCGGACGGCGACGAAGCTGGCGAGCGAGTCGACCAGCTCCTGCCGCTCCTCCAGGCCGGCCGCGCGGAGGACGTTGTAGCCGTCGAAGAGGTAGAGGGTCGGCTCAGGCATGTCGCCGCCTCCTCGCCTCGTAGACCAGCAGCGCCGCCGCCACGCTCACGTTCAGCGAGCTCACCCGGCCCAGGAGCGGGATGGAGACCGTCTCGTCACATGCACGGCGCACGAGCGGCCGCAGCCCCTTCCCTTCGGCGCCGAGGACGAACGCCGCGCCGCCCGTTCCGAAATCGGCGTCCCACAGGCCGACGTCGCCGTCCGCCGCCGCTCCCCAGACCCAGAGATCCGGGCCCTTGACGTCGTTCAGGTAGCGGGCGAGGTTCGGCACGACGGCGACCGGCAGGTGCTCCACGGCGCCGGCGGAGGCCCGGCAGACGGCCGGCGTCACCCGGGCGGCGCCGTGCGCCGGGAGGACGACGCCCGTCGCCCCCGCGCCCTCGGCGCTCCGAACGACCGCGCCGAGGTTGTGGGGATCGGTCACCTGGTCGAGACAGACGAGCAGCGGCCGCGCGGTCGCAGCGAGCTCGTACGCGTCGGCGTAGCGGTACGGCTCGCACCGCGCGAGCACGCCCTGGTGGTCGCGCGTCCCGACGGCCTCCGTCAGCTCCCGCTCGGGCCTGACCTGCACACGCACGCCGTTCTGCTCCCTGAGCCACGGCTCGGCCGTGAGCGCACGCTCGGTCGCCCAGAGCTCGCGGACGGAACGCGGCCCCCGCAGCGCCTCACGCACGGCGTTGCGCCCGTAGACCGGCTCGGTCGTCATCGCGGGACGAGCTGGAAGCCGTCGCCGGCGTCGCGGACGACCCAGCCCGCTTCCTCGATCTCGTTCCGGAGCCGGTCGGCCTCGCCGAAGTCCCGCTCGACCCGGGCCCGCTGCCTGCGCTCCGCGAGCCGGACGACCTCCGCGGGCGCCTCGCGGGCCTCCGCGAGGCCGTCGAGCCCGAAGAGGCCGAGCCCACGGCGGACGAGCTCGTGGTCGCGCCAGCCGTGCATGATCGCGAGCGCCTCGGGCGTGTTGAAGTCGTCGTCGAGCGCCGCGGCGAGCCGGCCCCACGCGCCCTCGGCCGCCGGCTCGGACGGGTTGCGGAAGACCTCGCGGAAGCCATCGGCCCGCGCCCTCGCCTGCTGCAGCGTCTCCTCGGAGAAGTCCATCGGCTTCCGCCAGTGCGCGCCGAGGAAGAGCATCAGCAGGGTCTCGGCGCCGTATTCGTCGATCGCGTCACGCAGGGTGACGACGTTGCCGACCGACTTGGACATCTTCTCGCCGGTGAACTCGAGCATCCCGTTGTGCGCCCAGATCCGCGCGAACTCGTGGCCGAGCGCGTTCGACTGGGCGAGCTCGTTCTCGTGGTGGGGGAAGACGAGGTCGAGCCCGCCGCCGTGGATCTCGAAGACCGCGCCGAGCAGCTCCTCGGCCATCACCGAGCACTCGATGTGCCAGCCCGGCCGCCCGCGGCCCCAGGGCGACTCCCACCACGTGTCCTCGCCCGGCTTGTTGGCCTTCCAGAGCGCGAAGTCGCGCGGGTCCTCCTTGAGCGGGTTCGGCTCCTGCTCCTCGACCTGGTCGGGCCGCTGGCCGGACAGCCGCCCGTAGTCCGGGTCCTTCGCGACCCGGAAGTAGACGTCTCCCTCGACCGCGTACGCCCAGCCCTGCTCGATGAGCTCCTCGATGAAGCGGACGATCTGCGGGACCATCTCAGTCGCCTTCGGCAGGTGGTCGGGCTGCCCGAGGCCGAGATCGCCCGTGTCCTGCAGGTACCACTCGGTCGCCTCCTCTGCGCGCTGCGCGCTGGCGCCGGGCGCCGCCTCGTAGATCTTGTCGTTGATGTCAGTGATGTTGTGGACGAGCGTCGCGTCGTACCCGCGCTCGCGCAGCCATGTCCTCAGCCACATGCCGACGACGAAGGGCCGCGCGTTGCCGACGTGCGCCCGCTGGTAGACGGTCGGTCCGCAGAAGTACATGCGCACCGGCCCGGGCGGCTCCGGCAGCGGATCGAGCCTACGAGTGAGTGTGTTGTAGAGCCTGATCGACACGGCGCAGGGCTTCCTCCCGGGGCAGGGCGGCCAGTATCGCCGCTAGCTCCGGCCCTCTGTCGCGGCCGGTCAGCGCGAGCCGCAGGGCCCTAAGGTCGCCGCCGACCGCCTGCAGCTCGCGGACGACCGCCCGCGGCTCGGCGCCAGCGAGCTCCCTGAAGCGCTCGAGCGTCTCCGGCGCGCTCGTGGCTTCCGGCTCGGGCGGCTCGAGCACCTGGAGCGCGTAGTCGCGCGCCTCGTTCAGGTCGCGCGCGCCCCGGGCGACGGGCACGGCGGCGAGCGGGATCCCGGTGCGCTCCGCGAGCTGCTCGTCGGGCATCGCCTCGATCACGTCGATGGAGAGGCGCCGGATCCGCGCGAGGTCGTAGTGGACGTCGTGGCGCGGCAGCCCGAGCTCCTCGAGGTACGTGCTGACCGCCTCCGCCGGGAAGCCGAGCTCGCGCAGCGACGCCACAGTGGCGCCCTCGGCCCGCTTCGAGAGCTTCTTGCCGTCGTCGCCGAGGACGAGGCCGTGGTGGACGTATTCGGGCGGCGTCGTGCCGAGCGCCTCGTGGAGGCTGCGGTGGAGCGCCTCGTTCGGGCGATGGTCGTTCCCGCGGTAGACGTGCGTGATCGCGAACTCGGCGTCGTCGACGACGCTCGCGAGGTGGTAGGTGGCCGTCCCGTCCTCGCGCAGGAGCGTCGTCCGGCCGAACCGGTCGCCCCCGAGCCGCTCGGCCGCGGCGCGGTAGAGCTCCTGCCGCTCGCTCTGGCGCACCGGCCCCTCGTCCCACGAGAGGCCGAGCCACTCGAGGTCGCGCATGATCGCCTCCTCCCCGCCCTCGACGTTCCGAGCCGGGTCGGTGTCGTCGATCCGGAGCAGCAGCCAGCCGCCCTCGCGCCGGTTGATCACCGCGCTGAGCGCGTTGCCGACGTGGAGCGAGCCGGTCGGGCTGGGCGCGAAGCGGACGCGCTTCATCGCGCCATCTTGCCCTAGTAACACTGTGTTACTTGCCGAGACGACCCGCCGCTGGGCAGCTGCCCGAGCCAGACCCCGGCGCCCGAGCGGGCAAGTAACACAGTGTTACTTGGGATTCGAAACGGCCGCCCGGCCCGAGAGCCGGGCGGCCGTCATGACCCACGAGGGGTCAATCGTCGTCGTCGTCGTGATGGTGACCGTGGTCGACGCGCTCGAAGTAGTGCTTCGCTCGATACTGCGCGATCTTCCGGGAGATCCGGACGCTGGCCTCGTCGGCGTTCCGGAAGTGGATCCCCGACCAGACGCGGACGTCGACGATCTCCTCGACCGCGTCCGAGACCCGCGTGTAGCTGCGCGTCCGGCCCGCGACGTTCGTGTCCGTCCACGCGAGCTTGTCCGTGCGGAAGAACTGCTGGAGCGTCCTCCCGACCGCCCCGCTGAGCCCCAGATGGCCCGACGGGTGCTCCGGGTAGGGCGGATTGGCGACCAACGGCAGCCAGTTTGGATCCTGCTCGGTCCGGGAGTTTTCGTCGGTGTCGGCCTCGCGGATCGCGGTGATCGGCCGCCAGAACGAGTAGTGAGCCTTCTCGTCCCAGACGGCGATGAAGGCATCCGCCACCGTCAGGTACACCTCGGCGAAGAGCCGGGCGTTCTGGACGAGGGACAGGCCCTGGGCGGTTGACAGCGTGTTGAGGATCCGGTTCCACGTCCTCGGCGGGTTCTCCATCCAGTAAAGAGCCGCGTACGTCTGGTCGTCCGTCCGCGTTGTGCTGTTCAGCGAGCCGACCGACTTCACCTCGTCGAACTCCTTCGCGTACTTCCGGCTCTTCAGGTCATAAGGCCCGCTCGACCTGAACTGCGAGGCACGCTTGATCAGGAACGGCTTCACGTCCTTCACCCACGCATTCGGGTCGTTCCCGAACGCCGGAAGCACCGGCTTCCATGCGCCCGGGCCGCTCCCGACCGGGAACCGGAATGGCCCGAAGCGCCCGTCGTTCGTTCGCGCGGCGATCATCGCGGCCGCGGCGGCCTCGCCTACGGCGATGCCGCGCGTCTTCGCCGGCCCGTCCGGAACTCCGGCGAGCGTGCCTTCGTAGAGCGGTTGGAGCCCGGGCTGCTGGGCCGGGACGATGTTGAGCAGCATCTTGTACGCGGCCGTCGCCGCCGCCGCGTCCTTCGAGTCCGTCGGCGTCGCGACCCGCGATGTGAGCAGATAGCCCTCACGGCTCCCGTCGATCGCGTTCACGGCGTCGTAGACGGCCCCCTGCACCATTGCCATGTGCAGGACGGAGACGTTCGGCGGCTGAGCCGCGGTGACGTAGAGCGCGGTCGCCGCGTTCTGGTTCCACTGCGTGACCGTGTCTGCGGAGCCCACCGCCGGAGCGACAAGCGCCGCAAGACCGGCCAGTGCTGCGGCCAGTGCATGTCTGAACATGGTGGTCGAACCTCCTCGTGGATTGCCTAGAGGCTTGACCGGCCGCCGTTTGGAGTCCATGCGACATTCGTCGTATCTTTAGAGGGGCTGTGGCGGCCCTATCGAGACGCGACGCGGAGCGGTTGCTCCGCTTCGTCGGCGAAGCCGAGAGCCTCGGCGGCGACCAGCCGTTCACGCCGGAGCTCCTCGTCGAGTTGGGCGGGCTCGTGGAGGCCGACTGGGTGACGTACTGCGAGCTGGACCGAGTCCGCCTGCGACAGCTCTGCAGCATCGGACGCGCCGGCGATGACTACAGCGGCGAAGAAGAGATCGCCCCGCACGTCTTCTGGGAGATCGTCATCGAGGAGCACCCCGTGTGCGTCCAGCACCAGCGCGGGGTGTTCACTGCCCTAAAGGTCACGGACTTCCTCACTCGGGCGCAGTTGCGACGGAGCCGCCTGTACGACGCCTGGTTCAGGCCGTTGGGCGTCGAGCACGAGCTCAACGTGCCGATTCCCTCACCGCTGTGGCATACGAAGACGTTCCTCTTCGATCGCGCCGACGGCAAGGACTTCACCGAGCGGGACCGGCTCGTTCTCGACCTCCTCCAGCCGCACCTGGCTCGGCTGTGGGAGGCCGGGCAGACCCGCCGGCTGCTGAAGGCGGCCCTAGAGCGCCTCGACCAGTCGGAAAACGGCGACTCGAGCGGCGTCATCCTCCTCGCCGGCGCCGAAAGGCCCGGGTTCACCTCTCCGTCGGCGCGCCGGCTCCTCCGCGACTTCTTCCAGCCGGAGGCGGGTGGCCGGCTTCCTCCGGAGCTTGCGCGCTGGCTCGACGCTGGTGCCGAACAGCCCTTCAGCCGGCATCGCAAGGAGCGCGTGCTGACGGTGAGGCGGGACGGCGACGCGCTCCTGCTCCAGGAGAGGCGCGAGGAGATCCGCCTGACGCGGCGCGAGCGCGAGGTGCTGTCCTGGGTCGCGCGTGGCAAGACGAACGCGCAGGTGGCGGAGCTGCTGTGGCTCTCCCCGAGCACGGTGCGGAAGCACCTCGAGAACGTCTATCCCAAGCTCGGCGTCAACACGCGCACCGCAGCGGTCGCCAGCTTCCTCGGTTTGCTCGACGCCGAGGCGTCCTGACATGGCCGCGCTCGCGACCGGAGACGCCGAACGCCTACTTCGGTTCGCCGAGGCGGAGAGCCTCAACGGGGAGGAGCCTTGCACCCCGGAGCTCGTGCAAGCGGACTGGGTCGGCTTCTCGAACCTCGACTGGGGGCAACGGCGGCTCGCGTTCGCGGTCGAGCGCCCCGGCAACGAGCTCGAGGTCGATGCAGGCATGGAGCGCCTGTTCTGGGGCGAGTTCGCCGACACCCATCCGATTCCCCAACCGGCGCTGCGGCGCTACGTCGGCGCGCTGAAGATCTCGGACTCGCCGGAAGGCGCGAGCTCAGACGGACGCGCTTCTACAACGAGTGGATGCGGGTGAACCAGTGCGAGCACGCGCTCGACCTCTGGCTGCTCTCGGCGCCGAACTGCACGCTCACGTTCCACTTCGACCGCATCTGGCCCGACTCTTCGAGAACGGCCGGCGCGCGGTGGGTCGCGTGTTGACGCCGCGCGAGCGCGAGGTCCTCTCGCTTGTGGCCCGCGGGCTGACGAATGCGCAGGTCGCCGAGCGGCTCTGGCTCGCAGTGCGCAAACACCTGGAGAACGTGTACGCCAAGCTCGGCGTGAGCACGAGAACGGCCGCCGTCGCCCGCGTCTTCGGTTCGATCGACG
>DASSSO010000150.1:0-9626 GCA_035776735.1 Gaiellaceae bacterium | reverse complement strand
CGAGAGCCGGTGGAGCAGGTCCTCGAGCGCGTCCGGGTCGGCGGGAGGCTTGCCGCGGAAGCCGCGCACCAGCTCTCCGGCCTTGCCGCCGCCGACGAGCTCCTCGGCGTCCGCGTCGGTGAGCGGCGCGACGCGGAACTCCGCCTGCCCGATCAGCTCCGCGAACACGCCGCCCGGGCCGAAGGCGACGAGCGGCCCGAACATCGGGTCCTGCACGATCCCGGCGAGCAGCTCCGCGCTGCCCGAGAGCATCGGCTGGACGAGCACGGGGAGCCCGATCCGGCCGGCCGCATCGCGGACCTCGTCGGGGCCTTCGAGGCCGAGCGCGATCCCGCCGGTCTCCGTCTTGTGCGCGCCAGGGGCGGCAGTCTTCACGACGACGGGGAACCCGAGCTCGGTCGCGGCCTCGACGGCCTCGTCGACCGTCTCCACGACGCGCTCGGGCACGACCGGGATCCCGTAGGCCTGCAGCAGCTCGCGGACCTGGTCGGCGGAGAGCCAGACGTCGTCCGCGTCGGCAAGCGCGCCGTCGACGACGGCGCGCGCGCGGGGGACGTCGATGCCTGAAGGCTCGGGAACCAAGCCGGCCGGCCGCCGGAGCCACGCGGCGCGGGACGCGGCGAGCCCGAGCGCCCGCGCGGCGGACTCGGGGTACGGGAAGTTGGTGACGCCCTCCACGGCGGGCGGCTCGCCCTCGGCGATCAGCGAAGCAAGGACGGGCTTGCCGTCCGTCCCTGAGACGGCGCGGCCGATCGCCGCGGCGATCTCCTCCGCGCCCGCCACGACGGGCGGGACGAACAGCGCGATCAACGCGTCGACGTTCGGGTCGGCGAGGACGACCGGCACGACCTGCTCGTACGTCGTTCCCGTCGCCGAGCCGAGCATGTCGACCGGGTTGGCGACGCTCGCCTCGGCCGGAAGGATCTCGCGCAGCGCCGCCTCCGTCTCCGGGGTCAGCGCCGGGAGCTCCAACCCGGACGACTCGCACGCGTCGGCGCAGAGGATTCCGAGCCCGCCGGCGTTCGTGAGCACGCCGACCCGGTTCCCGGCCGGCAGCGGCTGCGCCGCGAGCAGGGCCGCCGCGTCGATCAGCTCCTCCAGCGTCTCGGCGCGGATCACGCCGGTCTGGTGGAAGAGCGCGTCGACGGCCGCCTCGGAACCGGCGAGCGCGGCCGTGTGCGAGCTGGCCGCGCGCGCGCCGGTCTTGGTCGTCCCGCTCTTCATCGCGAGAATCGGCTTCTTGCGGGCGACGCGGCGGGCGATCCTGCCGAACCGGCGCGGATTGCCGAACGACTCGAGGTAGAGGGTGATCAGGCCGGTCTCCGGGTCGTCCTCCCAGTACTCGAGGAGGTCGTTCGAGGAGACGTCGGCCTTGTTCCCGATCGAGACGAACCCCGAGAGCCCGATCCCGCGCTCGTTCGCCCGCTCGAGCAGGGCCAGGCCGAGCGCGCCGCTCTGCGAGGAGAAGGCGACGGGCCCGGGCGGGAGCGCGCGCGGGCCGAAGGTCGCGTTCAGCCGCGGCGCGGAGACGGCGAGCCCCAGGCAGTTCGGGCCGACGAGGCGCCCGCCGTGGGCGCGGACGAGCGCCAGGAGCTCGTCCTGCCGCTCGCGCCCCTCCTCGCCGATCTCCGCGAACCCGGCGGAGATCACACAGATCGCGCGGGTCCCGCGGCGCAGCGCCTCCTCCACGCCGGTCAGCACATGGCGGGCGGGGAGGCAGACGACGACGAGGTCGGGCGTCTCGGGAAGGTCCTCGACGGAGCGATAGCCGCGGACGCCGGCGACCGCGTCGCCGGCGAGATTGACCGGGTACGCGACGCCCTCGAACTCGCCGGCGATGATGTTCCGGAAGAGCTGCCCGCCGATCGAGGCGGCACGCCGGGAGGCGCCGAGCACGGCGACGCTCGACGGCGCGAAGAACGGCCGGAGCGACGCGACCGCCGCCAGGTGGTCCCGCTCGTCTACCCGCTCGAGATACGTCTTGGTCGGGGCGATCCTGAACTCGACTTCCACCGTGCCGCTCTCGAGCGTGCGCCGGATCGCGAAGCCGACGGCCTCGAAGACGTGGAGCATCTGGATGTTCTCGGAGAGCACCTCTGCGACGAAGCGCTCGATCCCGACGGTGGCCGCGCGCTCGGCGAGCTGCTCGAGCAGCCGGGTGCCGATGCCCCGGCGCTGGAAGTCGTCCGCGACGACGAAGGCGACCTCGGCGGCGGCAGGGTCACGGAGCCGGACGTAGCTCGCCAGGGCGATGATCCGCCCCTCGAGCTCGCCGACGAGGTGGCCGCTCTCGTGCCAGTCCGGCTCGACGAACGTGGAGACGAGCTTTTCGTTGACCGTGGGGAAGCCGTGGAACCGGTAGTACGTGCTCTCGCGGGAGAGGCCGGCGAAGAAGTCGATCAGCGCGCCGGTGTCGCCGGCGACCGGCGGCCGGAGCCTGAGCGTGGTCCCGTCGCGCAGGATCACGTCCCGCACGGATGTCTCCGCCGCCGCCATGGTGGTGCTCAGCTTTGCACCCAGGCGCCCTCTGCGCGATCGAGCTCGACGTCGACCTCGCGCGCGCCGGGCGTGAGGAGCTCGGGAGGCGGCTCCGCGGAGAGCCCGATGTGGTGGGCCAGGAACGGCGCGAGATACCGGCCGGCGATCTTCCCGGGCGGCCACCAGAGCGGCTCCATGTCGACGGCCGACGAGTCGTCGAGGACGCCCGCCCGCAGGAACCGCGGGCTGAGGCCGGTCAGGAGCAGGCCTCGAAGCACAGGCTTGAACGGCGATGGCTCGACGTCCGCGCCGGCCAGCGCCGCGATCGATTCCGCCGCCGCGTCCGCCTGCTGCGCCGCGATCCCGCCCTGCTTGATCGGGAACGCGGTCATGTCGCCGGCGGCGAACAGGTCGTCGCGCCCCTCGACCCTTCCGTGCTCGTCGGTGCGGACGAAGCCGCGCCCGTTCTGCGGGAGCCCTGGGATGCGCCGTCCTTCCGGCACCGGGACCGAGACGACGTACTGGGTCCGTAGCGCGCGGCCGGGCACGACGACCAGCGCGCCGTCGCGGAAGACGGCGGGGGTCGTGTGCGTCCTGACCTTGATGCCGCGCGACTCGAGGAGCGCAGCGACCGACTCTGAAGCCTGGCGGCCGAAGATCGCGAGCGGCTTGGTCTCGGGCGTCACCACCTCGATCTCGACGTGCGTCGCGCCGCGGTCCTCGAACTCGGCCTTGGCCATCAACGCGAGCTCGTACAGCGGCAGCGGCCAGGCGGCGAGCGTGGGGAGCGCGAACGTCACCGATCCCGCCCGGCCGGTAGCGGCGGCCTCGATCAGCTCCGCGAGCTCCTGACGGTCGTCGGGGCCCCTGAAGGTCAACCCGCCGGGCACGCCCTCACGGGCGCGCGCGCCGACGGCGAGGAGGAGGACGTCCCACGGAAGCTCTCGCCCGTCGGCGGTGACGGCCAGCCGCCGGGGCAGGTCGACGCGGGCCAGCGTCCCCGGCGTCAGGCGGCCGCCGGCGAGCTGCGCCAGCCGCGCGACCGGGAACTGCCGCATCTCGCCCTTCCGGAACGGCTCGGCGACCGACATCGGCCGGTACACGAAGTCGTCGTCGGGCGCGAGCAGCTCGATGTCCACGCGCTCCTCGGCAAGATCCCTGAGCGCGAGCGTCGCCTCGAACGCCGCGACGCCTGCTCCGGCGATCAGGACGTGAAGCGGCCCTTGTTCCATGTGCGTAGGGTGGTCTCGTCCCGTCGGGTCGCCATCCGTGGTCACGCCGGTCTCCGGTGCGGCTTACTACCGAGCGGCGACCGCGGCCCGCGCCTTGGCGACGAGCACCGGCCGGTCGGCACGCTGGACGATCTCCCGCGAGACGCTGCCGAGCAGCGCGCCGGTGACCCGGCCGAGCCCGCGCGACCCGATCACGATCACGTCGGCGTCGCGGGCCTGCGCGAAGTCCAGGATCGCCTCGGCGGGATCGCCCTCGATCACCTCGTAGTCCGGGTCGACGTCGTAGTGAGTGGCGTAGAGCTTGGCGTCTGCGATCACGCCCCGCGCATGCTGCGCCTCGTCGGTGATCACGTCCTGGTAGTAGGGCGCGCCGAGGAAGCCTGCCGGTGCGTGACGGACGTAGACGACCGACACGTCGGCGCCGAGCTCCGCCGCGAGCTCGTACCCCTGCTCGAGCGCGTGGCCGGCTCCGGTGCTGCCGTCCGTTGCGATGACGATGCGCTTCATGACCTGCCTCCTTCGTTCTTGTCCGCGCGCCTCACGCGCAGAGCTCGGATGACGGAAGGGCCGATCCCGATCCAGGCGAGGACGAGAATCCACAGGTGCCCGCCGGTCAGGTCGTAGTTCTCGAGGAGCTCGGACCACGAGTCGCCGTCGACGTAGTGCCCGAAGAGGAACTCGAATGCGACGGTCAGCAGGACCCAGGTCCCGCCGACGGCGTACGCGTGGCGGGCGGTCGGGATCGGCCAGCGCCGGTCGAGGGCCCAGAAGTAGACGGCAAGCAGCCCGACGAGCGTCGCGCCCGAGATCTGGTTCGCCGTCAGGTCGCCCACTCGGTCGGCGTAGACCGTCTCGCGGATCGCGCCGTTGACGACCCCGAGCGCCGCGCCGCCGAGCCAGGCGGCCGTCCAGCGCCGCCAGATCGGGTCGCGGTGGAGGCGGCGCCGAAGCACCCGCGGCTGCAGCGTGATCACACTCATCTCGACCGAAGCATCCAGCCACCGCGCGCGCCGGGCATCCGCGCCTCCCCGGATCTCGGCTACGACTTTTCCGCGATGGCGGCGGGCGAGCCCGCAGCCACCATGGAGGCATGCGGACGACGGCACTTTTCGCTGTGCTCACGGCTGTGGCACTCGGCGGCGTCGCGGCCGACGCTGCCCCCTCGAGCCCTCCCGCCTCGGCCGGCTCGATCGTGTTCTTCGGCAGCAGCGAACGCGACCGCAACCACCTCTTCGTCATCGGGTCGAACGGCTCGGGCCGCCGGCAGCTGACGAGCGGGTCGACCTTCGACGTCAGCCCCGTGTGGTCTCCGGGACGCCGCCGGATCGCCTTCGTCTCGATCCAGCCGGACCCGACCGTGACGCAGCCGCAGCAGGACATCTTCATGGTCTCGAGCGACGGGACGGGACGCCGTCGGGTGCTGGAGTCGAGCCGCGTCGAGGAAGGGCCCTCGTGGTCTCCCGACGGCCGCTCGCTCGTGTTCGCACGGGACGGCGGCGTCCGCAACAGCTTCGATCTCTACGTCGTCACGGTCGCCACGGGCAAGGTCCGGAGACTGACGGCGACGAGGGCCCTCGAGGGCGCTCCGTCGTGGTCGCCGGACGGGAAGTGGATCGCCTACGTGCGCGACGCCCAGATCTGGCTCGTCCGGCCGGACGGCAAGGGCGCGCACGGGCTCGGGAAGACGGGCGCGGGCACGGATTGGGCCCCCGACTGGTCGCCCGACTCGCGCAGGATCGCCTTCGAGAGCACGAGCCGGACCAGCCTCTCCAATCCGGTCTCCGAGATCTGGGTCATGTGCCGGGACGGGACGGGCAAGCGGCGACTGACGCCGTATCGGCCCGGCCGGACCGGCGCCACAAGCCCCGCGTGGTCTCCCGGCGGCGCGCAGATCGCGTTCAGCCGGGGAGACCAGCTGTGGACGATGCGACCCGACGGAAGCCATGTCCGCCAGCTGACGCGGCGGCCGGGCGAAGCGTACGGTCCGGACTGGTGAGCTAGCCGACACCGCCGTTACGCTCTGAGCGTCTTCCATGACGCTGCTCTGGTTCTTCGTCTGGCTGATTTGGGACCTCGTCGGCGACAACGAGCCGCTGACGGCCGACCCGGTCAACTTCTGGGCGGGATCGCTGATTTTCGCCGTCGCGGTCGACCTCGCCGGGCAACACGCTGCTGCGGGCCGCTAGGCCGCTCCGACACGCATAGGATCGCCGCGTGAGCTTCGACGACTGGATGCTCGCGCTGCACGTGCTCAGCGCGTTCGTCTTCGTCGCGGGCATCCTCCTCTTCTGGCTCGTGATCGTCGCGGCGCGGCGGACCGACACCGCGGAGGAGACCCTCCGAATGGGGCCGCTGACGACGGTCGCCGACGCCGCGATCGCCGTCGGGGCCGGCGGGACGATCGGCATCGGCGTCTGGCTCGCCTTCTCCGTCGGCGACTACAACATCTGGGACCCGTGGATCGTCGCGGCGATCGTGCTGTGGCTCGTCGCGGCACGGATCGGACAGCTCACGGGCGCCGCCTACGGCGACGGCGTGCGGAGAGCCCAGCAGCTTCGCACGGAGGGGCAGTCGGGCCCGGATGCCGAGCTGCTCGCGCTGAACCGGACGTCGCGCGGTGTCGTCCTCCAGTCCCTGGCGACGCTCGTCGTCCTGCTCATCCTCGCCGACATGATCTGGAAACCGGGCGCATGAGCACGCTCGTCGCGACGGTTCGCGCCGACGAGCAGAACCTGCCCCTCTTCCTCCACATCCTCGGCGCCACGATCCTGGTCGGCGGTCTCTTCACGAGCGCGGCCGCGCTGACCTCCGCGCAGGGCGATGCGCGCTGGCTCCGGAGGGGGTACTGGTCGCTCCTCGTGATCTCGGTCCCCGGCTGGGTCCTCATGCGGCTCGGCGCCGAATCGATCTACTCGGAGCAGGGCTGGGACGACCTGCCGGAGGACTTCGAGCAGCCGACCTGGCTCGGGATCGGGTTCGCGGTCGCCGACCTCGGCGGCCTGCTCCTGCTCCTCACGCTCGTCGTCGGCGGCATCGGGGTCTTCCGGCTCCGGGCGGGCAAGGGCTCCGGGCTGCTCCGGGCGACCCTGATCCTCGCGCTCGTGCTGCTGGCGGCCTACCTCGTCGCGGCCTGGGCGATGGCCGGCAAGCCCGACTAGACCGCCGCCCAGGCCGGGCTGGGGCTGCCATCCTGGGGGGATGGAGCCGCTGTACGACGCGCTCGCCCAACCCCCGACGGCGTACCTGATCCTGTTCGCGATCGCGGCCGGCGACGCCATCTTCCCGGCCTTCCCGAGCGAGTCGGCGGCGATCCTCGCTGGGGTCCTCGCGGCGCTCGAGCCCGAGATCGCCCTGCCCGCGGTGCTCGCCGCCGCCGCGGCCGGCGCCTTCTCCGGCGACTCCGTCTCGTATGCCCTCGGACGCTTCGGCGGCCGGCCGGCGCAGCGCCGGTTCTTCGACGGCCCCTACGGGCGCCGGGCCGTCCGGTGGTCCTGCGAGCAGCTCCACCTGCGGGGCGGGCTGATCCTCGTCGTCGCGCGCTTCGTCCCCGGCGGGCGGACGGGAGCGACGTTCACGAGCGGCCTGACGGGCTTCCACTACTGGAAGTTCGCGCTCTTCACCGCGATCGCGGCGTGCGTCTGGGCCCTCTACGCGGTGCTGCTCGGCTACTTCGGCGGACGGGTCTTCCACGAGCGCCCGCTGCTCGCGGTCGGCGTCGCCTTTGCCCTGGCGGTCGTCGTCGCGGTCGGCGTCGAGGGCACGAGACGAGCCGTGCGCCGCGGCTCGCCCTCCTAGTCCCACACGGGTCGCGCGCGTCTCGGTGATTGACTTGCGCCGTGGAGACGGCCGCCCTCCTCGCCCGGGAGCTCGAGCGTTTCGAGCGGGCGCATCCGCGCTCGCTCGAGCTCGCCCGCGAGGCGCACGCGTCGCTGCTCCAGGGCGTGCCGATGCCGTGGATGGTGCGCTGGGCGGGCGGCTTCCCCGTCTTCGCCGCGGAGGCCGCGGGCGCCCGGTTCCGCGACGTCGACGGCCGTGAGTACGTCGACTTCTGCCTCGGGGACACGGCCGCGATGACGGGCCACGCGCCCGGGCCGACGGTCCGCGCGGTCGAGGAGCAGGCGCGGCGCGGGATCACGCTGATGCTGCCGAGCGAGGACGCGCTTGCGGTCTCCAAAGAGCTCGCACGGCGCTTCGGTCTCCCGCGTTGGCAGTTCGCGCTCACGGCGACCGACGCGAACCGGTTCGCGATCCGACTGGCCCGCGAGCTCACGGGCCGCCCGAGGCTCCTCGTCTTCAACTGGTGCTACCACGGCAGCGTCGACGAGACGTTCGCGACGCTGGACGACGGTCGCGTCGTCGAGCGCGAGGGCAGCGTCGGGAAGCCCGTCCCGCTCGCCGAGACGACGCGAGTGGTCGAGTGGAACGACGTCGAGGCGCTCGAGCGGGAGCTGTCGCACGGCGACGTCGCCTGCGTCCTGACCGAGCCGGCGTTGACCAACGTCGGCATCGTCCTCCCCGAGCCCGGATTCCACGACGCGCTCCGCGAGGCCACCCGCCGGGCCGGGACGCTGCTGATCGTCGACGAGACGCACACGATCTGCGCGGGGCCCGGCGGCTACACCGCGGCGCACGGCCTCGAGCCGGACCTGCTCACGATCGGGAAGCCGATCGCGGGCGGGATCCCGGCCGCGGCCTACGGGTTCTCCGACGATGTCGCGACGCGGCTCGAGGCGATGCTGCCGACCGACGAGCGGGCCGACGTCGGCGGGATCGGTGGGACGGCGGCGGGCAACGTCCTTTCCCTCGCCGCGATGCGCGCGACGCTCGACGAGGTGCTGACGGACGAGGCGTTCGAGCGCATGATCCGGCTCGGAGAGCGGTTCGAGGCCGGCGTCGCCGAGACGATCGAGCGGCACGCGCTGCCCTGGCACGTGACCCGCCTCGGCTGCCGGGTCGAGTACCTCTTCCGCCCGGAGCGGCCGCGGAACGGCAGCGAGGCGGCGGCCGGCGCCGATCCTGAGCTCGACCGCCTGATCCACCTGTACATGCTGAACCGCGGGATCCTGATGACGCCGTTCCACAACATGGCGCTGATGTCGCCGGCGACGAGCGAGGAGGACGTCGACGCCCACACGGCCGTGTTCGAGGAGGCGGCGGGGGAGCTCGCGCAGGCAAGCTAGATGGTCGATGCCACGATCTCACGGGTTCGGATGCGCGATCTGACGCGCCTAGGCCGCTCCCGCACCGGCCCCGGCCCGCGGAGCGGGCCGTCTCCGGCGCGTGCGCTTCAGGTCGCCAGCCCGGCCCCGATGCCTCCAGCATCGCCGCCGTGCCCTCGACGGCCAGCTCACGCCCCGAATCTGCGATCTCATGGCTTCGCCCATCTAGGCCCCGGATGAGCGCCCTTCCGACCATCACCCGCGAGGAGCTACGGGCGAAAATGGACAGCGGCGACGACTTCGTGCTCGTCGACGCCCTGGCTCCGATGTCCTACGCGCGCTCTCGCCTCCCCGGCGCAGTCAACCTCCCACTCGAGTGGGTCGACGAGCGCTCGGCACGCCGCATCCCCGCTCTCGACACCGAGGTGGTCGTCTACTGCGTCGACGTCGACTGCGACAGCTCGGTCCGCGTCGGCGAGCGGCTCGTCCAGCTCGGCTACCGCAACGTCCGCCACTACGCGGGCGGGAAGACCGACTGGGTCAGGGCAGGTCTTTCACTCGAACGGGGCGGCCCCTGATGGCCGAGCGGAGCGAGATGCTCGTCTTCATCCCCGCGTGGAACGAGGAGGAGAACCTCCCGGCGGTGCTGCTCGAGCTCCGGCACGAGATCCCGGAGGCCGACATCCTCGTCGTCGACGACGGCTCCACGGACCGCACGGCGCACATCGCGCGAGAGGAGGGCGCCGAGGTCCTCTCG
>DASSSO010000044.1:0-13258 GCA_035776735.1 Gaiellaceae bacterium | reverse complement strand
CGCGTCGAGGGCGGGAGGGCGCTCTCGGACCCGGGCCGCGACCTGTTGAAGATCGCGGTCGTCGAGCGCCACCTCGGCACCGGCCGGATCGGACTCGGCTTCGTCCGCGGCTTCGGCCTCAGGAGCGGCGCCCTGGCGTCGACCGTCGCGCACGACGCGCACAACGTCGTCGTCGTCGGCGTCAAGGACGACGACATGCTCCGCGCCGTGCGGCGGCTGGCCGACACCGGCGGCGGGGTCGTGGTCGTGGACGGCGGAATCGTCAAGGCGGAGCTGAAGCTGCCGATTGCCGGCCTGCTCTCCGACGCCCCGCTCGACGAGGTGATCTCCGCGAGCCGCGCCTGCGTCGAGGCGGCCAGGTCGCTCGGCTGCGAGCTGCCTTCCCCGTTCCAGACGATGGCGTTCCTGGCCCTGTCCGTGATCCCGAGCCTGAAGATCACCGACCGCGGCCTCGTCGACGTGAACCGGTTCGAGCTCGTGCCGCTCCAGGTATGACCACCCTGCTCCACGGCGGCTACGTCGTCGTGATGGACGACGCGGGGACCGAGCACGAGGACGGCTGGGTCCTCCTGGCTGACGGCCGGATCGGACAGGTCGGTTCGGGCGATCAGCCCGAGGCGGACGAGCGGGTCGACATCGGCGGCGCCCTGGTCACGCCCGGGCTCGTCAACACGCACCACCACCTGTATCAGACCCTCACCCGGGCCCAGGCGCAACAGGCCGACCTCTTCACCTGGCTGAAGACGCTCTACCCGATCTGGGCGCGGCTCGACGGCGAGGCCGAGTACGCAGCGGCCCGCACGGGCCTCGCCGAGCTGCTCCTCTCCGGCTGCACGACCGCGTTCGACCACCACTACGTCTTCCCGAAGGGGCAGCCCGACGTCCTGGATGCCCTGCTCCGTGCGGCGGAGGACGTCGGCGCCCACCTCGTGGTCGGCCGCGGCTCGATGGACCTCGGCGAGTCCCAGGGCGGCCTGCCGCCCGACCGTCTGGTCGAGGACCGCGACACGGTCCTGGCGGAGACCGAGGCGCTGATCGGCCGCGGCGCCGAGGTCGCGGTCGCGCCGTGCTCGCCGTTCTCGGCGACGAAGGGGCTGATGGTCGAGTCGGCGGAGCTGGCGCGCAGGCACGGCGTCCCGCTCCACACCCACCTGGCCGAGACCGTGGAGGAGGACGCGTACTGCCGCGAGCTCTACGGCGTCACGCCGGTCGAGTACCTCGAGGAGGTCGGATGGGTCGCGGACGACGTCTGGTGCGCGCACTGCGTCCACCTCTCGGACGACGACGTGCGGCTGTTCGGCGAGCGGGGGGTCGGCGTCGCGCACTGCCCGACCTCGAACATGCGGCTCGGAGCAGGCGTCGCGAGGGTGCGCGAGCTGCTGGACGCGAAGGCCCCGGTCGGGCTCGGCGTGGACGGGTCGGCCTCGAACGAGCGCAGCGACCTCTCCTTCGAGGTGAAGCAGGCACTGCTCGTCGCCCGCGGCCGCCAGGGGCCGCTCGCGATGACGACCAGGGAGGCGCTCGGCCTCGCGACCCGCGGCGGCGCGGCCGTGCTCCGCCGGGACGACATCGGCTCGCTGGAGCCGGGCACGCGGGCCGACGTCGCCGTCTGGCGCACGGACGTCCTCCAGCTCGCCGGGGCCGCCGATCCGGTCGCCGGGCTCGTGCTCTCGGCGCCGCACAGGGTCGACCGGCTCTACGTCGGCGGCGAAGAGGTCGTCCGCGACGGGCACCTCGTGAGGGCGGACGAGGCCGAGATCGCGAGCGAGCATCGCGCCCAAGCGAGAAGATTCCTCCCGTGAGCGCCTCCCTCTCGACGCACGTGCTCGACACGGGCCGGGGCGAGCCGGCCCCGGGGGTTCGCGTCCAGCTGCTGCGCGGCGACGAGGCGGTCGGCACGGGTGAGACGGACGCCGACGGCCGGATCCCGGAGCTCGCCTCGGGGCTCGACCCGGGCGAGTACCGGCTCGTCTTCCACCCGCCCTCACCGTTCTTCCGCCGCGTCGAGCTCGAGATCTCGCTCGACGACGGCCACTACCACGTCCCGCTCCTCGTCTCCCCGTACGGATGCGCGAGCTACCGCGGGAGCTGAGCACGAGCGAGCTCGAGGAGCTCTTCAGCGGCCCGTCGCAGCTCGTCGACCTCCTCGCCGGCGTGGACGACCCGCTCGAACGGGCCGAGGACGTCGCGCTCTCGCTCGACGAGCGCGAGCAGGCGGCCGCCCTCGCGCAGCATCCCCGGATCGGCGAGCCGTCGTCCGAGCAGCGCGGCGACGACCCGACCGTCATCACCGAGCTCGCGTACCTCAACCAGGTCTACGAGGAGAAGTTCGGCTTCCGCTTCGTGGTCTTCGTCGACGGCCGGTCGCGGGCCGAGCTCCTGCCCGTGCTGCGTGAGCGGCTCGAGCGGACGCGGGAGGAGGAGCTCGAGACGGGCATGCGCGAGCTCGTGGCGATCGCGCGGGATCGATGGCAGCGGCGCTGATCGACGCGTACTGGCACGACTGGCTCGACCTGCTGATCCGCTGGCTGCACGTGATCGCCGGGATCGTCTGGATCGGGACGTCCTTCTACTTCGTCGCGCTCGACAACCACCTCGGTCGGCCGCGGGAGCAGCGGGACGTCGACGACGGCGTGGCCGGCGAGTCGTGGGAGATCCACGGCGGCGGCTTCTACCGCGTTTCGAAGTGGACGGTGGCGCCGCGCGAGCTGCCGGAGCCGCTGCACTGGTTCAAGTGGGAGGCGTACACGACCTGGCTCTCGGGCTTCGCGCTGCTCGTCGTCCTCTACTACTTCCAGGCGGACACCTATCTCATCGACCCGTCCGTCCGGGACATCAGCGAGGGCGCGGCGGTCACGCTCAGCCTGCTCGGCCTCGGCGCCGCCTGGGTGCTCTACGACCTCGCGTGCCGCATCCTGCGGATCGAGGCGCTGCTCGGCGTGTTCATGCTCGGCCTCGTCGCGGCCTCCGCGTATGCGGCGAGCCAGGTCTTCTCGGGCCGCGCCGCATACCTGCAGGTCGGCGCGATGCTCGGGACGATCATGGCCGCGAACGTCCTCTTCGTGATCATCCCGGCACACTGGGACCTGATCCGGGCGAAGCAGGCCGGCGAGCGTCCCGACCCGGCACCGGCGCTCGAGGCGAAGCGCCGGTCGGTTCACAACAACTACCTGACCCTGCCGGTCGTCTTCACGATGATCTCGAACCACTTCCCGTTCACGTACGGGCACGACCACGGCTGGCTCGTGCTGGTCGCGCTCGTCGTGATCGGGGCTTGGGTGCGGCACTTCTTCAACCTCCGGCATGCCGGGCGGAACGCGTGGTGGATCCCCGTGACCGCGGCGGCGGCGGTCGTCGCGCTCGCGATCGCCATCCGGCCGGACGACGGCGCCGGCGGAGACGGGCCGGCGCGGGCGGTCAGCGTCGAAGAGGCGCAGGCGATCGTCGAGCAGCGGTGCGTGCCGTGCCACTCGCAGGAGCCGACGCAGGAGGGCTTCGACTCGCCGCCGGCCGGGGTCGCCTTCGACACGATCGGCGAGATCGAGTCGCGCGCCGACCGGATCGAGGCGCAGGCGGTCGACACGACCGCGATGCCGCCCGGGAACGTGACCGGCATGACCGACGACGAGCGCGAGACCCTTGGCGCCTGGATCGACTCGTTGAAGTAGTAGGTTCCGGGCGTGCTGGAGATCAAGGCGGGGCCGTTCCTGTTCGTCGCGCGGTTCGAGGAGGAGCTGGCGCCGAAGACGGTCGCGGCCTTCCGCGGGATCCTCCCGCTCGAGGACAGGATCATCCACTGCCGCTGGAGCGGCGAGTCGAACTGGATCCCGTGGGGCGACCGCGACCTCGGCATCGGCCCGGAGAACGCGACCTCGTACCCGCACCCCGGGGAGCTCGCGCTCTATCCCGGCGGCGAGAGCGAGACGGAGCTGCTGTTCCCGTACGGCTACTGCCACTTCAAGAGCAAGGCCGGCGAGCTGTGGGCGAACCACTTCGCCACCCTCTTCGAGGGACAGGAGCACCTGAAGGAGCTCGGGCGCCTCACGCTCTGGGAAGGCGCCCAGCCGATCTCGTTCCGCGAGACCTGAGAGCCAAGTAACAGACTGTTACTTGGTGTTGGAAGCTAGCGGCGCAGGGGCGGGACGCCGACACCCGAGAGGTGGTCGGCGATCGCCTCGGGCGGCCGGACTCGGAAGGCGACGTCGAGCAGCACCGACGCCGTGCTCGGGCCGCGGCGGATCCTCCGCGCCTCGTGCACGAGCTCACGGATCCGCTCGTAGCTCGGCCTCGGCAAGCCGAGTCGCTCGGCTTCGGCCCCGACCAGTCGGCAGGTCTCGGCGATCGGCTCGGTGGTCTTGTCGAACCGAACCATCGCCTCGAGAAGGCGAGGAGAGATCCGCGGAGCGATCGTCAGCACAGCTCCGAGTGTTGCTGCTCCGACGAAACGCAACTGTCACGGCTCCGCGCCTCTTGTGCCAAGTAACACTCTGTTACTTGGCGTTGGCGAGCCGCCGCAGCGTTGCGGTGAGCGCCTCGAGCGCCAGCGCGATGTCCTCCCCGCTCGAGTACTCCTGCGGCGAGTGGCTCGCGCCGCCGTTCAGGCTCCGGACGAAGAGCATTCCCGCCTCGACGCCCGCGCCGCCGAGCGGCGCCGCGTCGTGGCCCGCGCCCGAGGGGAGCTCGACCACCGGCAGCCCGAGCCGCTTAACCTCCTCCCGCAGGATCCCGCGAACCTCCTCCGAGAGCGCGACCGGCGGGATCCGGTAGTGGGGCTCGGCGAGCCCGAGCTCGGCGACGAGCCGCTCCAGGCGCTCCGAATCCGGCGCGCGGGCGTCCACGCTCAGCCGCACGCGCTCCGGCACGACGTTGACCGCGCCCGGGAACACCTCGAGCTGGCCCACGGTCGCGACCGCGCCGTCGATGCCCGCCGCCCGCTGACGCACCTCGAGCACGTACTCCGAGGCCGCGGTCAGCGCGTCCTGCCGGACGTCCATCGGCGTCGTCCCGGCATGGTCTGCGCGGCCCACGAACTCCCGGGAGGAACGGACGATCCCGGCGATGCTCGACACGACGCCCAACGGCGCACCCGCCCGCTCCAGCAGTGGCCCCTGCTCGACGTGGAGCTCGACGTAGAACCCGGGCAGTGGTGCGTTCCGGACCCGCCAGCGGCTCCCGTGACAGCCGGTCTCCTCGTCGCGGAAGACGGCGACCGCCAACGTGCGCTCGGACCGCCCGATCGTCTCGACCGCGGCCAGCCCGGCCACGACTCCGAGCGCCCCGTCGTACCGGCCGCCCTCGGGCACCGAGTCCAGGTGTGAGCCCGTCCAGACCTCGGGCAGCTCGGGCGCGCTGCCGCGCAGCCGGGCTACGACGTTCCCCCGTCCGTCCCGCTCGATCTCCAACCCCGCGGCCTCGAACCAGGAGACGGCGAGGTCGACTGCCTCGTCCTCCCCCGGCGTCCCTCCCACACGGTTCGCGCCAACGCCGCCACCGATGCGGAAGACGTCGTCGAGCCGCGCGCTGAGGGTCGGGCTCAGCACGTTCCGGTCCTACGCCGACCTGCCTGGTCCCGTCGCATGACGCATGCGCGGTTCATACCCGCTCGCGCAGCCTGCCGAGCAGCAACCAGCCGGCGAGCGGGCCGAGGGAGCAGAGCGCGAACGCCGCGCGCCAGGACGTCTCCTCCACGAGGGCCGCGAAGACGACCGGGACGACGACGCCGACCAGGCCGAGCGTCGTCTGCTGGAAGCCGATCGCGGCGCCGCTGCGCGCCCGCCCGGCCAGCTCCGCCGCCGCCGTCAGGGAGAGGCCGTTCCAGGACATCGAGACCGCTCCGGCGACCACGATCGCGGTCACGACGACGGCGAGACGTCCGTCGGCGACGATTGCGGTCGCGAGCAGCCCGCACGCGCTCGCGAGGCCGAGCCACCGGAGCGGCCGAAGCCGGCTGCCGAGGCGGTCCGAGAGACGGCCCGCTCCGATCCGCGTGACGACCGCACCGGCCTGGAAGACCGCCAGCACGGCGCCGGCCCGCGCCGGGGAGACGTCGTGGACGTCGTGGAGGAACAGGACCGCGAACGACATCAGCGGGAGCTGTCCGAACAGATAGAGGCCGCTGCCGAACGAGAGCGTCCAGAGGCGCCGGTCGCGCAGCGTCCACGGGATCGCGTCCCCCTCGAGCTCGGCGTCGCGCACCGGCGCCTCGCGGATGACGAGCGCCGCGACGAGTGCGGCGGCGAGACACAGGGCGCCGAGGAAGGCGAAGGCCGCGTCGAGCCCACCCAGCTCCTCCGCCTGCGGCAGCACAACCGCGGCGACGCCGGCGCCGAAGGGAATGGCCGTCTGCCTGATACCCAGGGCGAGCCCTCGCTCCTCCGGCGCGAACCACTGCATGACCGCCCGCCCGCTGGCGGCGTTGACACTCGCCCCGGCCGCGCTGGCGAGGAAGAGCGGGATCAGGAGCGTCCAGAAGTCGGTCGACCACCGCACGGAGAAGGCAAAGGCTCCGCAGACTCCGAGGCCGAGGCTCAGGACGACCCGCTCCCCCCAACGATCGGCCAGCAATCCCCAGCCGAGCAGCGTCAGGATCGTCCCGACCCAGAGGCTCGCGAAGAGCACGCTGAGCTGGGTGAGCGTGAGGTCGAGCTCGTCCCGCAGCTGGGGCGCGAGCACGGGCACGCCGATGAAGAGCGCGGATCCGCTCGCTGCCGCCGCCGTCCCGGCCGCGAGGACGGCCCACCGATACCTCATGGGCCTAGAGCCCGAAGGGATTGAACGGCTTCGGCGAGGTGGAGACGATCACGCTCTTCGTCTCCAGGTAGAGCTCCAGCGTCTCGAGGCCGAGCTCCCTGCCGAAGCCGGACTGCTTGTAGCCGCCGAACGGGATCCCCGGGAAGGCCGTGTAGGGCATGTTGATCCCGACCGTCCCGGCCTTGATGCGCCGCGCGAGCCGGTGCCCCTTGGCGGGATCGCCCGTCCAGACGGTCGCCATCAGCCCGTAGCGCACGTCGTTCGCGAGGCGGGCGGCGTCCTTCTCGTCCTCGAACGGCGTCACGGTGACGACGGGACCGAAGATCTCCTCCTGCGCGACCGACATCGCGTTGTCGACCTTCGCGAGGACGGTCGGCGGGTAGAACGCGCCGGCCCCGTCGGCCGGCTTGCCGCCCGTGACCACCTCGGCGCCCTCCTCGATGCCCCGCTCCACGTAGCCGTGCACCTTCGAGCGGTGCGCCTCGGAGACGAGGGAGCCCATCTGCGTCTCCGGCTCGAGCGGGTCGCCGACCTTGATCGCCTCCGCGCCGCGCGCGAACCGCTCGACGAACTCGTCGTACAGCGGCTGCTCGACGAGCACCCTCGAGCGCGCCTCGCAGCTCTGGCCGGCCGAGTAGTAGATCGACCAGACGGAGCTCGGGATCGCATCCTCGAGGTTCGCGTCGGCGAAGACGAGGTTCGGGCTCTTGCCTCCGAGCTCGAGGGTCAGTCGCTTGATCGAGTCGGAGCCGAGCCGCATGATCTCCGCGCCCGTCGCCGTCGAGCCCGTGAAGGCGATCTTGTCGACGCCCGGGTGCTGGACGAGGTGCGCGCCGACCGTCGTGCCCGGCCCGGGGACGACGTTGATCGCACCCGGCGGAAAGCCGACCTCCGAGGCCAGCTCCGCCATCCGCAACGCGCTCAAAGGTGTCTGCGAGTCCGGCTTGAGGACGACCGAGCAGCCCGCGGCCAGCGCCGGCGCGAGCTTCCAGGTCGTCATCATCAGCGGGTAGTTCCACGGCACGATCTGGCCGGCGACGCCGACCGGCTCCTTCAGCGAGTAGAAGAGGAGCGAGCCGCCGATCGGGTTCGAGCGGCCGGCGATCGAGCCGATCGCCGACGCGTAGAAGCGGAAGTTCTCGACGCCCTGGTGGAGCTCGGCCTTCACCGAGGAGATCGCCTTCCCGACGTTGCGCACCTCGAGCTCGGTCAGCTCCTTCCGGTTCGCCTGGATCGTGTCGGCGAGGGCGTGCAGGAGGCGGGAGCGCTCGGTCGGCGGCGTCCGGCCCCAGTCGCCGTCGAGCGCGGCCCGCGCGGCGTCGACTGCGCGGTCGACGTCCTGGCGCGTGGCAAGCGCCACCTTTGCGAGCGGCTCGCCGGTGGCCGGCTCAGTCAGCTCCGTGACATCCCCGCCGGACGGCTCGGTCGCCTCGCCGTTGACGAAGAGGAGGTACTCGCGCGTCGCGACCGCCATGCCGCGCGGGACGATACCGGGTTTCCATCGAGTCCCCCGGAGGGGCAGAATGGAGGCGTGCATGCGGTCGTCGAGGCGCTCACCGAGCACGGGATCGAGTCCTTCGAGGTCGAGGAAGAGGGCTACGTGCTCGTGGAGGTGCCCTGCGCGCAGGACGATTCCCGGGACTGCCACGAGCTGATCGTGGACATCGAGGCCTGGCTGACCGAGCGCGGCCTGCCCTTTGTCCCGGAGGAGGTCGAGGGCCGGGTCCTCATCCGGCCGCCGGCTGGCTGAGGTCGGCCGGGGTGAGCTGCTCCGTGAGCAGCCGCTTGAAGCGGCCCCGGTCGCCGTCCACCCAGTCGCGGCAGAGGTAGTAGCCGTCCGCGTACGTCGTCACGTACGAGCGCCACACCGGGTGCGTGATGAACTCGACGTTGTGCCGGGCGCGCTCGTCGGAGACGAGCCCCCAGCGCTGGACGTAGGCCTTCGCCTCCTCCGGCGACGCGCCGTCCTCGTGGACGAGCAGCGCGGCGTTTCCCATCACCCGCTCGAAGGGCCGCCGCGCGGCACGGATCGCGCGACCGGTGTCAGCGTCGTAGTCCATCCCGAACTCGCCGAACAGCTCCGCCGCGAACGCGTCCTGGTCGTCGACGACCATCTCGACCGCCAGACCCGCGATGCCCTCGGCGATCAGCGACTGGGGCGCTCCGATCATGAGGGCGCTCTCCTCGAGGCGTCCCTCGTCCCGGAAGAGCCTCGATTCCTTCCACGCGTGCTCGGTGTGATGGCCGGGGTAGAGCTCGTGCGCCATCAGCTCGACGCCGTAGGACGCGTTGAGCGGCACGTCGGTGTTCACCGCGACCCGGCTCGCGAGGTTGCCGAGGTAGTAGTTGTAGGCCCACCACGGCTCGCCGGTGACCCAGTCGAGCTCGCCGCTCTCCCCTTCCGGCAGCCCGATCAGCTCGCCCGTTCGCTCTCGCAGGCGCTCCGCGATCGTCTCGAGGAGCTTCGGCACGAGCTCGGCCGGGACGGGGTCGCCCTCGCGCCAGCGCTGGTACCGCTCGGCGAGTGACCCTCCGGCCGGGAGGATCTCGTCGAGCTGGCGCTGTGCGTCTTCGAACTCGGACTCGGGGACCCTGGTCGGCCTGATGCCGTAACAGCGCTCCACCTCGTCGGCGTACGGGATCTCCTCGCCGGCGAGCTTGCGCGCGACCGTCTCCAGGCCGAGGAGCTGGGCGTCGAGATAGGCGCTGTCGTTCTCCCCGCGGAGCGCCTCGGCATCGGCGACGAGCTCCACCGGCTCGCGGAGCGGCTCAGACTCGACCCGCTCACCGATCTCGGAAGGGCCGTAGTACGAGTCGACGAGCCCGTCGACGTGCCGGCCGAGCCGGAGGCAGAGCTCGAGGTACTGCCGCGTGACGCTCACCTCAGGTCGGCAGGGGTCAGCTGCTCCGTGAGCAGCCGCTTGAAGCGCGCGGGATCGCCGTCCACCCAGTCGCGGCAAACGTCGTACCCGTCCGTGTACGTCCTGATGTACGCCCGCCCCCATTGATCCATGACGAAGCCGGTGTACTGCTGGGCCCGTTCCTCGGAGGCGAGCATCCAGCGCTGGACGTACGCCCGCGCGTCGTCCGCGGACGCACCGTCGACGTGGAGCAGGATCGCTGCGTTCGCGAGAGCGCGTTCGAGCGGCTTTCCCGCCGCGCGGATCTGCCGCCCGGCCTCGGCGTCGTACGGGATCCCGAACTCGCCGAGGACGTCGGCCACCAACGCACCGTGATCCTCGACCACCATCTCGCTGGCGAGCTCGGCGATGCCTTCGCCGATCACGGACTGAGGCGTCCCGTACGGGAGGACGCTCTCCTCGAGCTGACCGCGGTCCAGGTACAGCAGCTGCTCCTTCCACGCATGCTCCGTGTGGTGGCCCGGATAGAGCTCGTGGGCGAGAAGCGCCGCCAGAGCCTGGGCGCTGATCGGCAGGTCGGTGTTCACGTCGACCTTGCTTCGCAGGCCGCCGAGGTAGTGGTTGTACGCGATCCAGTGCTTGTCGTTCACGAGCTCGAGCTCGAACGTCTCGCCCTCCGGCAACCCGAGGAGCTCCTGCGTCAGCTCCCTCAGGCTCTCACCGAGAGTCCGGAGCACCGCCTCGAGCCTGTCCGCCGGGACCGGATCGCCGTCCTCCCACCGCCGATACCGCTCCGCAAGCGTGCCGCCCGGCGGAAGCAGCTCGTCGAGTGCCCGGTGGGCCTCCTCGAAGCGCTCCTCGGGGAAGCGCTCGGGACGAGTCCCGTAGCAGCCCTCGACCTCGTCGTCGTAGGAGATCTCCTCGCCGGCGAGCTTGCGGGCGACGGTCTCCAACCCGCGAAGCTGCGCGCGAAGGAAGGCGGAGTCGGCGTGCTCCGCGAGGTTGCGTGCGTCGGCAGCCAGCTCGGCCGCCTCCCGCAGCGGCTCCCGCTCGACCCGCTCGGCGATCTCCTTCGGGCCGAAGTAGAAGTCGACCAGGTCGTCGTCGTGCCGGCCGACGCGGAGGCAGAGCTCGACGTATCCCTCGGCGACGCTCATCGCTCGAAGAGGGCCGCCTGGCCCTGCCCGACTCCGACGCAGAGCGTGGCCAGGCCGTACCGGCCGCCGCGGCGGCGGAGCTCGTGGAGCAGGGTGACGACGAGCCGCGCGCCGCTCATCCCCAGCGGGTGACCGATCGCGATCGCGCCGCCCTTCACGTTCACCTTCTCCGGGTCGAGCCCGAGCTCGCGGATCACGACGAGGCTCTGCGACGCGAAGGCCTCGTTCAGCTCCACGAGGTCGATGTCGTCGACGTCGATCCCCGTGCGCTCGAGCAGCTTCCGCACCGCCGGGATCGGCCCGACCCCCATCACACGTGGGTCGACGCCCGCGACGGCCGAGCCGACGAAGGCGGCGAGCGGCTCCGCGTCGAGCTCCTTCGCCTTCTCCTCGCTCGCGATCACGAGCGCGGCGGCGCCGTCGTTGAGGCCGCTCGAGTTGCCCGCCGTCACCGTGCCGCCCTCGCGGAAGGCCGGGCGCAGGGAGGCGAGCTTGTCCAGGCTCGTATCCGGCCGGGGATGCTCGTCCCGCTCGACCTCGTTCACGGGCACCAGCTCGTCGGAGAAGTCGGCAGCCGCCCAGCGCTGCTGCGAGCGAAGCGCGAACTCGTCCTGCTCCTCGCGCGGGACCTCCCAGCGCTCGGCGACGTTCTCGCCCGTCTCGCCCATCGACTCCAGCGGGAACATCGCCTCCATGCGCGGGTTCGGGAACCGCCAGCCGAGCGTCGTGTCCCAGACGGTCTGGTTGCCGCGCGCGAAGCCCTGCTGGGGCTTCGCCATGACGAGCGGCGCTCGGGTCATCGACTCGACGCCGCCCGCCACGAAGAGCTCGCCGTCGCCCGCCGCGACCGCGTGGCAGGCGGAGACGACCGCCGAGAGCCCCGACGCGCAGAGCCGGTTGAGGGTCACGCCGGCGACCGAGTCCGGCAGGCCGGCGAGCAGCGCGGCCATGCGCGCGACGTTGCGGTTGTCCTCGCCCGCCTGGTTCGCGGCGCCGAAGTAGACGTCCTCGATCTCGCCGGGCTCGATGCCGGCCCGCTCGACCGCAGCCGAGATCGCCGCGGCGGCCAGATCGTCGGGACGGACGTCGGAGAGCGTCCCGCCGTACCGGCCGACCGGCGTGCGGACGGCCGACAGGACGACCGCCCGGCTCACGAGCCGACGAAGTCGACGTGGACGGGCGCCGTGAAGGCCCCCGCCTCCTCGCCTCGGCGCAGCAGCTCCCGGACCGCCGCACGGCCGCCGTCGCCGTAGCTCCGCGTCAGGTCGTTCACGTACATGCCGACGAAGCGGTCGGCGAGATCCGGGTTCAGGCCGCGCCCGAAGCGCAGCGCGTACTCCATCGCCTCGGACCTGTTCGCGAGACCGGCGTCGATCGACTCGCTGAGCACCGCGGAGAGGTCGGCGAGGACGCTCGCGCCGAGATCCCGGCGCGCGGCGTTGACGCCGAGCGGCAGCGGCAACCCCGTCTCCTTCAGCCACCACTCGCCGAGGTCGACCACCTTCCGGAGCCCGAGCGCCTCGTAGGTGAGCTGGCCCTCGTGGATCAGCAGGCCCGCGTCGGCGCGTCCCGACTGGACCTCGTCCAGGATCTGGTCGAACGGCACCTCGCGGTAGGCGAAGTCCCCGCCGAGATGGAGCCGGAGCGTGAGGAACGCGGTCGTCATCTTCCCCGGGACGGCGATCTCCACCTCGGACAGGTCGACCGGGCCGCGGGAGACCACGATCGGCCCGTAGCCGAAGCCCATGCTGGCGCCGTGCGGCAGGAGCACGTACTTGTCCTGGACGAACGGGTACGCGTGGAGCGAGAGCGCGGTCACCTCGAGCCGGCCCTCGAGCGCCCACTCGTTGAGCGTCTGGATGTCCTGGAGGACGTGCTCGAACTCGAAGCCGCGCGGATCTACGCGACCGTGCGCGAGCGCCCAGAACATGAACGCGTCGTCGGGGTCGGGACTGTGGCCGAGGCGGATCAGCACTCCGGCGGCACCGTATCTAGAATCGGCCTCGTGGCCTTCCGGGACTTCCTCCGCAACCCCTTCTCGTTCCTCTTCACGCGCTCGTCCGGCGAGGACCGGATCGCGCAGTACGTGATCAGGGAGCACGGGCGCGGCCGGCCGCTCGCCGAGATCCTCGAGGACCCGTACATCAGGAACCGCACGACGCCCCAGGAGCGGGCCCGGCTGCTCGACCGGCCGGAGGTCGTCCGCGCGCTCGGACATGACGTCGTCGAGTCCGCCCGGGCGCAGACAACGACCTAGGCCTAGACCTCCCGCCCGACTCCCCGCTCGCGCGCCCGCTCGAGGGCGAGCGCCCCGATCGCAACGTCCCAGGCAGCGAGCCCGTTCGACTTGAAGATGGCGACGTCCTGGTCCGACTGGCGGCCCTGCACCTCGCCGGCGACGACCTCGTGGAGCTCGTGGACCTCGAGCCAGTCGAGGATCCCCTGCTCGACCGGCTCGATCAGGTCGCCGGACTCGAGCCTCGCCTGCTC
>DASSSO010000227.1:0-13233 GCA_035776735.1 Gaiellaceae bacterium | reverse complement strand
GTGAGCGCGCCGAGCGCGCCGAAGCGGCGGAGGTTCGCGCAGTGCTGGCCGAGCGCGAGCGCGAAGTGGCCGAGCGCGAGCGCGAGGCAGCCGCACGTGTTGCCGTCGCGGAGGAGCGGGCACGAATCGCGCGCGAGCTCCACGACGTCGTCGCGCACGCGGTCAGCATGATGGTGCTTCAAGTCGGCGCAGTCAGGCACAAGCTTTCCGAGGGACAGGCCGTCGACCCCGAGGCGCTCCACGTGGCGGAGAGGATGGGCCGCACGGCGCTGGTCGAGATGAGGCAACTGCTTGGTGCATGCGGCGAAACGGTGACGCCGTCGAGTTCGCGCCGCAACCCGGCCTCGACGACCTCCAGGCGCTGGTCGACGAGGTCGGCCGCGCCGGTCTCCCCGCACACCTGCATGTCCACGGTGACCCGATTCCGCTCTCACGCGCCCGCGGCGTCTCCGCCTACCGCATCGTCCAAGAGGGCATTACGAACGCCTTGAAGCACGCGAGCGCGGGGCAGGTCGACGTGACCCTTCGCTACGCGCAGGACGAGCTCGAGATCGAGGTGCGCGACGACGGGCGGGGCACCTCCCGGACCGACGGCCTCGGCCACGGTCTCGCCGGCATCCGGGAGCGCGTGAAGATCTTCGGGGGCGAGATGAGTGCGGGCGCGGCGCCCGAGGGCGGCTTCGTCCTCCACGCGCGCCTTCCCGTCGGAGACGAGGTGTCATGAGCATCCGCGTCCTCGTCGCCGACGACCAGTCGGTCGTGCGGGCCGGCTTCCGCCTACTGCTCTCGAGTAAAGACGACATCGACGTCGTCGCCGAGGCGAGCAACGGGCTCGAAGCGGTCGTGAAGGCCGCGCGCTTCGAGCCGGACGTCGTCGTGATGGACATCCGGATGCCTGAGCTCGACGGGCTCGAGGCGACGAGGCGCATCGTCGCGGCCAACCGGGACGCGCGCATCCTGATTCTCACCACGTTCGACCTCGACGAGTACGTGTACGAGGCGCTCAGGGCAGGCGCGAGCGGCTTCGTCCTCAAGGACGATCCGCCCGAGCAACTGATCGCGGCGATCCGGACGGTCGCAGTCGGCGACGCGCTCCTCTCTCCAACGGTCACGAGGCGCGTGATCAGGGAGTTCGCGCGCGCGCCGCGCCCGGCGCCACCGAAGGAGCTCGCGGAGCTCAGCGAGCGCGAGCGGGACGTGTTTCGCCTGATCGCACGCGGACTCTCAAACGCGGAGATCGGCAAGGAGCTCTACATCAGCGAGACCACCGTCAAGAAGCACGTCACCCATATCCTCTCCAAGCTGGGCTTGCGCGACCGCGTCCAGGCGGTGGTACTCGCCTACCAGACGGGTTTCTTCGAGGCGGAACCGACACCGTCTACCGGTTCCCACGAAAATGGGTCGCTCAGCCCGGCGCCCTGACCGGCACGACAGGGCTCGCCTCCGCCTTCGAGCCGCGTCTGCTTAGCGCGCCCCACGCGGGCTCGAGAATCGGTTGGACGATCGAGATGTGAGCTACGCCGCGCGGCCGCTCAGCGCCGCTAGCTCGCAGCTGGTCGTCGAGCAACTGCCGTGGCGAGAGCTCACGATCAGGGCCGCGTACGCGTGACTGGCCGCGCGCGGGAGTGTTTCCGTTGCGGAGGTCAGCACCGTAGCCAGCATTCTTCTCGCGGCAGCTGACCCCGCCGGGGTTCCAGGGCCCGACCGACCGGGGTCTACCCCTGCCCCTCAGAGAGCATCGCGCGCACCTGCGCAGTGAGGTCATCGACGGCCTGCTTCGCACAGGCGACGTTAGTCGTCGCCGTTGCGATCGCCCGGCAGTTGTCGTTGGTCGCCACCGGTGCGTTCCGCAAGCGTTCCAGCGGGACGCACGGTCACGACTCCCGACGCTCTCTTCCCGCGCCCGGCGAGTGGGCGCGCAACACTATGCGCGCACATGGTCACCGAGGTTCCGAGCGCGTCCGCGAGAGCCGTGGCCGAAGCTTCCCGAGGAGATGGGCACACCGATCCCCTCTGACCCGTCTGAGGCGTCGGACCCTGCGTCTCACCATTCCTCAACGCACGGGGCTCTTTGCTACGCCAAAGAGGCGCCAGCTGCCCGGGATTCCACGGCGAGAATCCCCAGATTCCCCGCGACGCGGCTCGGTTCGTTGCGGATCAGATCCCCGGCGCGACGTACGTCGAGTTCTGCTGGCCCGGCGTCGTAGGCTCGGTGCGCAGATCTGCGCCAGCCACTCGCGGGCGTGTGGGGATGGCCCTGGTACCACCTGCTCCTCGACATGAGCCTCGACATGAGGCTCGTGTTCGCTTCGCTCCGTTCCTACCCTGCGAAGTCGAGGAAGGACCGGGCGGCGAGTGTGTCACGCCGGAGGCCGTTGCCGGCGCGCGCGGCGAGCCGTTCGTGGGTCAGGGCACGGTGCGGCGCATGACGCAGTTCCCCGTGCCCTTGCTGCGGACGAACGTGAAGCCCGCCCGCTCGAAGAGGGTGCGCGTCCCGTTGTAGAGCACGGACTTCTTCTTGCCCTGCGTGTCGTGCGGGTAGCCCTCGACGACGCCACCGCCCGCCTCCGAGATCAGGTCGAGGGCACCCTGCAGCGCGACGGCCGACAGCCCCTTTCGCCGGTAGCGCCGGTCCACGAAGATGCAGGTGATCCGGTAGTCGGGGACGAGGTCAAGCTCCTCCTCGTACTGCTTGCGGTGGTTGATATTCGGCAGCTCCTCGGGGCTCCCGTACTCGCACCATGCGACCGCCTCGTCTCCGTCGTAGACGAGCGCGGCATGCGCCCGGCCCTCCTCGACGAGGCGCCGCTTGAGACTCCGGTTGTCGTCGGCGTCGAACGTCTTCTCGGAGTGCATCGTGTGGAAGTAGGTGCACCAGCAGCCCCCGAACACGCCGTTGTGCCGTTGCGCGAGCCCGGCGAACCCGTCCCAGGTGTCCGGGCTGAGCGCTCTGACCGTGTACTCGCTCATCCGCTCCTTCGATCCGGCCGCCACAGCCTAGTCGCGGTCGCCCGCTCTCCGACAGGTCTACGGCGGCGCCGCCGCCCTCGGCGCAGGTCCTCGTCTCAACGTCGCGGGCGTGGACTTCGGTCGCTCGTACATCGCCCTCCAGTCTACGCCGAGCGTTGCCCAGGTTGACGAGATCGCGGCACCGGCCGAACGCCACTTTGACGCCAGATTGCTCCGAGGACGCCTCATTCGGACGCCGGCGCCCATGCGGGCGTAGTAGCCGCAATCCCTGAAGCCATGCGCCATTCGATGTTCCTCGTCGTCAACCGTCCTTCGCCGTTCCCCCGCTCTCGCGGCCTGTCACGCCGGAGGTCGCGGGTTCGAGTCCCGTCGCTCCCGTCTCGGACTGCCTGGAATCGGCACTTCTCGTTTGCCGGTAAGGGGGCGTGCCGGCCCGCTGAGCCCGAGCCGCTAGGTGGCCGTCTCCTCGGCCGCGGTCGTCTCCTCGGCCTCCAGCGAGGAGACGACCGCGAAGGCGACGGCCGTGACCGGCACCGCGAGGTAAGCGCCGAGGATCCCGAAGAGCGATCCGCCCGCGGCCACCGCGAGCAGGATGACCGCCGGGTGCAGGTCGACCGTGCGGCTCTGGATGATCGGCTGCAGGAAGTTGCCCTCGAGAAACTGCACCGCGACCACGAGCGCGAGGACGATCAGGGCCAGCTCCCATCCTCCGTCCGCGAACGCGACCAGGACGGCGACGAGGCCGGACACGAAGGCGCCGACGAACGGCACGAACGCGCCGAGGAACACGAGCACCGCGAGCGCGAAGGCGACCGGGACGCCGAGGATCCAGAGACCGACGCCGATCAGCGTGGCGTCGATCGCCGCGATCATCGCCGTGCCGCGAACGAAGCCGGCGAGTGCCGCCCACGCGCGCTCGCCGGCCCGGTCGACGACCACCCTCGTCTCCGGGTGGAACCGCCGCAAGATCCACACCCAGAACCCGCGCCCGTCCCGGAGGATGAAGTAGAGGAGGGCGACGGCGAGCACGAAACCGGTGACGAGCGCGATGCCGGCTTCGAAGCCGGTCGCGAGGTAGCCCGAGACGGAGCCCCACGAGTCGCGGACCGCCGTGTCGAGGTCACCGCTTCGCTCGAGCGAGAGGTTGAACGGCTCCCCCTGGAGCTCCTCGCGGATCGTGTCGATGCTGTCGGAGACAGCGTCCTTGAGCTCCTCGTACTGTGCGAGCACCGACAGTGTGACGACGAAGATCAATCCCGCAACGACGGCTAGGCCGGTGAGGAGCGCGACCGCGGCGGCAGGCCGCCGCAGGCGCAGGTTCCGCAGAGCGCCGACGATCGGCGTCAGCGCGGGCGCGATCGTCAGTGCCACCATCGCGGGCAGCACGATCACGCGGAAATACGAGAGCAGCGCCAGCGCGGCGAACACAGCCGCGCCCAGGACGAGTAGTCGCCAGGCCCACCCGGCCGCGCGATCGAGACCGGTCGGAACCGGCGGCACTCGCATTGGCGCGGATTGAACCAGCTGGCCCGACTCTGATCGGGTCCGTGCAGCGGGCGGATCAGCCGAGAGCAGAGCGCGGCGCGGCAGGGGCGAATACCTGTTCGCGCGCGGGCACTTGATGCGGCCGGACGCCGGCCGAACAGCTGATAGCCAATCAGCCGGCTCGCACACCGACCGCAGAAACGCCGAAACCCGCCGACCTTGCGGTCGCCGGGTTTCGACACGACGATCTTACAGCCGCCGCCAGCCGCTGGCAACGCGACTGGCGGGGCCTGATCTTCGGACTAGCGACGCACGGGGAATCGTCGTCGCCGTACCAGAAGGCACTCGTCAGGAGACTTGGAGCTTCTCCTTCAGCTTCCCGACGCGGTCCTCCAGGTCCTCCTTCATCTCGGTCTTGCGCTCCTTGGCCAGTTCTCGCCGGGCTTCGAGCGCAGCGGCGGTCGCGGCCTCTTCCGACGCCTCGAGCTCGCCCACGACCTCATAGGTCGGCCGGCGCGTCACCTTGCCGCCGAGCTTGGCCATCTCACCGTCGATCACCTCGACCGCCGGCTCCGCCACGGTCGCCATGACCGCGGTCGATCCCTGCGGAATCGCCGTGCCGAAAGCGTTGAGCGCCTCATCGGACTTCTCGGCGCGATCGATGTCGAAGGCTCCGCCGACGAGAGCGCCGGCACCCCAACCGACGAGAACACCGACCGGCCCGCCCAGGACGCCAATGAGCATCCCGAGCAGCGAGCCGCTCGCCAAGCCGACGGGGCCGACGTTCTCGGCGCCCTCCGGGATGCGCAGCGTGCCCTCCGGCGTGCGTTCCACCACCGCCGCAGACAACAGGGTGATGCGGCCCTCGGCGTCGCACTGCTTGAGCACACTCAGCGCCTGGTACGCCTTGCTTTGCTCCGTGAATGTAACGACGACCACATTCTCGACGTCAGGCATTGCTCCTCCTTCGCTCGTAACAACCTTTCAAGCCCAATATCTCGGGCGTTGCTGCCATCCCGCTGCCATGCGGCGCGAGGCGGCTGCCACCAAGCGCCGATCGAGGAAGATCCGCCGGGTCGGAGCGGTGCTAGGCCGTTCCGGCCGCATGGTCGAGCTCGTCCAGCGCTTCGAAGACGCGTTCCCTGCGCTCGCGCCAGACGCCGTCCGGTGCGGTGCGTGCATCTCCTAGGCGCCTGGCGACCTCGTTGCGACGCGATCTCAGCTCGCTCGTGGAGACCTCTGCCCGCCCGCCTCCGGTCTGCGCCACAGCCCGCCTCTGGAGCTGCTCGAGATAGCTGTCCCACGCATGGAGCTCCTCTTCGACGGAGCGCACGAAGTCGTCGCGCGTGCGCGCGACCTCCGCGGCGCGCCGATGCTCCGCGATCCTGAGCCTCGTTCCGAGCTCCTCGAGCGTGTCCTCGAAGCGGCTGCCGGCTGCCTGCGCGGCCACGCGGGCCGACGCATGCGCCTTCCGAAGCGCCTCCACATGGCGGTCGATCCGGGACTTCTCGTCGAGCGAGCCCCGGGCGTCCGCTTCGAGGTCGTCGATCCGGCTCTTGGCAACGGTGAGTCGGGCCTCTGCCGTCGCTTCCGTCATCGTGGACCTCCTCCCTCCGCCTCGTCGGCGAGCGTCGCGACGAGGACGGCCTTAGTCGTGTGCACCAGGCTCTCCGCCTGATCGACGACATGCTTCGCGGCGACCGGACGACGTCGTCTGCGAGTCAGCGGTCGCCACCTCAACTCGTTGTGCATCGCAGCGTGCGACATGCGACTGCCAGTCGGCTGCCAGTCGACTGCCAGGCGCTGCCGCGGCTCGGCCTGCGGCATTCGCGTCATGGGTCAGCCGCGCGAGCGAAGGCTGGGCGGCACGCAAGCCCGCGCCGACGGCCGTGTATCGAGTCCGACTATCACTTTCGCCATTACGAGACCGAGTCCGGGCCGCGCGAGGTCTCGTTGCCGTCCGACTTGAGCTCCCTCGCTCTGGCGGAGGACTGCTCGACCAGCCGCTTCCCGCCGGAGCGCCCGAACGCCGCGGTCACGAGGACGACTGCGAGCACGATGTCCCAGACCGTCGACAGCAGCTGGTTTCCGATCGAGTAGGCGCTCGCGGTCGCGGGATCTGTCGCCCCGTGCAGCGAGGCGACGTTGAACGCCTGGTTGACGCCGACACCGCCCGGCGTCAGCGAGGCGACGTTTGCGAGCTGGTTCCCACCCATGACGCTCGCGACCGTATGGAATCCGACGGGGATCCCATAGGCGGCGAGCAGGACCCCGACCACCGCCAACTTGCAGCACCACGCGAGCAGCTGTGGGACGACGACCCGTGTGACGTAGGCCCGCCTGTCCGACAGGATCCTCCCGCCCTGCTTCGCCTTCTGCCATTGCTCCTCGAGCCGCCGCCGCGCGAGCCGACCCCCGGCGATCAGCGCGATCGCGACGGCAAGCGCGACGAGACTCGACGTCCAGGGATGCGCCGACACGAACCCGAACTTCCGCTCGAACGAGCCGCCGACGCTGAGGAAGAGGTAAAGGAACACCAACGCACCGACGACGGCGAAGAAGAGCTTCTCGACGGCGGTGGCCGCCAGCACTCCGGCGACCGTCGCCGCGGGAATGATCGCGACCAACATGAGCACGGTCACGAGCGTCCCGGCATTGGCCGGTGTGACACTGCTGAGTGCGGCGCCGGCGGCGTAGCAGGCAGCAACTGGGAGGTACCTGACCGGCGTCTCCGGGTAGGCGTACCGGAGGATGCCGTACCACGCGGCCGCCGAGAATCCCGTCTGGAGCGTCTTCAGGAAGAGCGCCGCCGCGAGATACGCGGGCGAGATCGACGTCAGGCTCGCCCAGACGTCGCTGAGCCATGCCCGGATGTCCCAGCCGGCCGCAACGGTCGCGACGGCGAACGCCGCGACGACGGCACACGCTGCCACCAGCCACGGCCAGCGGACGCGTGGCCGTGGGAAAGTCGCCCCGGCTTCGGTCACCCCCGCCTGCGCCGGGCGAACGACCTCAGAGCCAGATCCCGCCCGTGCGAACACATCCCCTTACCTCTGTCGCCTGTCGGCGGGTCGCCGCCGGCGCCGTCGGCGTTCGGCGGCGACCCTCCAGACAAGCATGCGCTTGCCGAGCCCCGCGTGCACCATCAGCACAGCCACGCTTGCGGCGGCGAGAGAGGTGGTGAGCGGGTCGGCCAAGTACATCTCGCTTCCTTGCTCCTCTAGCCGTGCGCGACAGGTTTCGCCGGCGTAGTCGTCGCAGGCCGCTCGAACGTGCGCCTGGTCTTCCCGACCAGATCACGCAGCTCGAACGCAAACCCGATCATCGTCACGCCGGTGACGATCATCAACGAGGCGATGAGCGCGATCTGGGCGAGAGCGCCCTCGCCGGGCTCGATGAACATCACCGCGCCGTACGCAACGAAGATCATCCCGCTCAAGGCGAGCAGCAACCTCCGCCCGCCGCTCAGCGGCAGGTACAGCGCGGAGCCCATCAAGAGCACGCCGACGGCAATCGCATAGCCCGCGATCACGTACAGGAGCGCCTTCGCGGAGATGTCAGGCCAGGCGAGCACTGCGATCCCGACCCCCGTCGCGACGGCCGCCTGTAGGAACAGCCAGCGTCGTTCACTGGGCGCGACGGGCGTCATGAACGCGCCAACGCTGGTCACGACGCCGCGGACGAGCGCGTAGACGCCGACGATCCAGACGAGTGCGCTCAGGCCGATGTCCGGCCAGATGATCAGCGCCGTGCCGAACGCGACCGCCAGGAAGCCCTCGGCCGCGATGAACTTCCAGATGCGCGAGAACGTCCGCTCGCCCTCCTCGACTACCGACTCGAAGGTCGGCGGTCCCGGCTTTGCGGCTTCGTCAGTCATCGT
The DNA here is from genome assembly GCA_035776735.1 of Gaiellaceae bacterium. Taxonomy (GTDB): domain Bacteria; phylum Actinomycetota; class Thermoleophilia; order Gaiellales; family Gaiellaceae; genus JACDAN01. The sequence goes on along the minus strand of DASSSO010000227.1, from coordinate 4,898 downwards.
TTTCCCTCCTCACTTGAGCTTCGCCGCCGCCTCGCGGGCCATCCGCTCGAGGTCCTCGAGAGCGGCGGTGACACGCTGCTTCTGCTCTTCCCACGCCTCGCCCGTTGACGAGCGCGACTCGGCCAGGCGATCCGCCGCCCGATTGCGCGCCTTCCGGAGCTCGGCGACGGAGGCCTCGGCCCGCTCGCGCGCGCTGGCGGCCTTCACCGCGGCCCGGGCCTGCAACCGCTCGATGGCGGCATTCCAACCGTCGAGCTCCTCCTCCACGGCGTATGCGAACGACTCCTTGTCGCCGGACAGCTCCGCGGAGACGCGCTTCCCGGTGCTGTCGACGCGAGCCTCGAGGTCGAAGAGCTTCTCCTCGGCCAGGACGGTCCGCTCGTCGATGGCGGCGTCGGCTGCGTCGGCATCGTCCAGCAAGGCGTCGAAACGGCGCTGGAGCCGCTCTTGCGTCTCGGGCGTGCCGCTGCGGGCGCGCGCCGCCAGGTCGTCGATTCGCTGACGGATCTCCGCCAGCCTCGCCTCCTTCGTCATCGTGGGCACGGGCACCTCCTGTACCGGGTTTCGATTTCGCGACCAGCTTGTCGCGGCGCGCTGCCAGGCGACTGCCACGCGCGGCGCCCTCGCTGCCTCCGTTCTTCGAGCCGCCGGCCCGTCGGTTACGGCGGCACGGCTTGCTCAACAACGCCCTCGAGCGGCGCCCCGTCGCGCTCCGCGCGCGTCGCAGCAAGCGCGCGGAGGTCATCCGCGACGGCGTGCTCGCCCTGAGCGTCGGCGAGCTCGGCGAGGCCGGCCAAAGCGGCCGCGCCCGGACTGCCGACGAGCGCGAGAAAGAGCGTCTCGCGAGCCTGGTGCGGCCGCTTCCGCTCCGACCACTCGACGACGGTCCGATACAGCCTCTCGGCGCTGTCCTGATGGCCCGTCACCGACAAGACGCGGCCGAGCAGGACGCGCGCATGTGCGGCGGCCCAGAATGCCCGTGTCGCCTCGGTGGCGGCGAGCGCTCGCCGCGCGAGCGCTTCGGCGTCGTGCAGGTCTCCGCTCGCGAGCGCGATCGACCCCAGTCCCGCGAGGGCGAAGGAGCTGTGGTCCTCGAAGCCTGCTCGCCCGGCGAGCCGCAGGGCCTGCTGGTAGGCGTCGGCAGCGGCCTCGGCGTCGTTCCGCCGCTCGGCGACCCATGCCTCGAGCAGCATCGCGGGAACCTGAAACGCGTCGAACCCGATCGCGACGGCATGACGCCTCCCCCGCGCCGCCATCGCGGCGACCGTGGGAACGTCTCTCCTGAGAGCGGCGATCTGCGCCCGGAGCAGGCTTGCCGCCGCGATGCTCCAATCGTCTCCCGTAGCCTCGACGCCGGCGAACGCCTCCTCCGCCAGCGCGGCCGCGAGCGCGTCCTTCCCTGATTCCGCCAGAGCGAGCGCCAGCACCGCCTGCAAGAGGCTCGCCTGCGGCGGTCTTGAACCTTCAGGGACGAGCGCCAGCGCCCGTTCGGCTGTCTCGATCGCCCCGTCGAGATCGAGCTCTTCCGTCTGGAGGTAGCTGATGAAAGCCGCCACCTCGAGCCGCACCTCGACGGGGGTGTCTTCGGCGGCCGCGGCGAGTGCGAGCTCGACGAAGCGACGCCCCTCGGAGACGCGTTCGGCGAGCGTGAAGTACCAGGCGAGTGCCGTCAGCCGGATGGCGATGGAGGGCTCGGGTGCATCGCGGGCGTACGCAAGCGCGGCCCACAGGTTGTCGCGCTCGAGCTCCAGCCGCGCCACGCCCCCCTTCCACTCGCTTCCACGAAGCTCCGTCCGCGCGGCGTCGGCCAGCGCCGCGAAGTACTCCGCATGTGCCAGCTGCGCAGCGGCGAGGCCACGGCTCTCGGCAAGGCGCTCGACCGCGTACTCCTGCACCGTGTCGAGGAGGTCGTAGCGCGCGGGGCCGTTGGGAAAGGAGACGACGACGATCGACTTGTCGACGAGCGCGCGGAGCAACTGGATCACGGTCGCTTCGTCGAGCCGGTGGACGGCGCCCGCGGCGACGAGCGCCGGCAAGGGCGCGCCGCCTCGATGCACCGCGAGCTGATGGAGCAGCGTCTTCTCGTCGGCGTGGAGCAGGTCGTAGCTCCAGGCGAGCACCTCCTCGAGGCCCCGCGCGGCGTCCGTCGCGTTCCGGTCGTGGCCTGCGAACCGGCGCTCGAGGAGGGAATGGATCTCCGCGAGCCCGAACACGTTCATGCGGGCGGCGGCGAGCTCGATCGCGAGCGGGAGGCCGTCCAGTCGTCGGCAGATGTCCGCTACGAGGTCGGGACCTTCGCGCAGCTCGAACCCGGGACGGACCGCGCGTGCACGCTCTGCGAAGAGCCGAACCGCCTCCGAGCCCGTCACCTCGTCGAGCCCCTGCACCCCAGCGCCCGGGAGCGCGAGCGGCGAGAGCCGATGCTGCGCCTCGCCGTTGATCTGGAGGGGCCGGCGGCCGGTCGCCAGCACCCGGACCGCTGGCGAAGCCGCGAGGATGGCCGAAGCCGTGCGTCTCGCCCCCTCGAGGACGCGCTCACAGTTGTCGAGAACCAGGATCGTCGCGCCGTCCTGATCACGAAGGCGAGCGAGCGCACGCTCGAGCGGGTCTCGGCTTCCACGCGTCCCGGCGTCTTCGAGCACGTCCGCGAGGACACGGGGGACGTCCTCGTCGGTCCGCGCGCGGGTGAGATCGACGAGCCAGATGTCGTTCCGCGCCTCGCCCTCGAGCAAGTGCATCACCTCGAGCGCCAGCCGGCTCTTTCCCACCCCCGGCGGCCCGCACAGCGTCACGAGCCGGTGCTCGCGCACGAGGCGTAGCACCTGCGCAAGGTCCTCCTCCCGGCCGACGAAGGAGGTGACGGGTGTCGGCAGGTTGCCGCGGCGCCGCGGCGCGACCGGTACGGGGGCGATCGCGGCGTCCTGCGCGAGGATCGCCTGCTGCAGGCGCCGGAGCTCGGGTCCCGGCTCGAGCGCGAGCTCCTCCAAGAGCACGCGGCGGGCCTCCTGGAATGCCTCCAGCGCGTCCGCTTGGCGGCCGCTGCGGTAGAGCGCCAGCATCAGCTGCCCCCACAGGCGCTCGCGGAAGGGGCTCTCCTCCAGCGCGGCGCGGACTGCGGGCTCGATCTCCGCGTGCTCTCCCAGCGCGAGCGCCGCTTCGAACTGCTCCTCCAGCGCGTCGAACCGCAGTGCCTCCAGCCGGCCCGCTTCGGCGTGCGCCCACGCCGAGTCCGGCAGGCCGAGCAACGGACGGCCGCGCCAGAGAGCCAGCGCGGCTGCGATCGTTTCCGTAGCGGAGCGAGGATCACCCGCGCGCTGCGCGGCGCGCGCAGCGGCGAGCAGCTCCTCGAACTGGAATGCATCCACTACCGCCCCTTCCAGCGCGTAGCCGTCCGGTGCGAGCCGGATCGCCTCGGGCCCGAGCGCACGTCGCAGCCGGGTTACGTGGTGTTGCACCGCGTTGCGGGGCGCCGCCGGCAGGTCGCTGCTGCCCCACAACGCGTCGACCAACGAATCCGTGGCGACCACCCGACCGGCGCGGAGCGCCAGGAACGCAATCAGCGCCTGCCGCTTGGCGCCCCGAACCTCCACGGGCTTCCCGGCCACGATCACCTCGAACGGGCCGAGGAGGCGGACTTCCAACGAGTCGCTCACAACCGCGACCTCCGCAGCGTGCCGGTCAGTTATCGGACGAGGTCAGCATCTCCTCACACGCTCAGCGCTGTGCCCTCCGTGCTTAACCGAAAGGATCTTGAGGAACTTCCCGCACGTTTGCAAACGACAGGGCGGTCGCCGCTCGTCGCAGAGGCGCAGCGCTTACGTAGCGCCTGACGCGGCCGGGGCCACCTCGGCGGCCGGCACTTCGTCGCTGGGCTCGGTCAGGCTCGCGGCCGCGTACGCCGCCGCTGCCATCCGGCTCACTCGCGCTGCCGCCGCGCGGACCGGAGCCCGCGTATCTCGTAGCCTTGGTGCGGTGCCGGGCGAAAGAGCCACGGGTCGCGCCGATGCCACGTCCCTCAGGGACGCGCACACGCCGGACGCGGTCAGGAGTCGGCTCGCGGAGAAGCGGTCGCCGAGCTACCTCCAGGACTTCATCTACGGAGCGATCGACGGGACGGTCACGACATTCGCGGTTGTCGCCGGCGTCGAGGGCGCGAATCTCGACGAGACGATCGTCGTCATCCTCGGCGGCGCGAACCTCATCGCCGACGGCTTCAGCATGGCGGCCAGCAATTTCCTCGGCACACGAGCCGAGAGGCAGCAGCGCGCTCGTGCCCGCAACCGCGAAGAGCGCCACGTCGACGTGCTGCCCGAGGGGGAGCGCGAGGAGGTCAGGCAGATCTTCGCGGCGAAGGGCTTCGACGGCGACGAGCTCGAGCGCGTAGTCGACGTGATCACGGCAAACCGCGAGCTCTGGGTCGACACGATGATGACCGAGGAGCTCGGCCTCAGCCCGACGGGTCGGAGCGAGTTCCACGCCGCCTTCGCGACGTTCTCTGCGTTCGTCACCGTCGGGTTCCTCCCGCTCAGCGTGTTCGTCTACGACGCGGCAACTCCCGGCGATGTGGCCCACACGCTCGGCTGGAGTGCGGTCATGACGGCGGCGGCGTTCGTGGTCGTCGGCGCCGTCAAGGCACGCTTCGTCGACCAGCCGTGGTGGCGATCGGCACTCGAGACGCTCGCCGTCGGTGGCACCGCGGCCGTGCTCGCCTACGCCGCGGGTGCACTGCTGCAGCAGCTGTTCTGACGGGAACGAGTGGCAGTGACCCCTCTCGGAGTGGCAGTGGGGTGGCAGCCTCCGTTCCTAGCTTCACTGCGAGATGCATTCGGGCGCCTCGGCATTCTCGTCCTCTACGTCGCCGGCGGGTTGGCCGCGACCGTGACGCGGACGGTGATCAC
>DASSSO010000087.1:0-63901 GCA_035776735.1 Gaiellaceae bacterium | reverse complement strand
GGCCTCACCAACGACTCGACGCCGACCTTCACGTTCTCGGCGAACGAGGCCTCGACGTTCCAGTGCCGCGTCGACTCGGTTCCGTTCGCGGCCTGCACGTCGCCGTACACGACCGGAGCCCTGGCTGATGGGCCGCACACGTTCGAGGTGCGGGCGACCGATCTGGCGGGGAACCCGGACGCGACGCCCGCGAGCCGCAGCTTCACCGTCGACACAGTGGCGCCGCAGACGACGATCGACTCCGGCCCGACTGGGCCGACGAACGACTCGACGCCGACCTTCGGGTTCTCGAGCGAGGCCGGCGCGACGTTCCAGTGCGGCGTCGACGGCGCTGCGTTCGTCTCCTGCAGCTCGCCGTATACGACGGCCGCGCTCCCAGACGGTGCGCACAGCTTCGAGGTCCGGGCGATTGACGCGGCCGGAAACGTCGATGGATCGCCCGCGAGCCGCGCCTTCGCGGTCGACACGGCCGCGCCGCAGACGACGATCGATTCCGGGCCGTCCGGTTCGACGAACGATTCGACGCCGACCTTCGAGTTCTCGAGTGAGGCAGGCGCAAGCTTCCAGTGCCGCGTCGACGGCGCCGCCTTCGCGGTCTGCGCGTCGCCGCACACCACCGTCGCACTGGCGGACGGCGCGCACACCTTCGAGGTCCGTGCGGTTGACGCGGCCGGAAACCTCGACGCGACGCCGGCGATGCGCAGCTTCACGGTCGACGCGACTGCGCCGCAGACGGCGGTCGACTCCGGCCCGTCCGGTCTCACGAACGACTCGACGCCGACGTTCACGTTCTCGGCGAACGAGCCCGCGACCTTCCAGTGCCGCGTCGACGGCGCCGCGTTCGCGGCTTGCACGTCGCCGCATACGACAATCGCGCTCGCAGACGGTGCACACAGCTTCGAGGTGCGGGCGACCGATGCGGCCGGGAACCCCGATGCGACGCCGGCGATGCGCGGCTTCACGGTCGACGCCACTGCGCCGCAGACGACGATCGACTCCGGCCCGTCTGGTCTCACGAGCGACTCGACGCCGACGTTCACGTTCTCGGCGGACGAGGCCTCGACCTTCCAGTGCCGCGTCGACTCGGTTCCGTTCGCGGCCTGCTCGTCGCCGTATACGACCGGGGTCCTGGCGGATGGGCCGCACACGTTCGAGGTGCGGGCGACCGATCTGGCGGGGAACCTGGATGCGACGCCCGCGAGCCGCGGCTTCACGGTCGACGCGACTGCGCCGCAGACGACGATCGATTCCGGTCCCTCCGGGACAACCAACGATCCGACGCCGACCTTCACGTTCTCGGCGAACGAGTCCGCGACTTTCCAGTGCCGCGTCGACGGCGCAGCCTTTGCGGCTTGCGCGTCGCCGCACACGGTCGCGCTCGCCGACGGCCCCCACACCTTCGAGGTGCGGGCAGTCGATATGGCCGGCAACCCCGACGGGTCGCCGGCGAGCAGGGCGTTCACCATCGAGACTCCGCCGGAGACGACGATCGACTCCGGCCCCTCGGCTCTCACGAACGACTCGACGCCGACCTTCACGTTCTCCGCCGACGAGCCGGCGACCTTCCAGTGCCGCCTCGACGGCGGCGCGTTCGCGGCTTGCACGTCGCCCTACACGACGAACGTGCTGGCCGACGGTGCCCACACCTTCGAGGTGCGCGCGACGGATGTCCCCGGGACACCCGACCCGACGCCGGCACTTCGCACCTTCACCGTCCACACCGGAGTCCCGGTGACGACGATCGTCTCCGGCCCTGCCGCCCTCTCGAACGACTCCACGCCGACGTTCACGTTCGCCGCCGACGAGGACGCGAGCTTCGAGTGCCGCATCGACGGTGCCGCCTTCGCAGCGTGCACGTCGCCGCACACCACCGTCGCGCTCGCGGACGGCGGCCACAGCTTCGAGGTGCGGGCTACCGACCTAGCCGGAAACGTGGATCCGACGCCGGCACTGAGTGGACCGTTCACCGTTCACACCGGGATTCCGGTGACGTCGATCGTCTCCGGCCCGTCCGGCTCGACGACCGACACGACACCGACGTTCACCTTTGCCGCCGACGAGCCTGCGACCTTCGAGTGCCGCCTCGACGCAGCGGCGTTCGCGGCCTGCAGCTCCCCGTACACGACGCCGGTCCTGGCACTCGGCTCGCACGCGTTCGAGGTGCGGGCCACGGACATTGCCGGCAACTTCGACGCGACGCCGGCCGCGCGGACGTTCACCGTGGCGCGCGTCGCCGGGGCCACGCTCGCGATCACGACGCGGTCGGTGACCGTCACCCGCACGCGGATCGCGGCGATCAAGCTCCGCTGCGGTAGCGGAGCCCGCTGCGTCGGGACGCTCGCTCTCTATCGCCGCCAGCTCAAGCTGGGAACCGCCGGGTTCTCGATTCCCGCCGGCCGCACGGCAACGGTCAGGGTGAAGCTCACAGCACGCGGCTACAAGCTGCTCGTCCGCTCCAGGCGGCTCGCGGTGACGGCGCGAATGACCTACAGGCAGCCGAGCGGCGGCACGACGAAGGCGTCCCGCACGATCACACTGATCGCTCCCAAGCGCGCCGCGACGCGGTAACCGGCTCTAGCCTCGGACGACCCGGCTGAGGTTCGCGAGATGCTCGCGATCCGCGGCGATGCGGGCGCGGAACCGCGACCGCGTGCGCGTCGCCTTCCGAACGAGCTGGAAGGTCGACCGCCTGGTCGTCCGGACCCGGGCGATGGTGACCCAGCGCGTTCCAAGGCGCTTCTGGATGACGACCGCCCGGCGGGCATGGCGCGGCCCGACGGTGCCGCGCAGATACAGCTTGCCGCTCCGACGCAGAGCCTTGAGCGTGACCAGATGCTTGACCGCGACGACGACGGTCGGCTCGGAAGCCGCTCCTGCGAGGCTCGCCCTGTAGGTCGTCCGCTTCGTCGGCTTGACGACGAGCCGGAAGCTCCCTGCTGCGTCGCTCGTGGCCGTCGGCAGCGAGGCGAACGTGACTGCCCCGATCGGCTGGGCGGCGAGTGTCACGACCTGGCCGGCGAGCGGCGCTCCAGCCTGCGTGAGTGTGCCCGAGAGCGTCGTGGTGCGGCCGAAGACGATCGTCCTCGGCGCGGCCAGGAGCGTGAGTGTCGGCGCGGGTGGCGGCGGCGGCGGCGGTGGAGCGGCGGCGCTGTCGAAGGTGACCTTGAACGACCCGATCCGCGGCGTCGCCTGCCCGTCGGCCGACTGCAGCTCGAGGTTGACGCGCAGCGACTGATGCGCGCCCGCGCTGACGCCGGCGAGATCGAGTGTCGTCTCGCCAGATCCGAGCGCCGATGTCGCAACCTGCTCGCCGGTCGATGCGTCGACGAGACGCGCCGTCGCGGAGGCGGATCCGCCGCCGCCCGGCGAGAAGACCTCCGTCGTGGCGGTGAAGGTCTTCCAGGCGGTGACCGCCCGCCCGGACGAGGGCCCGATCGACGCGGACACCGCCGATCCGCTCGGGGAGAAGCTGACGGGTGCGTGCTGCACCTCAACCTTCTCGAGCGCGGGACTTCCGCTCGGCCCCGAGAGCCGCGCCTGCCAGCGAACGGCGCGGACCGTGAGCAGGAAGTTCAGCGCCTCGGCCGGGTTCGTCGCCGTCACGGGGAAGTAGTCGGACCAGAACTCGCTGCCGTTCGACGAGTAGGGCTGGAGGAAGCTGACCCAGAGCGCGACCGAGCTTCCGGTCGACGTACGGATGATCTGCCGGAAATCGCGGTTCGTGGTCGAGACGCCGCCGAGCTGGTACGTCGCCCACCCACTCGGGACTCCGGGCTGCGCCGAGACCGGCGTCGGATAGGCCGTCGCGGCATGCCCGCTCCGCGTACGACCGATGCGGTCGACACCGCCCGTCCAGACGTGCATCGTCGAGCCGTCGACGAGCATTCCGGCGGGTTGGACGCCGACCTCGTCGTATCCGTACGCCGTCAGGCTCGGGCCGAGGACGACGCCGCCCTTCGTCCAGCTGATCCCGTCGACGGAAGTCGCGTAGCCGACCCGCTCGATCGTCTCGCCCTCGAGGGTCTCGACGCCCGTGTAGAGCATCCGGTAATCACCGGCGCCCGCCTTCACGACGACGGGATCCTTGACCGACGTCGCATCGAAGTCGCCCGCCGCGCCGACGTCGACGACCGGTGTGGCGCCGCGGGCGAAGGGCCCGATTGCTGACGCGGCAGTGGCGCGGCCGATCTTCCAGGCCCCGCTTCCGTCCAAGCCCGCGTAGTACATGACGTAGGTCGCGCCGTCCTTGAGCACCGACGGATGCGCGACGGCGTTTGCGTCGAAGCCAGAGCCGTCGCCGGCGAGCAGCTGGCTGCGCGCCGACCACGAGGTGTTGTCCGGGAGCTTGGACGTGCCGTCCTCCGGCGCAGAGGCGTACCCGATCGAGTGCGTGCTCGACGAGTCGAGCCCGGTGAAGTACAGGTGGAACGTTGCCGAGTCGTTGAGCACCTGTGGATCGCGTTGGCCGCCGTTGTCGAACGACGCGGGATTGCCGAGGCCGAAGAGCGCGCCGCCGTTCGGCGCCGACACCGGAACCTTCGTCCAGGTGCTCCCGTCGGACGAGGTCGCCTCTCCGAGACGAGGCTTGAAGTCGCTTCCGCGCGTCCCCCAGTAGAAGCCGACGAACTTCGTCGTCGCTCCGGCGGGCGCGGCCACCGAGAGCCCCGACGTCTGGCGAGCGTCGAACGCCGTCCCGAGCGCGCCGACGTCGAGGACGGCGCCGCCCGTCTGCGAGCCGCTGACCTTGTTGAACGAGCTGCCGTTGTTCGAGGTTGCGAGACCGATGCGCGTGTGGAAGTTCCCGTTCGCGTCGATCGTGTTCCCCGAGTAGTAGAGCTTGTACGGCGTGGGTGCGCCCGGCTCCTGAAGCAGCTCGGGCGAGTTGAGGTTCGAGTAGTCGAAGTTCGTGTTGGAGCCGGACGGGTTCAGTGCCGGACTCGGACCGGACCACGAGACCCCGTCGGCGGAGCTCGAGTTCATGAGCTTCGTCTGGAACACGCCGCCGCCGACGAGCTTGCGCCCGGTCAGGAGCATCGAGTAGCCCGTGGGCGTCTTCCAGACGGCCGGAGCGAACGCCCCGAACTCGATGTTCGCGCTGACACCGGGATCCTCAGGCGCGATCACCTTGCCGCCCTTCGCCCAGGTGACGCCGTCGGGGGAGGTCGCGTAGGCGATGCGCTTCTTGCTCGAGTCGTCGCCGGTGTACCACATCTTCCATGCCGATCCCTCCCGCAGCACCGTCGGGTCCGAGGCGCTGAAGCTGTCGGCCGAGCCGGCCGGCCCGTGCTCGAGAACCGGGACCGGGGGTCCGGGTGAGCCCCACTTCGTCCAGTTGACGCCGTCGACCGACGTTGCGTAGCCGATCGCGCCGAACGCGCCGGCGCGGCCCGAGTACCACATCCGGTACGGCGCGAGGGGATCGCCCGCGTCATAGACGACCTCCGGGCCGTAGACGCCGTTCGTGTCGAAGGCGGACGGCGTCCCCTGGAGCACAGGGACACCGCCGTTCGCGCGCGCCCATGACGTTCCGTCGGCCGAGGTCGCCATGAAGATGGCCGATCTGCCGCCGTCGTCGGCGCTGCCCGAGTACCACATCACGTAGGTGGCCCCGACCTTCACTACCGCCGGGTCGTCGACGTTGTCGCTGTCGAGCGCCGCGGAGGGCGTCGGGCCGAGGACCGGGGCGGCAGGGTCGGGGGCCAGCGGCAGCAGCGTGGCCGGCAGCCCGAGGGCGGCACCTGGGCCCGTGCCGTTTCGGGCGAGCGTCCGCACGCCGACCGATGGGTACGTGACGCTTTCGTAACTGATCCCGCTGTCGAAGTCCGAATGGCTGTCCCAGACGGTGGCCGTCGAGGTCCCGTTGGTCGTCAGCCGCAGGCCGCCCATGGCGTCGAAGGTCGTGTTGGTGAGCGGCTGCTGGAGACAGGTCAGGTCGATGAACGTCTCGTAGAAGACGCTGTCGTCGCGCGAGCACGCCTGCGCGATCGGGGGCGCGCTGAGGAGGAGCGCTGCGAATGCGGCTGCACAGACCGCGAGCCGGGCCATTTGGCCCCGTATCGGCAGCCCGTGGCGGGCTCTTGATCGCTCATCCGGCAGGCACCGGCGGCGGCACACCGGCGCTCGAGCCGAAACGGCTAGTCGAGGCGGCCGGTGCGCCGCCTCAGCTCCTCGGGCTCCACGACGACGACCGAGGAACGGCCGAGCTCCAGAACGCCCCGCCGCTGCAGGTCGCGCAGGACGCGGTTCGCCGTCGCCCTCGACGTCCCGGCCAGCTCGGCGAGCTGCTCCTGCGGGAGCGGGATGCAGCCGCCGTAGAGCTCCCCGAGCTCGACCAGCCGCCGGAGCACGCGCTTCTCCGCCGGGAGGTAGTACGCCTCGGTGACCTGCTCGGACAGGCGGCGCACACGCTCGCCGAGCAGCCGGACGAGGAGCCCGTCGACGCTCGGATGCTCGCGCCGGAGCCGTTCGAAGTCCCCGGCGAGCACCGAGCGGGTCTCCGACGGCTCGAGGGCGGCGACGGTCGCGGACCGGTGGTACTCGGCGTCCGCGACGAGCGCGAGCTCGCCGAAGGCGTCGCCCGGCCCGCGGACGCCGAGCAGGGCGGTCGCGCCGAGCGGCGTCGTGATCCCGACGGCGAAGCGGCCGCTCACGATCAGGTGCAGGCAGTCGGCGGGATCGCCGCGATGGAAGACGACCTCGCCCCGGTCGAACGTCCGACGGCGAGCGATGGAGAGGAGCCGCCGCACGTTCTCCTCAGGTACGCCCGCGAAGAGCTCCCACTCCATTCCGCTTCTGTCACGAGTTTGACACTTCTTGCGTCGCGAATTTGCACGACAGCGCGCGCGCCGGCTCCTACCGTGACCTCATGGCGGGCAACAGAGAACTCGGAGGAGGAGGAGTCATGAAGCGCAAGAAGCGACTGACGATCATTCGCGTCGGACTGGCCATGGCGGCCCTGGCGATCCCGGCGGTTGCGCAGGCGAAGCCACTGCCGACCGACCAGAGCAACGCCGAGCAGGCCGGGCCGTCCTACCGCATCGACGGCGTGGGCGGCCAGACGGGCCTCGAGGTCCCGTACCTGAGCCACGGCCAGGGCGTGGACGCGGCGCAGTTCGGCGGCACGCCCAGCCCGGACGACCGGAGCTTCTCGCGGATGGGTACCCCGGCCGAGACGGGGCTCGAGATCCCGTACCTGAGCCACGGCCAGGGCGTCACCCCGGCCGAGCTGGGAATCGCGACGTCGAACAGCCCCGACGATCGCACGTTCGTGAGGCCGACGGTCGAGGCGACTCCGGTCACGACAGACGGCGGCTGGAGCATCGACGTCAACCCGTACGCAGTGAGCGGATTCGGGCTCGCCCTCCTGCTGGTGGCAGGCGGGATGGGGCTCGCGATCCGGCAGAGCCGGAGAGAGAGGCTCTCCCCGGCGTAGACGATCAGGCGGCGTCCTCGTAGGGCGGGCCCCGGGCCCGCCCTACGTGTGTTCAGGCCGCCGTCTTCTTCCCGGGGTTCAGGAGCCCCTTCGGATCGAAGATCCGCTTCACCGCCTCGTGGAGCTCGAGCGCCCGGGGCGGCCATTGCCGTGCGAGCTGCCCGCGCTTCATCCAGCCGACGCCGTGCTCGCCGGAGATCGAGCCGCCGAGCCGGGCGGCGAGCGCGAAGAGCTCGTGGGCGGCGCCGCCGGCGCGCGTCAGCTCGCCCTCGTCCTGCGGGTCGACGAGGAAGGTGGAGTGGAGGTTCCCGTCGCCGGCGTGGCCCCAGCTGCAGGCCGAGAGCGCGTGGCGGCGGCCGATCTCGAGCGTCTCGTCGATCGCCTCGGAGAGGCGGTCGAGCGGCACGACGATGTCCTCGCTGACCTTGCCTCCGCGCTGTGCGCCGACCGCGATCGAGATCCCCTCACGCCAGCGCCAGAGGTCGGCGACCCCGGCCGGCTCGCTCGGCGCGTGTATTGCGAGCGCGTCCTCGCCGAGCACCTCCAGGAGCTCGTCCCGCACGCGGGCCGCCTCCTCGGCGGAACCGTCGGCCTCGCCGATCACGAGGAAGCCTGCGTCCGCCGGCTGCTCGCCGGGGAAGGCACGTCCTGCGAACCGCAGGGTCTCGGCGTCGAGGAACTCGAGCGCCGCGGCGATGATCCCGCTCCCGAGCACCCGCTCGATCGCCGCGCAGCCCGTAGCGGAATCCGCGTAGAACGCGGCGACGGGCAGCTGCGCCTCGGGCGCGGGGAGGAGGCGGAGCCAGGCGGCGGTCACGATCCCGAGCGTCCCCTCCGAGCCGACAAGCAGGCTCTTGAGGTCGTAGCCGGCGACGTCCTTTCGGATCGGCCCGCCGACCGAGATCACCTCGCCGGGCGGCACCACCGCCTCCAGGCCCGTGACCCAGGCGCCGGTGACCCCGTACTTGAACGCGTGCGGGCCGCCCGCGTTCGTCGCGATGTTCCCGCCGATCTGCGACTGCTCGGCGGCACCCGGATCCGGCGGGAAGACGAGCCCGTTCTCCCGCGCCAGCCGCCGGACGGCGGCCGTGGTCACCCCCGCCTCGACGTGTATGCGCCAGAGGAGCGGCTCGAACGACCGGATGCGGTCGAGGCGCTCCAGCGCGACGACGACGCCTCCGTCCAGGGGCACGGCTCCGCCCGCGAAGCCGGTGCCGCCTCCGCGCGGAACGAGCGGGACGTCGTGCTCGTAGCACCACGCCACGACGCGGGCGACCTCCTCCGTCGTCGCGGGCAGCACGATCGCGTCCGCCCGCCCGTGAAGGCCCCGTCCCTCGGTCTCGTCGCCGAGGTATCGCGCCTCGCCGTCGGCGAGGACGCTCTCGGGCGGGAGGACGGAGCCGAGCCCCCGCCCGAGAGCCGTGACTGCCATTGCTAGCGGCTCTCCAGGCGATACACGCCGGCTTCTGGCCCGCGATCACGCTGCGCCAGAGCCGACCCTCCTCCTCCCCAAGGCTCTCCAGCCGTGGCTCGTCGGAGTGTGCGCTCTGGCTTGGTGCTCGCGACCCAGAAGCGGGGCAGCATCACCTGAAGAACCGCTAGACCGCGACCGCCTCGCGGTCCTCGACCGGCGCGTGCTGCCGCAGGATGCGGATGAACTCGCGCATCCACTGCGGGTGGTCCGGCCAGGCGCGACCGGAGACCATCATGCCGTCGACGATCCCGGCGCCGTCGACGTACTCCGCGCCGGCGGCCGCGATGTCGGGCTCGAGCGCCGGGTAGGCCGCGGTGCGGCGCCCCGAGAGGACGCCGGCGCTGGCGAGCGCGAGCGGCGCGTGGCAGAGCTGCGCGACCGGCTTCTCCTCCCCGAAGAAGTGCTCGACGATGCGGCGGAAGTCCGGATCGTTGCGGATGTACTCCGGCGCCCGGCCGCCGGGGACGACGAGCGCGGCGTAGGCCGAGGGATCGACGTCCGAGAAGGCGAGATCCGCGTCCCACGTGTAGCCCGGCTTCTCGGTGTAGGTGTCGTAGCCCTCGACGAAGTCGTGGACGACGAACTGGAGCTTCTTCTTCGTCGGCGCCGCGATGTCGACCTCGTACCCCTCCTCCTGCAGCCGCTGGTACGGGTACATGACCTCGAGTGACTCGGCGGCGTCGCCGGTCAGGATGAGCACCTTGGGCATGGCGCTCCACCTCCCCTGAATCGGATTGCGGATGTCCGGCGCGCATCGTACGCTTTGGTCTGACCATCAGTCAAGTAGAGTTTCGACCATGGCTTTCCGCGAGATCGTCCGCAGCCCCGTCTACGTCCAGGTCGCCGAGCAGCTGCGCGAGGCGATCCTCGCCGGCGAGCTCGCCGCCGGGGAGCCGCTTCCGACCGAGCGCGACCTCGCCGAGTCGTTCGGCGTCAGCAGGACGTCGATCCGGGAGGCGCTCCGCGCGCTGCAGGCGCAGGGGCTGATCACGGGCGGCGGATCGCCCGTCCGGCCCGTCGTGGCCGCCGAGCTGAACGAGCCGGCGCGCGAGGCGCTCGTCAACCTCTTCCGCCTGAACCGCGTCCGGCTCGCCGACCTGGTCGACCTGCGCTGCCTCCTCGAGGCGGCGGCGGTGCGGGCCGCGGCCGAGCAGCGCGAGCCGGAGCTCCTCGCGGAGGCGAGGCAGGCCCTGGCCGACATGGACGGCGGCCGGGTCGGTGTCGAGGAGTTCGACGAGGCGGACGTCCGGTTCCACGTGGCGCTCGCGCGCGCCTCGGGAAACGAGGCGATCCACCTCGTGATGAGCGCGCTCCGGGTCGCCGCGGCGAGATATCTGCTGGACGCGCTGCGCTCGCGTCAGGATCCCGCGCCGACGCTTCGGCGGCTGGCCCGCCAGCACGAGGCGATCCTCGCCGCCGTCGAGCAAGGCGACGGCGGGACGGCGGCACGGCTCGTGGAGAAGCACATCCGGGGCTTCTACCGCGGCTTCGAAGGGGCCGCGTAAGGCGCAGCCGAGAGTCCGCCGGGGCCCCGGATACGATCGAGGCGCTGCGGGTAATCCACCCCCGGGAGGTCGCGTCGCCCGAGATGTCTGAGGCCCGGACGTCGTCTGCGCTGTGGGACGTGTTCCACGAGCGAACAAGCGGTCTCGGCCCGCTCACCGCCGTCAGCTCGCCTGCGGGCGAGCTCGGCTTCGAGGATCTCTGGCGGGAAGCGGACCGCCTTGCGTTGCTCTTCGCCGGTGCCGGCATTCCGGAGGGCGGCGTCGCCGGGCTCGCGCTTCCGAACTCGCACCGGTTCGTGACGGCGTTCCTGGCGCTGTGCCGGATGGACGCCACGGTCGCCCTCGTCTCGCCGCAGTACGGCTCGGGGGAGCTGTCCGCGATCGCAGCCGGGGTCGGGCCTTCCTCGATCGTCACGGACGCGAGCCTGGCGCCGGCGATCGCCGCGGCGGTGCCCGTCGATCGGTCGGTTTCGGCCGGCGACCTCGAGGTGCTGGTCTGCAGGACTGCGGGTCGCCCTGCCACGCCAGCGGCGCTCCTGAAGTTCAGCTCCGGCTCGACTGCCGAGCCCAAGGGCATCGCGCTCAGCTCCGCCAACGTGCTCGCGGAGGTGGAGAACGTGATTCGGACTCTCGAGCTCGGCCACGGCGATCGCATCCTGGCCGGCGTGCCGCTCTTCCACAGCTACGGCTTCGACCTCGGGGTGCTCCCGACGGTCGCGGCCGGCACGACGCTCGTGCTCGAGGACGCGTTCGTCCCGCGCAGGACGCTCGCCGCGCTCGCAGGATCTGCGCTGACGGCCTTCCTCGGCGTGCCGGCCCAGTACCGCGCCTTCTTGGCGACCCGCGTCGAGCCGCCGCCGGACCTGTCGCGGGTCCGCTGGCTGCTCTCGTGCACCGCCCCGCTCGCGCCCGACGTCGTCACCGATTTCGCCGGTCGCTTCCGCGCGCCGGTCTGCCAGCACTACGGAAGCTCGGAGACGGGCGCGGTGACGACGCACGTCCCCTCGGAGGTCCTCCGACGGCCGGGGTCGGTCGGGCGGCCGATGGACGGCGTTCGCGCGATCGTCGCCGACCTCGACGGCCGGGAGGTGCCGCCCGGCGAGGAGGGAGAGGTGGTCGTCGAGAGCGGTGCGGTTGCCGGCGGCTACGTGCTGGGAGCTCCCTCGGGCCGCTCGCCGTTCCGGGCAGGCGCGTTCTGGACGGGCGACGTCGGATGGATGGACGAGGACGGCTTCCTCACCGTCCTCGGCCGCCGCGATGCCCTGATCAACGTGGGCGGGCTCAAAGTCTCGCCGGCGGAGGTCGCCGGCACCCTCGAGCAACACCCGGCCGTGCGCGAGGCGGCGGTCGTCGGGGTGCCGGACGGGCGGGGCGACGAGCTCCCCTACGCCGTCGTCGCGCTCTCGCAGCCCGCCGACGAGGCCGAGCTGCTGGCGTTCTGCCGGGCGGCCCTCGCCGAGTACAAGGTTCCGCGGCGGATCGAGGTGCGCGACGAGCTGCCGAGGACCGCGGCCGGCAAGGTGCGCCTGACGGCCGAGGACTTGGAGGGGTGAGCCGGGAGGCCGCGCAGGAGGAGATCCTCCGCGTCGTCCGGGAGCAGCTGCTCCTCGGCAGCGAGCGCCCGATCTCCGTCGACTCGCCGCTCGGAGAGCTGGGCGTGGGTCTCGACTCGCTCGCGCTCGTCCAGCTCCTCACGGCCGTGGAGGCCACGTTCGGCGTGGACGTCCCCGACGACGTCTGGACCGCGCGCGGACCGCTCTCCGTCGCCGACCTGGCCGACATCGTCGCCGCAGCGCCACGGAGGGAGGAGCCCGTGGAGGCGGGGGAGCTGCTCGTCCGTGGGCGCATGGAGCGGGCCGAGCGCGCGCTCGCGCACGGCGGCCTCGCCCACCGGCTGGCGTGGGCCGGCCTTCGCCTGCTCGCGCCCGTGAAGCAGTTCGCGTTCGCCTTCAGCCGGACCTTCGTCCTCGAGCGCCGCCTGGACGACCGCGGCGCCGCGCCGGCGGAGGTCCCACCCGGGATCGTCCTTCGTCCCTATGCGGCCGGAGACGAAGCCGAGCTCGCCGGACTGTGGCCCCGCTTCGCCGAGCGGCACGGCCGCCGGTTCCTCCGGCGGTCGCTCCGCGAGGGCGCGATCGCGCTCGTTGCCGCCGAAGGCGGCAGGATCGTCGCGCTCGACCTGCTCTCGCCGTGGGGGGAGGACGAGGTGCGGATCGAGGAGCCCGAGGCGTGCTTCGGATACTGGCTCACCGAGGCGCCGGCCGTGCGCGGCCGCGGGATCGGCCTCGCGCTCGTCGCCTACTCGCTCGGCGTCGCCCGCGACCGCGGCTTTCGCGCGCAGCTGACCTGGGTCGCGGAGGACAACGCAGCGATGCTCGCCGCCGCGACGCAGCTGCTCGGCTTCCGATCGATCGGGACCGCGTCGCGGCTGCGAATGCTCGGTCTCACGCGCTGGTCCTGGGACGTTCGCGGCCGGCGCGGCCGCGGCAGCCGCCTCGTGCTCTGACTCGGGCTCAGCCTCGCGCCGGACGCGGGACGTGCGCGTACAGCCGGCGCGCGGTCGGCGAGCGCTTGAGCCGCCGGCGCATCCGGACCGAGCCGCTGAGCGCTTCCGCGGCGAGGCGGCCCCGTCGGGTCCGGGCGAGGCCGATCGCCTGGTAGACGGGCTCGAAGCGGTCGGTCAGGCGCCGCTTGTGGGGCGCGTCCGCGCCGAGCAGCTCGACGCGGGTGACCCCCTCCGCGGCCGCGGCCTCGAGCGACGCGAGCTTCGCCTCGAAGCCCGGGCCGAAGCGGGCGTAGGCGGGGTCGAAGGCCATCGTCACGCCGTAGGCCCGGCCCGGGAGCTGCAGGGCGAGCGCAAAGGCGATCCCGCGGCCGTCGAGGCGGATGAGCGTGAGCCGCGGCACGTCCGCGTCGGCCAGCCGCAGGAGCGCGGCGCGGTGGAAGCGGAGCCCGGACGGCGTGACGAAGCCCGTCGGGTCGTGGCGATTCTGCCAGCGGAGCATGTGGACGCGGAAGGCCTCGTCGAGCGCCGGCCGGAGCTCCTCGCGGGTCCGGGCGACCGAGACCTCGACGGTCCCGAGTTCCTCGAGCTGCCGCCTGCGCCGGCGCCGCTCGCTGCGCGCCTTGGACGACATCCTCGCGCGGTAGACGGCGTCCCACCCGGCGGTGAGGTCCAGCACGGGCGCCTCCAGGCGCTCGACCACCGACAGCGCATCCGGCGGCACCGCCGCGACGAGCCGGCTCGACCCGGGCAGGCCGAACAGGCTCGCGAAGTCGTGGCCCGTAGAGGCGCCGTGCTCGACGAGCGCGTTGGCGGTGGACGACTCCTCCCCCGGCGCAAGGAGAACGTCGGCGAGCGTTGCCCAGTTCCCGCCGACGAACTCCGCCACCCGCAGGCCGAGGCGCCGGCGGACGGAGAGCGGGAGCGCGCCGACCAATCGCTCGCCCCGGTACGCGGCGTGGACCGCGAGCTCGTACCCCCCGCCGTAGTGGCGCCACCACTCGAGCAGCCAGCCGTGGAGCAGGAACGGGCTCGGCCGCGGCATCGCGAGGACGAGCTCGTCCCACGAGGGCGCCAGCTGCGCGAAGCCGGCTTCCGACGAGAGCGTCTCGATGCGCAGGTCGCCCGCCACGGCCTAGACGAGCCCGAGCGCGAAGACGATGCCGAACCACGCCGCGACGAGCAGGACGAGCACCCACAGCAGGAACGCCGCCTCGCCGACCGGCAGCCAGCTGATCTCCACCTGCTCGATGCGGAACCAGGCGCGCCGCTCGGGCGCCTGCCTCGCCTCTGCGGCCTCTCGCTTCATCGCCCCGGCCTCAAGATGATCGAGGAGAACGTCTTGGCGCAGATGGCGAGGTCGACCAGCAGGTTCCGGTGCCGCAGGTACCAGAGGTCGTAGGAGAGCTTGTCCGCCGCGCCGTCGGTGTCCGACGCGTAGTCGCGGCGGAGCTGCGCCCAACCGGTGATCCCCGGCTTGACGAGCAGGCGCCGCGTGAAGAAGGGCACGGCCTCCTCGAGCGTCGGGATGAACTCGGGCCGCTCCGGTCGCGGGCCGACGATGGACATGTCCCCCTTGAGCACGTCCCAGAGCTGCGGCAGCTCGTCGAGGTGCGTCCGGCGGAGGAGGCGGCCGATGCGGGTCACGCGCGGGTCGTCCTCCTCGGCGAACGCGGGCCGGCCGGGCTCCTCCGCGTCCGCGCGCATCGTCCGGAACTTGAACATCGTGAAGTGCCTGCCGCCCTCCCCGACGCGAGTCTGGCGGTAGATGACAGGCCCCGGCGTCAGGCGCACCAGGCCGGCGATGAGGAGCATCAACGGCGCGGCGAGGAGCAGCAGGACCGAGGCGCAGACGATGTCGAAGGTCCGCTTCGCGAACCGGGTGTACGGCCGCTGCCAGAGATGGAAGATGCTCATGAACCAGGTCGGCTTCAGGTCCTCGAGCGGGATCCGCCCGAACGCGTGGTCGAAGAAGTGCGCGTGCCCGACGAGCTTGAGCCCGGAGGCGGGGCCGTCCAGGAGGCGGTCGAGCGCCTTGGCCGAGCTCTCGCCGTCGGTGAGCACGATCAGGTCTGGGCGCTGCTCGTCGATGATCCGGGAGAGCTCGGCGACCGACCCCAGGCGCGCGGCGTCGTCGGCCTCGTCGTCCACGGCGCCCACGACCGTGAACGGCGCGCGCCCCTCGAACGAGATCGCGTCCGCAACCTCGTCCGCGCAGCGCGAGGTGCCCACGACGAGCACCCGCCGCTTGCCGACGACCCGCTGGGCGACCGACTCCCAGACCGTGGTCAGCACGAAGACCGAGACGGCGAGAGCGAGGATCGTGGACGCGGACATGCCGAGCCCGGGGACCCAGAGCGCGACGGCCGAGATCCCGACCACTCCGGTCATCGTCCCGACCGCGCAGCGGACCGGGATCCCGAGCGTGAAGTGCACGGCCCCGAAGGCGCTGCGGAGCGAGATCAGCCAGACGGCGGTCAGGAGCGCGGCGGCGGCGGCGGCGAGGCTCGACGGCCCGAAGCGGTAGCCCATCAGCGTGTAGCACGGGACCCACACGAGCACGACGCGACCGGCGGCGGCGACCCATCTCCCGTCGCTCACCCTCGTCGTCCACGGCAAGTCCGCCGCCCATGGGTGCGTGCGCCCCTCCACGTCTAGAAGATTCCCCGGGCAGGACTCGGCGAGTCCGGGACGCGGGATCTTCCAGGCGAAGATGCGACGGATCGTCGTCACCGGGCCGGCCGGAGCCGGGAAGTCCGAGCTCGCACGCGAGCTCGGCGAGCGGCTGCGGATCCCCGTCCTCCACCTCGACACGATGTTCTGGGGGCCGGGCTGGGTCCCCACGCCGGCGGAGGAGTGGGAGGCCCGCCAGCGCCGCGAGCTCGCCGCCGGCTCGTGGGTCGTCGACTCGCAGTTCGACGACCTGCTCCCCGACTGGCTCGACGCCGCCGACACAGTCGTCTTCGTCGACGCCTCGCTGTTCCGCTGCCTCTGGCGGGTCGGGCGCCGGCGCCTGAACCGGCGTGCGAGCGTGGGCGTCCCGGCGGGCACTCAGCCCGGGCCGCTGCACCGCTCGCTGCTGAAGTTCGTCCGGAACCAGTGGCGGTACCGGAGGAGGGTGCGGAAGCAGCTTCGCGACGAGCTCGCGCGCCGCCGCAACGGACGGCGGGCCGTCGTCGTGCGGCGCGACGCCGACGTCCGGGCGCTCCTGAGCGGCGTGGACTCACCCGGTTCGGCAGGGGGAACCTTCTAGACGTGAGCGCGACGACCGCTCCAGCCGAGGTGGCTCTCGGCACGATCACGAGCGAGGCCGCGTTCTCCGGCCTGGAGGAGGAGTGGGACGCCCTCGTCAGGTCGAGGGCGCGGCCGAGCCCCTTCCTGCTCCACGCCTGGCTCGTCGAGTGGTGGCGGCACTACGGCGAGGACGGCGAGCTGGCGATCCACGTCGCCCATCGAGGCGGCAGGCTCGTGGGTGCGCTCCCGCTCTGCCTGCGCCGGAGCCACGGGCTGCGGGTGCTCTCGTTCGTGGGCGGGGACCCGGCGCTCGCCGACCTCCTCCTCGCCGACGGCGAGAGCGGCGAGACCGCCGCGGCGCTGGCGGCACGGGCGGTCACGGCGGGACAGGACTTCGCCGACTTCGCGGGCCTGCCGGCGGGGAGCCGGCTCGTGGCCGGCCTCGGCCCCTCGGCGGTGAGGCTGATCGCGCGCTCCGAGGCGCCCGTGCTCGATCTCAGCCTGGGCTGGCACGTCGTGTATGGCTCGAGGCTCTCCGCCAAGAAGCGCGGCCACCACCGGCGCCGCCGCCGCCAGCTCGCAACGCTCGGCCGCGTGGAGGTCGAGGTCGCGCGGACGCCCGAGGAACTGGAGCGGGCGCTCGAGGACGCGTTCACCGTGCACGTCCTCCGCTGGAACGGACGGCCCGACGGCTCCGGCTTCGCCTCGCCCGAGGGCAGGCGGTTCAACCACGCGGCGATCCAGGCCCTGGCCCGGCTCGACGTGCCGCGGATCGTGCTGCTGCGGATCGACGGGCGGCCGGTCGCCTTCCACTACTACCTCGCGCTCGAGGGCCGCATGTACGTCCACCGGATCGCCTTCGACCCCGCGTTCGGGCGGTTCTCCCCCGGCGTGATCAACACGCTGGATGCAATCGAGACCGCCGCCGCCGAGGGAGTGACGAGGGTCGAGTTCCTCGGCGGCGCCGAGCGGTACAAGGTCGAGCTGGCCGACCACCTGGAGCCGCTGTACCAGGGCTTCGGCCTCGCCGCGACGATCAGGGGCAAGGCCGCGGTCGCCGCACGGGTCGGCGGGATCCGGGTGCGGAGGCGGCTCAAGCGGTCGGCGACGCTCCGGCGGTTCTACTTCGACGGGCTGGCGCCGGCGCGGCGCCTGCTGGGACGGGCGTGACCGTCCTCTACGCGCTCAAGGCGCTGGGGACGCGGGCCCGCTCGACCGCGTGGGAGCTGCGGACCAACGGCGAGCCGGACGGCTCGGGCCTGCGGATCCTCTTCTACCACCGGATCTCGGACGATCGTGACGAGCTGGCGGTCAGCCCGCGCTCCTTCCGCAGGCACGTCGACTACCTCGCGTCCCAGTCCTACCGGGTCGTGGACGTGCTCGAGGCTGCGGAATTGCTCGACCGCGGAGACCCGCCTCCGAGGACGATCGGGCTGAGCTTCGACGACGGCTTCCTCGACGTCGCCGAGCAGGCGCTGCCGCTCCTCGCCGAGCGGGGGTTCCGTGCGACGGTGTTCGTCGCGCCGGCGGTGATCGACGGCTGGGCGCGCTTTCGCTGGTACGACCGCCAGCCGCCCCTCCTCGCCTGGGACGAGATCGTGGAGCTCGATCGCGAGGGCACGCTGCGCTTCGAGGCGCACTCCCTCACGCATCCCAACCTCCTGAAGCTGCGCGACGCCGCGGCGCGGGAGGAGATCGCCGGCTCGAAGGCCGCGCTCGAGGCGCGCCTCGGCCGTCCTGTTCTTGCGTTTTCCTACCCTTCCGGGCTCTTCGGGATCCGTGAGCGTGGACTCGTCGCCGCAGCCGGGTACCGCGTCGCGGTCTCGTGCGAGCCCGGAGTTAATTCGCGCGGGACCGACCGCCTATCCCTCCGCCGGGTGCAGATCGACCGGCGTGACGGTCTGCTCGACTTCCGCGCGAAGCTGGGCGGCGGCCACGACACTCCGCCGCCGCTCCGCGGCCTGTACCGCCGCCGTCGCTACGGCATGGCGGCGGGCAGCCTCCGCCTGGCGAGCTCGCGGGAGTAGAGCTCGACGTGTGCGCGCCTGAACGCGTCCACATCGAAGCGCTGCTCCGCGCGGGCTCGCCCGGCAGCTCCGAGGCGGCGCCTGAGCTCCGGGTCCTGGACGAGGCGCAGCAGCGCCGCCGCGAGCTCGTCGGGCTCTCCGGGATCGACGAGGAGCCCGGTCTCGCCCTCGGCGACCAGCTCCGCCACTCCACCGACGCGCGAGGCGACGACGGGAAGGCCGGCGGCCATCGCCTCGAGCACGGAGACGGGCATCCCCTCCGACGCGCTCGAGAGGACGAACACGTCGGCGGCGGCGAGCTGGGCCGGGACGTCGCGCCGGTCGCCGGCCAGGCGCACGTGCTCGGTGAGGCCGAGGCTGCGGATCTCCTCCTCCACGCGGGGGCGGTCGGGGCCGTCGCCGACGATCCGCGCCTCGTAGGACCCGCGCGGGAGCCGGACGAGGGCGCGGACGAGCGTCAGGGCGTCCTTCGGCGGCTTCAGGCGTCCGACGGCGACGACCACCGGCGGACGGCCGTCGAGCCGTGCCCGTGGCGCGCCGGCGACGTCGACGCCGTTGGGGATCACGACCGTCCGCTCCGGGTCGCACGTGCGTGCCGCGAGCCCCGCCGCCCGCTGCTGCTCGGCCACGCAGACCGTCACCGACGTCAGCGGCCGAACCAGGCGGTCTGCCCAGCGGTAGAGCAGCGAGGCAAGCCCCGCGTGGGCCGTGAACGCCCAGCCGTGTGCGGTGAAGATCCGGATCGGCACGCGGGCGAGGAGCGCGGCGACGCGGCCGAGGACGCCGGCCTTCGAGCTGCTCGCATGGAGGATGTCCGGGCGCTCGCGCCGGAAGAGGCGCGTGAGCTCGACGAGCGCCGCGAGGTCGCGCCAGGGCCGGAGCGGGCGCCGCAGGCTCTGCAGCGGCAGGAAGCGCACGCCGGCCGCGGCGGCGGCGTCGCGCAGGGGGCCGGGCCCGTGGGCGGCGACGGCGACGTCGAAGCCGCGCACGAGCGCCGGGAGCAGCGAGGCGACGTAGGTCTGCGCGCCGCCGGTCTCCGCCAGGGTGACGAGCAGGAGCAGGCGCGGTCTCCGCGCGCCGGCGCCTGAGGAGGCCGGATGGAGGCTGCGCAGCTCGTCGTCGGCAGGCGGCGCGACCCGGGCCAGGCGGCCGTGCTGGCGGCCGGCGCGGCGGCGGTGCTCGCGCTCTTCCTCGCGGTCGGGCTCGTCCTCGGCCGGAGCCCGCTGCCGCTGCCGCTGGTGCTCGCGTTCGGGGTGGGCCTGCTGGGGACACTCGCCCTGGCCGTCGCCCGCTACGACGCGGCGGTCGCGCTCGGCATCCTGCTCCTCGCCGTCGTCCGGATCGAGCCGGCGCCCGCCGACCTCGTCTTCGCGGTCCTGATCGCCGTCGCCTTCGCGGCCGGGCAGCTGCATCTCGAGCGCGTGCCGCTCAGCGTGACGCTGCTCGTCGCCGCATTCTTCTCGCTGAACCTGCTCGCCTCGCTCGGCGCGGTCGACGGCGGCCGCGCCGCGGGCTACTTCGCGATCACGTTCTACCTCGGCGTCTTCGGCCTCTGGCTGGCGGCGTACGTCTGCTCGGTCCGCCGCGCGCGGCTCGTCCTCGTTGCCTACCTGGCCGGGGCCGGGTTGTCGGCCGCCGTCGCCTGCCTGGCGCTCCTCGCGCCGTTCCCCGGCGGCGACGCGTTCGTGGACGGCCCCCGGGCCCAGGGCCTCTTCAAGGACCCGAACGTCTTCGGGCCCTTCCTCGTCCCGGCGGCGCTGATCCTGATGGAGGAGACCGTTGCCCCGCGCCTGCTCCGCGGACGGCTCGCGGCGAAGCTCGCGCTGCTCTCGATCCTGACGATCGGGATCGCCTTCTCGTTCTCGCGCGCGGCGTGGCTGAACCTCGCCGTCGGCACGGTCGTCCTGCTCACGGTGCTCGCGCTCCGGCGAGGAGGAGGCCGCAGGACGATGAGCCTCCTCGCCGCCTCCGTCGTCGCGACCGCCGCGCTCTTCGGGGCCCTGACCGTCACGTCCTCGCTCGACTTCCTCGGCGAGCGCGCCGGTGTCCAGGAGTACGACACCCAGCGCTTCAGCGCGCAGGCCTCGAGCCTCGAGCTCGCCTCCGAGCATCCGCTCGGGATCGGCCCCGGCCAGTTCGAGCGGGTCTCCGAGCTCTCCGCCCACAGCATCTACGTGCGGTCGCTGGCCGAGGAGGGGATGCCGGGGCTGCTCGTCGTCCTCGGGCTCATGGTGCTGACGCTCGGCTTCGCCGCGCGGAACGTCGTCCTCGGCGCGGACACCTACGGGATCGGGTCGGCGGGGCTCCTGGCCGCCTGGTGCGGCCTGCTCGCCAACAGCTCCTTCGTCGACACCCTGCACTGGCGGCACCTCTGGCTCGTCGCTGCGCTGATCTGGGCGGGAACCGCGCTTCGCGCCGGTTACCCCGGGAGGTAGGAATGGATCTGTCCCCGCGCGCCGACGATCACGACGCCGAGCGGCCGGACCTCGAGACGCTCGAGCAGCTCGCGGAGCGCGATCGCGGTCTCGGGCGTGTGGCGCTCGGGGCGGCAGACGATCAGGACGCCGTCGACGCGCTGCGCGAGCACCTGACTGTCGACCAGCCCGAGCAGAGGCGGCCCGTCGAGCAGGACGTAGTCGTATTCCGACTCCCCGATCTCCTCGAAGAACACGTCGAGCGCGTCGCTGGCGAGCAGCTGCGCGGGATCGGGCGGTGTGCGCCCGCTGGCGAGGACGTGGAGCGTGCCGGAGCCCGTGCGCGAGGCCGTGAGCTGGAAGAGGCCGCTGCTGCCGCCGTTGTGGGCGCCGACGAGCACCTCCGAGAGCCCCGGCGTCTGGTCGACGTCGAAGAGCTCGTGGAGGCGGGGCCAGCGCATGTCCGCCGAGACGAGCCATGTCCGGTACATGGCCTGGGAGAGGACGAGCCCGAGCGCGGCCGTGACCTCGGTCTTGCCCTCGCTGTGGAGCGCGCTCGTGACCAGGACGGTCCGCTGTCCGGTCGGCGGCAGCAGCCGCTTCAGGGACGCCTGCAGCGTCTGGTAGGCCTCGTACTCGGCGGAGCTCAGCGTCTGCGGGCGGTGCCCGAGCGGGCGTCGCACGTACGGGACCTCGGCCAGCACGGGCAGCTCGAGCAGCCGGCTCACCTCGCGCGAGCCGCTGACCCGCGGCTTGAGCTGCGCCCGCGCGAGCACGACAAGCGCCGCGACGAAGAGGCTGGCGAAGAGCCCGAACACCGCGTTGCGAAGCGGGCGGGGAGCGTACGGGGCGGAGGGCGGCTGGGCGGCCTCGGCGAGGGCGAGCTCGGTTCCGGCGCCCGCGGCGCCGACCTCGAGCTCGGTCAGCCGCTCGCGGATCGCCGTCCGCTCCTCCTGTACCTGGAGCCCTCGCCGCCCCTCCAGCCGGGCGAGCGCATTCGTGAGGGCCGCCCGCGCCCGGCTCAGCCGCCTCTGCTCGGCCCGCCGCTGCCGGTTGAGGAACGACGTGGCGACTGCGTTCGCGATCCGCGCGGCCCCGGCGGCGGTGTCGTCGGTGGCCGTGATGGTGACGATGTCGGCGCCGGTGTCGACCGACGAGTGGATCTTCCCCTCGAGCGTGGCGGCGGTCTCCCCGGGGATCCTCCTGGCCGCCCGTCGCCTGATCTCGTGCGTCGTCAGCAGCGCGTCGATCGTTGCGAGGCGCCGCTCGGAGGACTCGACGTCGCGCGTCTGGAGCGGGTCGGCGGTGCTCTCGAGGACGAGCTTCGCCGTCGCCCGGTACTGCGTCGGCAGGAGCAGCGAGATCACGAACACCGCCGACGTCAGCACGAGGACGATTGCGGCGATCAGCAGCTTGCTGCGGCGGAGCGCGTCGAGGTAGCGGCCCGTCTCCACCGGCTGGTCCGGAGGCAGCGCGGGCGCGGCGTAGGCCGGAAGGCCGTTCACGTGCTGCGCCATCGCTCAGTAGATCGCGTCGCGGCGCGAAAACGAACCCTCGCCTGGCTCGGGCTCGCCCTGCTCGCGGCCGGCTGCAGCGGGTCGTCGACGCCGTCGCCGCCCGCCGCCCGCGAGGCGGGGGCCAACCTGCCGAGCGTGGAGTTCCTCGGCCCCGAGCGCCTCGTCCGGCCGGCCGACCTCCGCGCGAACGCCCGCGCCGCGGCCGGCAGCCGCGTCGCCGCCGTCACGTTCCTCCTCGACGGCCGGCCGCTCGGATCCGACACGACCAGGCCGTACAGGCTCGACGTCGACCCGGCGCTCCTGCCGCCGGGCGACCACCGGGTCCGGGTGGAGGCCGTCGACAACCTCGGGCGGCGGCGGACGACTGCGCCGAGCCCGGTCTCCGTCGAGCCGTCCGGCTCCGAGATCGTGGACGCGGGACCCGGCCCGTCGTTCGCGCGCGCCCGCGAGGCGCTGAGGCGCGGCGGCGTGACCGTGCGCCTCGCGCCGGGCCGCTACGTGGTCGACGAGCTCGAGCTCGGCGACGGCGCGCGGCTGGTCGGGTCGGGCGCCGGGACCGTGCTCGCCGCGCCGCCCGGGAGGCGGTACTGGGCACTCCTGGTTGCCAGGGGCAACAAGATCCGGATCTCCGACCTCACCCTCGACGGCGGCGGTCACATCCCCGGAGACGACGATGGCGGCATCGGGGTCGCCGTCTTCGACGGCTCGAGCGACGTCCGGCTCCAGCGCCTGCGGATCGTCCGGGTGCGCACGGACGGGGTCAACGTGTGGGGCAAGTACTCGAGCGTCTCGATCCAGGACTCGCGGATCGAGAGCGACGGGGGCGGGGAGGCGGGGGTCGTTGCGCTCGGCTCGGACCGGTCGCGCGACACGAGCGTGATCCGCACCCGGGTCCACGGCTTCACCTCCTTCGGCATCCTGCTCCAGCAGCAGGAGCACGGCCGCCCGGCCGCCGATCTCCACGGGGTCGTGCTCGACAACGTCGTCAGCGACATCCGCGACCCCTCGAGAGACGGCTGCTGGACGGCGGCGAAGTACCGGACGCGCGGCTGCGGGACGAACGAGGGCGGCATCTGGACGGGCGGCGTCGAGGCCGCGGTGATCGGCAACACGGTGCGCCGGGCTCGCTGGGACGGCATCGAGACGGTCGGCTCCTCGACGCGGACGACGATCGTCGGCAACCGGATCTACGACACGCGCACCGGCATCTACCTCGAGCACGCCACCCACCGGTCGCTGATCGCCCGCAACCTGATCGTCGACGCGCTGGCCGGGATCAACGTCGAGTGGTGGCACGAGGGCGCCGGTTCGAGCCGCAACACCTTCGCCTTCAACCGGATCGTCCGCTCGAAGGCGGGCATCGTCGTGGACGTCGGAGGCGACCACAACCGGATCGTCGGCAATGTCTTCGTCGGCGGCGACAGGCCGTCGATCGTCCTCCAGGGCTCCTCGCACAACGTCGTCCGGGACAACCTCGGGTGCGGAAGCCAAGGCGCCTCGCTCGTCGCCTTTTCGCAGGCGAGATACGACGACGGACGGCGCGCGGTATCGCGGTACAACCAGCTCGACCGCAACGCGACGAGAGAGGCCGCATGCTGAAGCGCCGTCCCGAACGGGAACTGGATCCGGTCGCGGGCGGGTCGGCGCTGCTCTTCTGGGCGAAGGTGGCCGGCAACGCCGGCTTCTTCGCCGCCGTGCTGATGCTCGCGCGCGGGCTGGGGCCCACCGGCCGGGGGACGATCGCCTTCATCACGGTCACCGCGCTGGTGGCGGCCCGCTTCGCCGGCCTCGGGATCGGGGAGGCGACCGCGGTGTTCGTCGCCCGGCGCCCGGAGGCCCGCGGCGCGCTGCTTGCGAACGTCGTCGTCTTCATGCTCGCCGGCGGCGCGGTCGCCGCCGCGGTCGCCTGCGGCGCGCTCGTCGCGCTCGGAGACAGCGGGCCGGCCGGGCTGGGCGCGCCCGAGCTCGCCGTCCTCGCGTGCGCGACCCTCGTCACCGCCCTCGGCGAGGGCGGCTACTTCTTCCTGCTCGGCGCCCAGCGGCTCCGCCAGGTGGCGCTGATCACCGCGACCGCCTCCTGGATCTACCCGCTCCTGCTGCTCGCGGTCTGGAGTACGGCCGGCCTGACCGTGCTCCGCGCCGCCGTCGCCTGGACGGTGGCCGAGAGCATCCGGGCGCTCGCCTACCTCGCCCGGTCCGCCCGCGGGCTCGAGCGTGCCCGCGTCGACGTGGGCCTGCTCGTCGAGTCGGTGCGGTTCGGGATCCGCGCGTGGGTGGGCAGCCTGGCCCGGTTCCTCAACTTCCGCACCGATCAGATCCTGATGGGCTTCCTCGCCACCGAGGCCGCGCTCGGCGTCTACGCCGTCGCGGTCAACGCCTCGGAGGTGCTCCTGTACCTGCCCGCGGCGACGGCGACCGCGCTCCTGCCGGTGGCCGCGCGCACCGAGGCCGGGCTGAGAGCGGAGCAGGCGCTCCGCGCCTTCCGCTCGGCGGCCGTCGTCACCGTCGCGGCCGGGCTGGTCGCAGCCCTGGCCGGCCCGTTTCTCCTGCCGCTGCTCTTCGGCGAGCCGTTCGAGGCCTCGGTCACGCCGTTCCTCTGGCTCCTGCCCGGCGCGCTCGGCTTCACGGCGATCGTCGTGTTCTCGAACGCGCTCGTCGCAGCGTCCTCGCCCCTCCTGTCCTCCACCGGCGCACTCGTCTCGCTCGTGGTCGGGATCGGCCTCGACCTGCTGCTGATCCCGCGCTTCGGCGCAACGGGCGCCGCCGCGGCGGCCAGCGCGGCCTTCCTCGCCGGCGGCTGCGCGGCCCTCGTCGCCTTCCGGCGCCGGAGCCCGTTCGCCTGGCGCCTGCTCCTGCAGCCGCGGCGCAGTGACCTCTCGGTGTTCCGCGCGCTCGTCTGGCCGCTCCGTGCGGCCCGCTCGAGCTAGGTCGGCGAAACAGCGGCGGTGCCGCCGTTCCACCAAACCCTCCTAGGACGACCCGACTCGCCGCAGGACGGCCTTGCCGCCCGGAAGCCGCCAGACGCCGGCGAGCGCGGCGGAGGCTGCCCGCCCTCGTCCCGTCGCCGGGGCGAGGACGGTCTCCAGCCGCGGGTCCACGGTCGGGTAGCGGTACTTGTAGCCCTCCTCGCCGCCGAGGAAGCGGTATTCGGCGGCGCCCTCCTCGAGCGCCCGGCGGATGCTCTCGACCTCCAGGAGGAATCCGACCGAGTGCCGGTCCCAGGCGGGGTCGCGGCCGCCCTGGTAGGCGAAGTACGCGTCTCCGAAGAGAAAGCCGTACTCGAGGGCCACCGGAGCTCCGTCGATCTCGAGCAGCAGGAGGCGCAGCCAGCCGCGCTCGAGCGCCAGCGCCGCGAACGCGCGGTGGAACGCCTCGTGGTCGCCGCAGAAGAGGCAGCCTCGATGCCCCGCGAAGCGGGCACGATGGAGCCGGAAGGCGGCGTCGAGGTCGCGCTCGAGGGTCGCCGGCTCCGCGAGCCGGATTCGCACCTCGTGGTCGCGCTCGAGCCGGTTGCGGGTGTGGCGCACGCTCTTGCGGAAGCGCCGGCTGCGCAGCGCGAGGAACTCAACCCACGAGTCGTCCCGCAGGTGGAGGATCGGATAGCCCGTCCTGCGGACGACCCGGCCGCCGAGGACGCGCGCCCAGTCGCGGTCGCCTGCGAGCCAGTCGCCGACGAACACGTCATGCGCCTCGGCCGCGAGGGCCGAGCGCAACGCGCGAGCCGCGGTCTCCGCCTTGTCGTCGCCGCAGATCGGGCCGAGGCGGTCGCCGTGCCCGTGGCCGATCAGCCGCAACGTCCGGAGCGGCCGGCGGGACCACAGGAAGAGCGGGACGACGGCCTCGGGCTCGCCGTCCTCGCGCCGGACGACCGCGAGGCGGAGATCCCGGTCGCCCCCGTAGTGCCGCCACCAGAGCTCGTTCCACTCCCAGGTGGCGAAGACGTTGCGGCTCTCCGCGGCCAGCCGTTCCCAGTCGCCGCGCAGGGCGTGCATCGAGTCGACGACGTCGAGCGTCGGCTGCTCGGGTACCCCCGTCGGGATCCCGAGTGCCGCGATCATCTCCGTCCGCTCTCTAGAGCCAGGCGGCGATGAGCACGACGATCGCGACGATCCCCGCGATCGCCACGATGATGAAGTTCGCCATCAGCGCGGCGTCGGTCAGGCCTGCTTGGCGACGTTTGGACCGCCGGGCGAGCGGCTGTGCGGTCAGCCCCTCCGCGCCGGGAGCCTGAATCGTCGCGGGCCCGTCCGGCGGCGTCGGCGCTCGGCCGCGCCAGGTGACGGCCGCGGCGAGGACGTCCGTGATGAACTGGTTCAGGCTGACGCCCTCCCGCTCCGACGCCCGCGTGAGGTCGGCGTGCAGCGTCCTGGGCATGCGCAGGAGGAGGCGGCCGCTGTGGCTGGTCGCCGACTTGGGCTCGGGGATCTCCCGGCCCTCCTCCAGGGCCAGCGATATCCACTTCGCCATCGCGTCCTGGATGCCGTCCAGAGCGGCGTCGGAGGTCTTCCCCCGGCTCGTGCAGCCGGGCAGCTCCTCGACGGACGCCGTCCACGGCTTTCCCTTCTCCTCGCCGTCGCGTACGAGCATGAGGTGATAGGGCAGCGCGAGGTAGTCGTCGACGCTGCCGCCATGGTGCTCCTGGACGCTGCTCAAGCGTCGGTCCTCCGCAGAGGGCTGAGGAAGAGCCTCACTCGCATCGATTGTAGGGCGCAAAACGCCCCGGGCAAGAAAACTCACGGCTCCGCGTGCCCGATCTCGGCCCGGAGCTTGGCCAGAGCGCGCCGCGTGAGGCGGGAGACGTGGATCTGCGAGATGCCCACCCGAGGCGCGATCTGCGCCTGGCTCAGGCCTTCGAAGTAGGCCAGTCGCAGCAGGAGCCGCTCGCGCTCGTCGAGGACGCGGAACCCGCGGGCGAGCGCGATCCGGTCCTCGCCGAGCTCGTAGCCGCGGTCGAAGCCGCTCTCGCGGTCGAGCTCGCCGTTCTCGCCGTCGACCAGCTCGGCGACCCGGGCTCTCAGCGTGGGATCGAGCTCCTGGAGCCGCCTGGGGATGCGGATCGGCCAGGCCCGGTCGCGCAGGTGGCGCTTGATCTCGCCGTCGATCGTGGGGATCGCGTAGGACGCGAGATCGACGTTCCGCTCGAGCTGGAAGCGGTCGACGGCCTTGATCAGCCCGATCGACCCCACCTGGACGAGATCCTCGAGCTGCTCGCCGTGGCCGGCGTACCGGCGTGCGAGTCTCCGGACGAGCGGGAGGTACTGCTGGATCAGCCGGGCACGGGCCCCCAGGTCGCCGTGCCGGTGGTAGTCGGACAGGAGTCCGCGCACCGCCGCTCGTCGCGCGGCGGACGTTCTCGCCGCGCGACGGCGGGGCGCGAGAGCGCGCCCTTTGTGCGGCTCACCGGGCGCTCTGCACGCTGTCCCCACTGCGGCGGTGACGGACATCCACTCCTCTCCCCCTGTTGGCCCTTCCCCTCGACGGTAACGCCAGGGTGAACGTAATTCAAGGGCAATTTGTGGGTTCGCAATAAATCTTAACGGGTAGCTCTTCATTAGCGTGAGCTACTCTCGATTCTGCTGCAGATGTTGCTGGATCGCCGTCGTGCTCTTTTCTCTCGTGCTCCCGGCGGAGCTCACGGCCGCCGAGGTGCAGGTTTCGCCAGATTTGGCTCTGCCACCGGCATCCGCTGGGCAGTATCACATCGGCGGATCAGCAGTATCGCCCGCGGTATTCCGGGCAGTATCGGCGCGAGAACCTCCGCTGGATACCACTCGCTATCTGCAGACAGATCCAGCTCTAGAAGCGGCGTCGGATCAACGTGGAGGAGAGGACCGGGCGCAGTATCACCGGGATCCGAAGTTCCGGATCGCGCTCGGCCTGGGCGCGGTCTATGTGGTCTTCCTGGCGGGCTGGTTCTGGGCGACGCGGGTGCGGCCACGTCGCCGCTGATTGACATCCAGTCGGGAATCGACTAACACGGTGGTAGCACCGAGGGAGGCTGTGGTGAGGCGTTCAGGCCGATCGTTGCTGCGGCGAGGGTCGATAGTCGTCGTCCTCTCCTGCGCGGGGACAGTGCTCGCCGCGCCTGCGCTCGCGCAGGATCGCGCGCCGGATCCCGCGCCGACCACGTCCCGGACGCCGGCGCCCGAGCCGGTGCCGACGCGGAGCCCGGAGCCCGCGACACCGGCCAGGACGCAGTCCACGCCGCCTCCTCCCGCGACCCCACCTCCGCCGCCGGCTCCCGTGTCCACGCCTCCGCCGGCCGTCGTCGTCACCCCGCCGCCGGCCGCTACTACGCCTGCGCGGACGCAGCCGGTGCGCACGGCGAAGCGGCAGACGGCGAAGAAGCAGAGTACGAAGCCGACGCGGGCCGAATCGACCAAGCAGGCGGTGAGACGGACGCTCCCGGCCCTGCGTCCGGCCGAGCCCGCCTCACCGGACAGGATGTTGCTCCTCGGCGGCCTGGCGCTCGTTGTGCTCGTGCTCGCCGACACCGTCTTCCTGACGCTGTCGCGGCGGCGCGTGAGCGCCTAGCGCACGACGAACGAGCTCGAGCCGAGGAGCTTGCCGAAGCGCTTCTCCGCGCGCCGGCCATAGCCGGGGAACACGTACCAGCGGTAGCGCCCCTTGGTGAGGCGGTAGCGGCGTCCCTGGTACGTCCAGGTGCGCCGGAGGCGCAGCGACGTCCCGCGCGGCCAGGCGCTCAGGATCCGCCCCCGGCGCCAGAGCTGGACGTTGTAGTACGTCGCCTTCGGGACGGCGGTCCACGCAAGCCTCGGCGGGGCCGAGACGACCGCGTCCGCTGCCGGCGCCACCAGCGGGCCGGTCGGCCTTGCCACGATCGCGCTCGTCACCGAGTTCGCAGCCTCGTCGTAGCCCGTGAGCGTGTACCGGTACCTCGTGCCGTTCTTGAGGCCCCGGTCGGTGAACCTCGTGCCGCCGCCGCTGTAGACGCGGCGGCCGCCGCGGCGGATCTCGACGAGCACCGTGTCCGGCGAGGCGCTCCACGTCAATGTGGCGGAGCCGTTGCCTGACTTCGCCCGGATGCCGCTGAGGGACGGGTCGGTCGAGTCGTACCTGAGGGAGAACTGCAGCTCGCCGCTCGTGTTCCCCGCCCGGTCGCGGCAGGAGCCGGAGACGGTCGCCGAGGAGGTGTCGGGCCCGGCATACGGCGCCTCCGTGCACGCCTCGACCTGGGAGGTCGCGTCGCTGCCCTGGAAGCCGACGACGAGCGGGCGGTTGTACCAGGCGTTCGCGTCCGGCGGGCGGCTCGGCCGGACGCCGGTGACCTGCGGCGCGGTCGCGTCGTAGCTCAGCGCGAGCGAGGCGAGCCCGGTGTTTCCGGCCTCGTCCACGCACACGCCGCCGACGAACGCCTCGGCGCCGTCGGGCCCGCCGTAGGTCTCCGGGCTCGAGCACGAGTCCACGCCGGAGACCGGATCGACCCCGGAAAAGCGCACGGTCAGCGCGTGGTTGTACCAGCCGTTCGCGTCGGGGCCCCGGTCCGGTGTCGCCGTGGAGACCGGGCCGGTGGCGTCGTAGCCGTGACCGAGCGGGAACGACCCGGATCCACGGTTGCCCGCGGTGTCGATGCAGACCGCGGTGACCGACGGCTCGTCGTCGTCGGGCCCGCCGTAGGTGACGGTGGGGCAAGCCTGCAGCCCGGAGGTCGCGTCGCTGCCCGCGACGGCGGCGGCGACCGGCCGGTTGTACCAGTCTCCCCGGTCCGGATCCCTCACCGCGTTCGCGGACAGGACCTGCGGCGGGGTCCCGTCGTACTTGAACACGAAGTCGTCCGAGCCGCTTGGATTCCCGGCTCGGTCACGGCAGGTGCCGCTGAAGGAGACGGCGGCCGAGTCGGGGCCCATATACGTCGTCGGGGCCGTGCAGGAGTCGATTCCCGAAGTCAGGTCTGAGCCGTCGAACTGGATCGTGAGCGGCCGGTTGAAC
Organism: Gaiellaceae bacterium; assembly: GCA_035776735.1. Lineage (GTDB taxonomy): Bacteria > Actinomycetota > Thermoleophilia > Gaiellales > Gaiellaceae > JACDAN01. The sequence continues at coordinate 33,845 of DASSSO010000087.1, read as the reverse complement.
CATCCGTTGGCGTCGGGCGGCCGGGACGGGAGGCCGGTCGCCTCGGGGGCCGTCTGGTCGTACTTGAGCGCAAGCGCCGCGGCCGTTCCGTTCCCGGCCCTGTCGACGCACGTGCCGCTGACGAGCGCGACCGCGCTGTCGGGGCCCGAGTAGGGCTGGGCGGGCGGACAGGAGTCGAGGCCGGAGAGCGTGTCCGTTGCGGAGAAGGAGACGGACAGCGCGGCGTTGTACCAGCCGTTCTGATTCGGCTGCCTGGACGGTGTCGCGGTCGCCTGCGGAGGAGTTGCGTCGTACTTGAGGGCGAACGAGGCGGGATCGGCGTTCCCTGCGTTGTCCAAACACGTTCCGTCGACCGAGGCGGCGGCGTTGTCCGGTCCGCCGTAGGCCTTCGGGGCGGGGCAGGAGTCGAGCCCGGAGGTCGTGTCGATGGCCGAGAAGCTGATCGTCAGCGGCGCCCGGTACCAGCCGTTTGCGTTTGGCTGCCTCGATGGGGTCGCGCTCGCCTGGGGCGGGGTCGTGTCGTACTTGAGCGGCAGCGAGGCCGTCGCGGAGTTGCCAGCGACGTCTCGGCACGCGCCGCTCACCGACGTGGATGCGGTGTCCGGCCCGGTGTAGTTCTTGGCCGCGTCGCAGGTGACGCCTCCGGAGGTCGCGTCCGTGCCGTTGAAGGCCACGGTGACCGGGGCGTTGTGCCACCCCTCCGCGTTCGCGGCGCGGGAGGGCGTCGCGGTCGCCTGCGGCGCCGTCGCGTCGTACTTGAGCGTGAAGGGCGCATCGTCGGTATTCCCGGCCTTGTCCAGGCAGTTCCCGTCGAGCGAGGCCGACGCCGTGTCGGGCCCGCCGTAGCTCCTCGGCGCCACGCACGCGTCGAAGCCCGAGAGCGTGTCCGTCGCCGAATAGCTCACCGTCAGCGGCGCGCTGTACCAGCCCGCGGCGTTCGGCTGGCGGGAGGGAGTTGCGGTTGCCTGCGGCGCCGTCGAGTCGTACTTCAGGCCGAAGGACGCGACTCCGACGTTGCCGGCCTTGTCCCGGCAGGTCCCGCTCACCGACGTGGAGGCGGAATCCGGGCCGGCGTAGCTCTTCGCGGCGTCACATGAGTCGAAGCCCGAGAGCGCATCCGTGGCGGCGAACCCGACGCTGAGCGGCGCCCGGTACCAGCCGTTCGCGTTCGGCTGCCGGGACGGGGTGGCGGACGTGGACGGGGCGGTCGCGTCGTACTTGAAGCCGAACGCCGCCACGGCGCTCTGGTTCCCGGCGCGGTCGAGGCAGGTGCCGCCGAGCGAGGCGGCGGCGCTGTCGGGGGTCGAGTAGGTCTTCGTCGGGTCGCACGAGCCGATGCCGGAGGTCGCGTCGGTGCCGGCGAAGTCGACCGAGAGCGCGGCGTTGTACCAGCCGTTCGCGTTCGGCTGCCTCGACGGCGTCGCGGTCGCCTGGGGCACGGTCTCGTCGTACTTCAGGGGGAGTGACGCCAGCCCGCCGTTCCCCGCCTGGTCGACGCAGGTGCCGCTGACCACGGCCAGGCCGTCGTCGGGCCCGTCGTAGCTCGTCGCCGGCGGGCAGGACTGGAGCCCCGAAGTCGCGTCGGTGGCGGCGAAGCTGACGGTGAGCGGGGCCCGGTACCAGCCGGCGGCGTTCGGCTGCCTCGACGGCGTCGCGGTCGCCTGCGGCGCCGTCGCGTCGTACTTGAGTGCGTAGCCGTCGTCGTCCGTGTTCCCCGCCAGGTCGCGGCAGGTGCCCGTGACGGTCGTGGACACGATGTCGGGCCCGGCGTAGCTCCTCGTCGCGTCGCACGACGCGACGGTCGAGGTCGCATCCGTGGCCGAGAAGCCGATCGTGAGCGGCGCCGTGTACCAACCCGCGGCGTTTGGCTGCCGGGAGGGGGCGGCGGTGGTCTGGGGAGGCGTGGCGTCGTACTTGAGCGGCAGGGACGCGAGGGCCGGGTTCCCCGCCTTGTCGAGACACGTCCCGTTGACCACCGCCGTCCCGCTGTCCGGTCCCGAGTAGCTCTGTGGCGCCGGGCACGAATCGAGCCCCGACGTGGCGTCCGTGGCCGCGAAGCTGACCGTGAGCGCCTCCCGGTACCAGCCGTTCGCGTTGGGCGCCCGCGAGGGGGTCGCGCTCGCCACGGGCGCGGTCGCGTCGTACTTCAGCGCGAAGGACGCCGCACCCGTGTTGCCGGCCAGGTCGCGGCAGAAGCCGGCGACCGAAGCCGAGGCGGCGTCCGGCCCCGCGTAGGTCTTCTCGGCGTCGCAGGACTGCATCCCCGACGTCGCGTCTCCGCCGCTGAACGCGACGGCGAGCGGCGCCCTATACCAGCCGTTGGCGTTCGGCTGGCGGGACGGCGAGGCCGTGACCTGCGGGGCCGTGGCGTCGTACTTGAACCCGAAGCTCGCGGCCGAGCTCTGGTTGCCGGCGCGGTCGAGGCAGGTGCCGCTGAGCGACGCGCTCGGGCTGTCGGGGGTCGAGTAGGTCTTCGCGGCGTCACACGATGCGATGCCCGAGGTCACGTCCGAGCCGCCGAAGGAGACCGCGAGCGCGTGGCTGTACCAGCCGTTCGCGTCGGCCGGCCTCGCCGGAGCCGCCGTCGCGAGCGGCCTCGTGGCGTCGTACTTGACAGGGAACGACATGCCGCCGACGTTCCCCGCCTGGTCGGTGCAGCTCCCTGTGACGGCTGCCGTCGCGCTGTCCGGGCCGGCGTAGCTCTGCGGCGCGACGCACGACGCGAGGCCCGAGACCGGGTCGGTGCCCGCGAAGGTGACCGACAGCGGGGCGTTGTACCAGCCGGCCGCGTTCGCGGCCCTCGCCGGCGTCGCGTTGACCACCGGCGCCGTTGCGTCGTACTTCACGACGACCGACCGCGGAGCCGCGTTGCCGGCGAGGTCGCGGCAGGAGCCGCCGATCGAAACGGTCTGGGCATCCGGTCCCGAGTAGGCCGCGGGCGGGTCGCACGAGTCGAGCCCCGAGGTCGCGTCGCTCCCTGCGAACGCGACGGTGAGCGGGTGGTTGTACCAGCCGTTCGCGTCCGCGGCACGGGATGCGGTCGCCGTCGCCGCCGGCGGCGTCTCGTCGTACTTGAGGGAGAAGACGGCCGAGCCGCTCACGTTGCCGGCGCGGTCCGTGCACGTGCCTCCGAGCGCGACCGACGGGTCGTCGGGGCCCGCGTAGGTGGTCTGCGTGCACGTGTCGACGCCGGACGTCCCGTCCGTTCCCTGGAACGTGACCGTGACGGCATGGTTGAACCAGCCGTTCGCGTCCGGGGCCCGGGCGGTGGCGCTTGCCGCCGGGGCCGTCTGGTCGTACTTGACGACCAGGCCCGCGGGCGCCGTGTTCCCGGCACGGTCGCGGCACGTCCCGTTGACGGCCGTCCCGGCCGTGTCGGGGCCGGCGTAGCCCGCGGCGGGAGAGCAGGACTCGAGCCCGGAGGTCGCGTCGGTGCCCGCGAACCCGACGGTCAGCGCGTGGTTGTACCAGCCGTTCGAGTCGGCGGCGCGAGACGGCGTGGCCGTCGCGGCCGGCGCGGTCTTGTCGATCTTGAACGTCTTCGAGACGGTCGTGACGCCGCCGTCGCTCTCGGCCGTGCAGGTCAGCTGCGTGCCGGTGGTGTTTGCCGTCAGCGTGGTCGCGTTGCAGCCGCTCGTCGACAGGATGATCGATTCGGGATCCGTGACCGACCAGTTGATGGTGACGTTGGTCGTGTACCAGCCGGCCGATCCCAGCGTCCCGGTGATGATCGGCGTGACGACCGGAGGAGTCGGGTCGCCCGGGACGTCGGGCAGCCCGGCGGCCCCCGGCGTCAGGAGCAGCGCGCCGAGGCCCAGGAGGAGCGCGGCGGCGCGGCGGCCCAGCGGGCTCCTATCCGGTCACGACGAACGTGCTGCTCCCGAGCGGCTGGCCGTACCGCGCTGCGCTGATCCGGCCGAGGCCGGGCCAGACGTACCAGCGGTACACGCCGGGGCGCAATCGATGCCTCCGCCCCCGGTAGGTCCACGTTCGCCGCAGTCGGAAGTGGGGACCCGTCGGCCAGGCGCTCAGCACCTTGTCGCCGCGGATCAGCTGCAGGTTGTAGTAGGTGGCGCCCCTGACGGGCGTCCAGACCAGGTTGGGCGGCTTCGTGACCCGGGCGCCGGGCAAGGGCGCGAACAACGCGCCGGTCCCGACGAGGTTCAGCCTGCGCTCGGCGCGGTTCGCGGCCTCGTCGATGCCGATCACCCGGTACTGGTACTTGCGGCCGACTGCGAGCCCGGTGTCGCGGAAGCCCGTCGCGGAACCCCGATAGACGGCCGTCTCGCCCTGGCCGTTCCTGCCGGGTGCACGAAGGACCTCGACGGTCTTCGTGTCCGCCGACTTCCGCCACGAGAGTTGCGCGCTGCGATTGCCGTGCTTGGCGGTGACGGAGAAGATCGTCGGCGGGGTCGCGTCGTATTTGAAGGAGAGCACGGTCGCCGCCTGATTGCCGGCCACGTCCCGGCAGGAGCCGAGGAGCACGGCTGCCGGGTTGTCCGGGCCCGCGTACGGCGCCGACGTGCAACTGTCCATCCCGGACGTTGCGTCGGTTCCCGACCACGAAACGGTCAGCAGTCGGTTGTACCAACCGTTCGCATCGGGCGCGCGATCGGCTTGCGCACTCACCGTCGGAGCGTTCTTGTCGATCTTGATGGTGACGCTCTTGGTGGTATCGCCGCCGTCGCTCCACGCGCGGCACGAGAGCCTCTGCCCGGGGGTATCAACGGTCAGCGTGGTTGCGAGGACGCACTCCGTCCCGAGGATGATCGATTCCGGATCGGTGATCGACCAGTTGACGGTGACGTTGCTTCGGTACCAGCCGACGGCACCCAGGGTGCCGACGATGGTGGGTGTGATCTCGGGAGGAGTCGGATCGCCCGGGACCGCTCCGGCACCAGGCGGAATCACCAGCATTGCTCCAATCAGGCAGGCAAAGGCAAGCCGGCCGCAGGTTTTTCGCCGAGCGCGTCGCCGCAGCAACATCGGGGTGTTCCTCACTCCCGCCCCCCGTTGCCTAGGTCAAGAACCCTTCCGCGACCGTACTCCTCCATGCGAAAAGTGTCAATCGCAAGCAGTAAGAGCGGGGGCGGCGCGCCGCCGCCCCCGCTCAGGTGTCGCTACTGGTCGGCCCACAGCGCGGCCGACGCGAGCATCGGCCACTCGCGCTCCGGATCGGCCCGGTACAGCGGATTCATCGCGAAGGACGTCAGCCGGGCGGTGCCGGCGGTATTCGTCCCGTGTGCGATCACCGTCGCGCCGGGCGCCCCGGGGGTCGTCTCGGCGCCGGGCCACAAGCCGGAGAGGAAGAACCCGGCCAGCGGCAGGGCCCCGTCCCCGGTCATCGTCGCCGGAATCGACGTGAACCAGGTCGGCGGATCCATGATCGCCGTGTCCGACTCGGGGTAGGCGCCGGTGATCAGGCCGGTGCCCGAAGCCGAGTTGAGCCAGCTGACGATGCCGCTGTACCCGGCGCCGCCGCCGCTGTTCGAACCTGCGGCGAGCCCGGTCACCTGCGCGCCGTTGTTGAGGAAGTTGACGCCGTTGGTGCCGGCCCCGAGGTAGCCGCCGCCTGTGGCGAAGAAGTTCGCCAGACGTGCGCGGGCGGTGGCGTTCGCCGGGATGTTCGTCGGGTAGTTGATCGCCGTGTTGAAGATCACGTCGTACGCGGCGAGCGGGTCGGTCGCTCCGTTGAGGAGTGCGAGGTTGATCGGGTTCGCGGTGAACCCGAGCTCGCGCAGCACCCACACGCTCTGGTCGGTTGCCGCCGACGTGTTCAGGACGGCGATCGCGGGCGAGCCGTCGATCGGCTCCCGTGCCGGGAGCGGTGCCCGGACGCCCTGGAAGTCCAGCCCGGACTCGTCGGCCGCATCCTCGAGCGCCTTCTTCGCGCCGGCCGGGAACAGGACGGTTCCGGCCGGGAACTGCTGCCCGTTCGAGGCAACGAAGGGGACGGTCGCCAGCTCGGCGCTGACGCCGTCGTCCAGCAGGCCGTTGACGGTGCGCACCGCAGTCGGCGAGCCGATCGCGAGTGCGTACGCCGCCGCCCTGCGGCCTTCGACGTCGCCGGACGGGTGCTTGACCTTGTGGACCCGTTTCGTCTTCGGCTTGAAGAACGCACCGTCGGGGATCGCCTCGACGTCCGCGCCCCACAGCGCCCCGTGGCTCCACGCACCCGGAGGCGCGTAGAGGATGGAGATGTCGGCCGAGATGTCGAGACCCACGTCGAGCGCGGTGTAGGCGAGGCCTCGGTGGGCCTGGTCCATCCAGACGACGTATCCGTCCTTCGTGCCGTGCCGTGAGCCGCGGCCACGGTCGTCATCGTCGTCGTGGTCGTCCTTCTTCATCCGGTGGACCTCGATGCCGTTGTCGAGGAGCCACTGGACGAGACGACGGGCTTCGGGGTCGCTTCGCTGGCCCTCGCCGAGCGGGATGACGTACGCCTTCGGGTAGTCGACCATCCAGTTGTTCTCTTCGTTGTCGAATCCCGGCGGAATGTCGGGATCGGTCGGGTCGCCCGGGGTGATCGGGGCGAGGTCGGCCGTCGTCGGCCTGGGCGCGTCGTTCACGCCGCGCCGGTAGATCTCGAGCTGGTCGTCCATCAGCTCGACCCGATTCGTCGTGTCGAACAGGAGGCTCGACCAGACGGTGATGTACTGCGCCAGCCGTGAGCCGCGACGCCCGATCTTCTCGTTGTCACTGACCAGCGGGCCGCAGCGCGTCCTCGTCGGATCGTCAGCGGACGGCGCCGTCTGGTTGCACATTTCGACGGTCGAGCCGTTCAGGCCGACGAGCTGCGAGTACATCGGCGAGTAGAACGGGCCCCAGTCGTCCCAGCTCTCGGCCCAGCGCGGGCCGTAGTTGGTCGTCCCGTCGTCGCAGACGAGCGGCGTGCCGGACGGGATGCTTCCGTCGGCGCACCAGTCGTTGATCGGACGGGTAACGAGGAAGTCCTGCGCGTTCATCGCCGCCTCGTTGGCGTCGATCCGGCTCTGGTTCCACTTGAGCCACATGTCGTACTCGATGCCCGGGTTGTGCGGCTTCGTCGTCGCCTCGATCAGCGTGGGCGTGACGTAGCCGTGCAGGTCGAGCATCTCCGGCGGCAGCCACTCCTGCATGACCGCCACGGAGGAGTGCGTCTCGGGCTGCGACTGGGTCAGGAAGTCACGGTTGAGGTCGAACCCGTTCCCGTTCGCCCGAGCACCGGCGATCCGGCCGTCCGGGTTCTGGATCGGGTTGAAGATCAGGATCGCCTGGTCGAGGATCTTGTCGACCTCGGGGTCGGCGCCGTACGGGGTGGTCGCCAGCCGCTCGATGAGCTGCATCGAGGCGTCGACGCCTTCGTACTCGTTGCCGTGGATCCCGCCCTGGATGTAGAGCGGCACCTTCACGTCGTCGCCGGCCTTGTCGAGGAGGTCTTGGGCGCGCTCGGGATCGTCGAGCGAGTAACGGCGGATCTTCTGCCAGTTGGAGTAGCTCCTGCGCTGCGACTTCGTGTCGAGCGCGTTGATGACGACGAGGAACTTGTCTCGGCCGAGCGCCGAGTTCCCGAAGCGCTCGACTGTCATGCGGCCGTTCGACTGAGCGGCGATCGCGTCCAGGGTGCAGCCGATCGCGTAGTAGGGAATGTGCGGGAACGCACCGGGCCCGACCGTCGGCAGGTTCTCCGCGGCGTCGGGCATGGGCGTGCCGCACCAGGGCGGCTCGATTGCGGCTCCGGCGGTGCTCGCGGCCATCGTCGGCACCACGAGCGCCGCCGCGAGGCAGAGCCAAAGGATCACTCGGCGGGGGGACAAGCGGAACACCTCCTCAGGGCGCGGCACCCTCCCAGAGCCGCCGGCGCCCATCGATATCGGCCCATCTATACGTCGAACGACAGGCGCGAGTCAAACGCGAAGGGAGTCCGCTCAGCCGCCGAGGTGGGCGATCGCCTCGCGCAATGCCTCCCGCTCGGCGGCCAGGCCGCGAAAGGCTCGCGCGAAGATCTCCTCGCCCCTGGGGCTGAGCCGGAGCAGCACCATTCTCGCGTCTCCGGGGGAGGGGGCCCGCTCGATCAGCCCGGCACGCTCCGCCCGCGAGACGAGCTCCGTGACGCTGCTCTGCGCGAGCTGGAGCCGCCTGGAGAGCGCGCTCACCGTCGTCTGCTCGGTCAGGTCGGGCGCGCCCTTGATCTGGAGCATGAGCATGTACCAGCTCGGCGTGATTCCGCACTCGCGCGCGATCACGTCCGTCTGATGCTGGAACCGTCTCAGGGCGACGCGGAACTCCGCGACCCGTGCCGCCTCTGCGGCGGTCGGAAGAGGCTCGATCGCCTGCCGGGCGGCCATGGGCCTCGATCGTATGCCCTGGCGGCGACTATGTGTGGGTGGCCGGGTTCATCGACGCCGTCCAGTCCTTCTTCGACCAGCTCACCTCGATCGCGCTGGTGCCGCTCGTGCTGGCGATCCTCTGCCACCTCGGGCGGATCGCCGCGCGGACGCGCGCCTGGCGGAACATCGTCGCCGCCTCGTACCCCGACGCCACGGTCCGCTGGCGGGACGTCTTCTGCGCCTACGCGGCCGGCATCGGAGCGAACGCGCTGCTCCCCGGGCGCGGGGGCGACCTCCTCCGGCTCTACATCGCCCGGCACCGGATCGAGGGCTCGTCGTACCCGACGCTCGCGGCAACGCTCCTCGCGGAGACGATCTTCGACTCGGCCGTCGGGATCGTCCTGCTCGCCTGGGCTCTCTCCGCCGGCGTCCTGCCGGGCGCGGGGGTGCTCCCCGACCTGCCCGGGATCGACTGGCTGTGGGCGTTCCACAACCCGCGGGCGGCCGCGGGGATCTTCTTCGTCGTCCTGGTCGTGGCGACCATCCTCGCGATCACCGGAGTCGGCAAGATCACGAATTTCTGGGCGCGCGTCCGGCAGGGCCTCGTGATCCTCCTCGAGCCGCGCCGCTACCTGCGGGAGGTGGCCGCCTGGCAGGCGCTCGACTGGGCCTTCCGGCTTGCCGCGATCTTCTTCTTCCTGCGCGCGTTCGGCATGCCGTCGGACCTCCACAGCGTCTTCGTCGTGCAGGTCACCCAGACCCTCTCGACCCTGCTCCCGCTCACCCCGGGCGGGATCGGGACGGAGCAGGCCCTGCTCGTCTACACGTTTGCGGGCGCGGCGCCGGCCTCGGACGTGCTCAGTTTCAGCGTCGGCGTGAAGATCATCATCATCACGGTGAACGTGACCCTGGGGACGATCGCGACGCTCGCCACGCTCCGGGCCTTCCCGTGGCAGGTGGACGTCGAGCAGGAGGCGGACGCCGCCGAGCGGGCGTAGAACGCTCTACTCGAGACCGTCGAGGAACGCGAGCACGCGCTGCCGGAGCAGCATCGCGGCAGGCTCGTCGTAGTCGGGCAGGCTGCTGTCCACGAACAGGTGCCCGTCGCCGGGGTAGAGGAACAGCTCCGCGCTCGCGACCGTCTCGTCGATCTGGCGCGCGGCGTCGAGGTCTCCTTCGAGAGCCCACTCGTCGGCTTCCATCAGGTGGATCTGGAGCGGGAGACCATTCGGCCAGGCGCCGCCGAACTCGGAGGGCGGGATCGCCGCGGAGATCAGCAAGGCTCCCTTCGCGCCCGGACGAGTCTGGGCCAGCATCTGCGCCGGCATCACCCCGAGCGAGAGCCCGGCATAGACCAGCTCGTTCGCCAAGGCTTCGGCGGCGAGCCGGCCGCGCTCCATGATCGTGTCGAAGCCGACCTCCCGGGCGTAGCCGACGCCGTCGTCGAGGTCGGTGAAGGTCTTGCCGTCGTACAGGTCCGGGGCGTGGACGACGTGTCCGGCGTCGCGGACCTCGTCCGCGAAGGAGAGGCACCCCGCCGTGAGTCCCTGCGCATGATGGAAGAGCAAGAGCTCGGCCACGTGGCCGCAGCCTAGCCGGGCCTTCTAGCGCGCGAAGCTCAGTGCGTCTCGACCTCTTCGGGGCCGAGCACCTTCTTCCACCAGTCCGCCTCGCGTGTGTGGAGGCTGCTCTGCGCCTGCGCGACGTAGCTGGCGAGCTCGGCCTCCTTGGCCGCGAGCCGCTTCTCCAGCGCCTCCAGCTTCGCCTCGCGCTTCTCGAGCTTCTCGAGCTGCAGCTCGACGTCGGCCTCGCCGCTCGCCTCGCGCAGCTCGATCTCGGCCTCGCGCTCGTCCAGCTCGCGCAGGCGTTCGCGCAGCGAGCCCTCGCTCTCGGCGAGCCGCTTCTCGCGCCGCTCGAGGCGCTTGTCCTGCGACTCGGCGGCCTCCTCGGTGTCGCGGAGCGCGGTCTCGCGGTCGACGAGGTCACGCTCGCGCTCCTCGAGGCGCCGGCGCATCTGCTCGAGGTCGCGGCCGACCTGCTGCTCGCCCTCGACGCGGCCGAGCTGCGCCTCGCGGCGGTTGAGCTCCGCCTCGCGTGCGGCCAGCTGCAGCTCGCGCTGCTCGACCAGGGCGGCCCTCGCGTCCGCGGCTTCCGCGACCGCCGCAGCCCTGGCCTCCGCCTCCTGGGTCACGCTTCCGTGACTCGCAAGCTGGTGGCGGAGCCTCTCGGCCTCGGCACGCGCGAGCTCCTCGCGCTCCTCGAGCGCCGCCTCGCGGGCGGTGAACTGCTCCTCGGCCGCCAGCATGCGGGCCTCGCGCTTCGCGAACGTCCGCTCGCGCTCGGAGAGCTCCTTCTCACGCTTCCGAAGCTGCTCTTCCCGCTCGGAGATCCCGTGCGTCCGGGCCTCGTGGCGCTGCTTCGCGTCCCGCTCGCGCGCCGACAGCTCCTGCTCCCCCTTCGACACCTTCTCCTCGCGCTTCTCGACCGCGGCGATCCGCTGGTGCAGCTCGGCGAGGGCCTTGGTGCTGTCCTTGATCGCGTCCTCGCGAGCTCCGAGGGCGGCCGTCCGCTTCTCGACCTCCGACTGCTCGGCGACGAGCTCCGACTGGAGCTGGGAGATGCGCTTCCGCTCGGCGTCCAGCTCGCGGCGTTCGGCCGCGACGCGGCTCTCGCGCTCGCGCAGCTCGATCTCCATGGTCGAGATCCGCGTATCGCGCTCGTCGAGCAGCGTCGCCTGGCGCGAGACGTCCGACTCCTCCGTCAGCCGCCGCTCGTAGGCCTCGACCTGCTCGGCCAGCGCCGTGCGCAGCTCCTGCTCTCGCTTCGACGCCTGCGCCAGGTCGGACCGCAGCTGCTCGAGCTCGGAGTGGAGCTCGGTCAGCTCGCCCTCGTCGGCGGCGGCCGATGCGGCCTCGGCCGCCGCCGGCGGAGGCGAGGCGTAGAGGTCGAGTCGGACGAACGGCGCGTCAACCTTATGCCCGTTGACCTCCGTCGTGACGGGAGCCTCGCCTTCGCGGCGACGCTGAAGCTGCGCGCGCAGGCCGGTGCCGAAGCCCTGCTCGGTCTCGACTTCCTCGTGGCCCGTGTCTTCGGGCTTCTCGTTCTTCCGCTTCGGCTTGGGTGCCACAGTCGTCTCCTCGGGTAGGCGTTAGAAGATCTTGTCCAGGTTCAGGAAGGCGGGCCCCAGGATGATCAGGAACATCGCCGGGAAGATGAACAGCACGGTCGGGAACAGCATCTTGATCGGGGCCTTCATGGCCCGCTCCTCGGCGGCCGCCTGACGGCGCAGGCGAGTGTCGGCGGCCTGCACGCGCAGGATCCGGCCGAGCGAGGTGCCGAGCTGGTCGGCCTGGATGATTGCGCGGGTGAACGACGAGAGCTCGGCCGCGTCGACCCGCTCGGACATCCGCTTGAGCGCGTCCTGCCGGCTCTCGCCGATCCGCATCTCGCCCAGGGTGAGCCCGAACTCCTCGGCCAGTGGGCCCTCCATGTGCTCGGTCAGCTTCGCGATCGCGCCGTCGAAGCCGAGGCCGGCCTCGACGCTGACCGCGAGCAGGTCGAGCGCGTCGGGGAGATCGGCTCGGATCCTCTCGCGCCGTCCCTTCGCCTTCAGCGAGACGAAGTAGTCGGGTGCGATGAACCCCCCGGCGCCGAAGGCGCCGACGAAGAGGAGTCCGAGACCTGAGCCGGTGGCGGACATGATCAGGAGGCCGAAGAGCCCGCCGCCGACGGCGAGGAAGCCCTTGGCCGCGAGGAACCCGGTCGGCGAGAGTCGCCGTCCGAGGCCTGCACCGAGCAGCCGGAGCGAGATCGCCTCCATGCTCGTTCGCGGGTTCACCTTCAGCACCCACCTGGCGAAGGTCTCGCGCAGCGGCTCCAACGCCCGCTCGCGCAGCCGCTGCTGGTCCAGCGGCGAGGCGATCCGGAAGAAGCCGTACGTCGTCGCCCGCCGCATCGAGCGCTCGCGCTCGCGCGACGGCAGGGTCGCCACCTCGCCGACGAGGAACACGGCCCCGGCGAGACAGGCGACGGCGATGATCAGCAGCATCATTTGGCGGCTCCTCCTAGCCCTTGAACGAGACGATTCGCTTCAGGAGGAGGCTCCCGAAGGCCATCATCACCAGCATCAGGATGATCAGCTTGTGGCCGGTGGACGAGTGGTACAGCGGGTCCATGTACGAGCCGTTCATGAGCGTGATCACGGCTGCGACGAAGAACGGCAGGCCCACCAGCACATAGGCGCCCGCGCGTCCCATCGCGGTCAGGCCCTTGATCTTCCGGATGAACTGCTGCCGCTGGCGCACCGTGTCGGCGACCATGTCGATCAGCCCGGCGAGGCTGCCGCCGACCTGCCGCTGGATCGTGACCGCAGTGATCACGAACTCGAAGTTCTTCGAGCCGAGGCGCACGGCCATCTCGGCGAGCGAATCGTCGATCGGCCGACCGAGCTGCGCCTCGGTGAGCACGCGCTTCAGCTCCTTGCTCGCCGGCGGACGCCCCTCGTCGACGACCGTCTGGAGGCCGGTCTTGAAGCTGTGGCCGGCCTTGAGCGAGGCTGCGAGCGTGATCAGCAGGTCGGGGAGCTGGTTCTCGAACGCCGTCGTCCGCCGCTTGCCCTTGATCCAGACGACGAACCAGGGAATCGTGGCCCCTCCTGCCATCGCCGCAAGGATGGTCAGCGTGCCCTGGGCGAGGATCCCGGCGACGAGCCCGGCGGCCAGGCCGGCGCCGCAGCTCAGGTAGACGAACTCCACGGTGCGGAGCGGGACGTCACTCCGCTCGAGCAGCCGGGCGAGGGCGACCCACTGGCGCCAGTGACCGAAGGTCCGCTCGGTCGCCCGGAAGAGACCCGCGGCGGCCTGCAGCCGCTCGCGCTCCTGCTTCCGCTTCGTGTGCGTCGGGCCGATGTGCGGCGCGAGCCGGCGGCGCAGCCGTGAGCCGCGCACGGAGGTGAGCACGAACGTTCCGGCGAGCAGCACGAGGAGCCCGACGAGGCCGCCGACGACCTGCGTGCCCAGGAAGCTCTCGTACGCCGTCTCGGGCAGGAGCCTCGAGGGTGCGGGGCCCTCGACGCCGGCGTCGCCGGGGATCGAGAGTCGGGCGGAGCCGGCTCCGAACTTCGGCACGGAGGCATCGAGCTTGAGGGCGTCGCCGGCGCGCGCGGACGTGAGGTACTCGACGCGCCACGTGCGACGCAGCTCCGCAGCGATTCTCGCGTAGACGTTCCGAAGCTCACCGCTCGATCCGGCTCCGCGATAGCTGCCGCCAGTGTCCCGCGCCAGCCGCCTCAGCGGCGCCGGGCTGAACTGGCGGCTCTCGATCGCAACGACGTAGACGAGGACGCCGGCCTCGCGGGCCGCGTGGATCGCGCTCTCGAGCGTGGCTGTGCTTCGGGTCTCATTGCCGTCCGTCACGACGATGACGACTCGGCCGTTGTTCGTCTCGCCGGCGAACGACCTCGCCGACTTGACGACGCCGTCGTAGAGCGTCGTCCCCTCCACCGGGTCGACGTGCAGCGAGCCGAGCGCGCTGTGGGCGTCCGCCGGCTGTGCGGAGAAGCCGGTGAGCATCACGGGACTGGTGGCGAACGTCGCGACGGCCACTCGGTCCTGCGGGTGCTTGGCCCGGACGAACGCCTGTGCGGCGACGACCGCGTCGGCGAAGGGCTTGCCGCGCATCGACCGCGAGCGGTCGACGGCGAGCACCACGCTCTTCGCCGCGGCGAGGTTCTCGGCTCGGTAGCCGCTGACCGCACGGCCGTTTTCCTTCAGCGCCGGGGGCTTTCCCGACGGCTGCGAGGTGACGACGCTCAGCCGGACCCGTGGAAAGGACGACGTGTCGACGCCGGAGACCTTGACGCCGGCGTTCGCGGCCGGAACCGCGGCGAGCGCCGCGGCGCCGAGCACGATGCCCACGCGGATCCGGATGCGCTTGCGCTTCCAGCTCATCGGCCGTACCCGGCGGCGAACGCGGGGCGCGACGCGACGACGTCTTCCCGCTCGAAGAAGGTCGGCGGGAGACCGACGCCCGAAGCGGCCATCTTCTCGAGGAAGTGCGGCTTCAGGCCCGTGCAGGCGAGCGGCGACAGGAGCGCCAGTGTCCGTCCGGCCGCGGGCGAGTCCTCCTCCGGAGGCTTCGCGACGAAGATGTCCTGGAGGGTCACGACGTCGGACTCCATGCGGAGCACCTCGGTGACGTTCGTGATGCGGCGGGAGCCGTCGACCAGCCTGGAGATCTGGATCAGCAGGTCGAAGGCACTCGAGATCTGCTCGCGGATCGCGCGGAGCGGCAGGTCGACGCCGGCGGTCAGCACCAGCGTCTCGAGCCGGGAGAGCGCGTCACGGGGAGAGTTCGCGTGGATCGTCGTCAGCGAGCCCTCGTGGCCCGTGTTCATCGCCTGGAGCATGTCCAGCGTCTCGGCGCCGCGGACCTCGCCGACGATGATCCGGTCGGGGCGCATACGCAGCGCGTTCCGGACCAGCTCGCGGATGCGGACCTCGCCCTGGCCCTCGATGTTCGGCGGGCGGGCCTCGAGCGTGATCACGTGCTCCTGCTGGAGCTGGAGCTCGGCGGCGTCCTCGATCGTGACGATGCGCTCGTCGCCGGGGATGAACGCCGACACCGCGTTCAGGGTCGTCGTCTTACCGGTACCGGTTCCGCCGGAGATGAGGACGTTGAGCTTCCCGCGGACGCACGCGGCCAGGAATTGGGCCGACTTCGCCGTCAGCGTGTCGAAGGCGATCAGGTCGTCCATCGTGTAGGGGTCGCGCGAGAACTTCCGGATGGTCAGCGTCGGCCCCTTGAGCGAGAGCGGCGGGATGATCGCGTTGACGCGGCTGCCGTCCGGCAGGCGCGCGTCGACCATCGGGGACGCCTCGTCGACCCGTCGCCCGATCTGCGAGACGATCTTGTCGATGATCCGGAGCAGGTGGGCGTTGTCCGCGAACGTCGCGTCCGTCCGCTCGATCTTGCCCGCCCGCTCGATGTAGATCCGATCGAAGTTGTTGACCATGACCTCGGTCACGTCGTCGTCGCGCAGCAGCGGCTCGAGGGGGCCGTAGCCGAGGATGTCGTCCGTGAGCTCGCGGACGATCCGGCGACGCTCCTCGCGGGTGAGGGGCGTCCGGTCGAGGGCGAGCTGCTCGGTGACCGCACGGTGCACCTGCTCGTTGAGGTCCTCGTTCGTCTCGCTCGTGAAGAGCTGCGGGCCGAGCTTCGCGATGCACGCGTGGTGGACACGCGTCTTCAGCTCGGCGTACGGATCGTTGTGCGGCCGCTGGGGCTCGGGCTCGCGAACCGGTGCGCCGACCAGCTGGATCGGCGGCTCGGCGTTCCCGTCGCCCGGGCCCGTGCCGTTCCCGCCCTTGATGCGATCGTGGAGTCCCATCGGTTCCTCCTACGACGCCTTCGCGAGTGTCTGCTTGCGGCCCCAGCGCTTCTTCGACTGGGACGGCGCCGCCGGCTGGAGGGACTTCGCCATCTCGCGCACCGCGCGCGAGAAGTCGGACTTCGGGTCGGAGACGACGCACGGGTTGCCGCGGTTCACGGCCAACGGGACCGCGCGGTCACTGGGGATCTCGAAGCGCACGCTCTGCTCGAGTGCGGCCTCGACCTCTCCGCGCTTCATCCCGACGTTCGTGTTCGCCCTGTTCAGGACGACGCGGATGCGCTCGGTCGGGAAGGAGAGCAGATCCAGCGTCTGCAGGCTCAGCCTGACGTTCTTGATCGTGGGCACGTCGAGCCCGCACAGGAGCAGCAGCTCGTCCGTGCGATCGAGCGTGGCCAGCATCGGCCCGTGGAAGAACGGCGAGGTGTCGACGACGATCATCTCGTACGACTCCTTCGCCACCTCGAGCAGGCGGCTGAGCTTCGCCTCGGTGACGAGCTCGGCGTCCTCGGGGCGCACGGGCGCGGGCAGGACGTCGACCCCGCAGGCGTGGCGGGTCGTGTACCCCGCGAGCTTCTCGGGGTCGAGCTCGCCCGGCGCGACGACCAGGTCGTAGATCGTCTTGTCGGGCTCGATCCCGAGCATGATCGCCGCGTCGCCGAACTGGAGGTCCAGGTCGAGAAGCAGCGTCTTCTTCCCGCCGTGCTTCGCGAACGCCGAGGCGAGGTTCGTGGACATGACCGTCTTGCCGGTTCCGCCCTTCGGCGAGAACACGGTCAGGACCCGTCCGTCGGCGCCCGCCGTGCCGGTGCGCGCCGTGTGGCTCGCCTTGCGGATCGCGAAGACGACGTTCTCGGGGAGCTGCGGGAGGAGCAGGACGTCCGCGACGTCCGCCTCGAGGGCGGCGTCGAGAAGCTGCGACGCCTCGCCCGAGGCGAGCAGGACGATCGGTGCCCGCGTGTACTCGCGGATCGTCGCCAGCTCGTCCTCCGGCAGCTCGGACGCACGTGTGGCGTGGAGCACGGCCTGCAGGTGGCCGCCGGCGAGGGCACCTGCGCCCTCGCGCACCGTGGCGCTGCGGCCGACGAGCTCGATCTCGGGGTGGCGCTCGAGCGCGTCCGAGAGCTCGTTCAGCCCTTCGCAGCTACCGGTGATGTAGATCCGCGTTCCTTCGCGGAAGGCGTGGTCGCTCATTACCGTGTCCTCCCTGACTTGGCGAGACCCATGACGGATGCCGATCCGTCGACCGTGTTGCGGCTGTCGGCGGCGTCGGTGACGGGGCGGAGCTGGAGGGACCAGTCTCCGTGGGTGACGATGTGGAAGAGCTTCTGCGCCTGTGCGTCCGTGAGCGCGAGAATCGCCGAGAAGCCCTCGTCCGGCTTCGCGCCGAGCTTGCTCTCGACGGCGCCGGAGCTCGGAGGCTTCAGGACGAGCAGGTCGCGAAGCACGACCTTCGTCAGCGTGAGGCCGGCCACTTCGATCGAGCCCACGAAGTCGACGTGGTCGCCCTCCTGGAGGGTGCCCATCAGCAGCTGGTGCTCGGTCCCGGGCAGGTCGAAGGCGCGGAGCCGGCCCTTCAGCTGGGCCTTGATGCCCTGCTCGCCCAGCGGCCTGAAGCGGTTGAGCGTGACCTGCTCACCCTCGTAGATCCGCTCGGTGGCGACGAGCTGCTCGACCTGCTCGGGCTTCGAGATCGCGCCCGGCACCACGCTGCGCTTGGCGACCTCCACCGCGCGCAAAAGGTGGCGGTCGCCCACTTCGGCGCCCGACGTGCCGACGGGAACGTCGCGGGCGGCGACCCAGACGGAAACAAGGTCCTCGCCCTGCTGGACGCTCTTCTTGTAGTTCGTGACGTAGAAGATCGTCAGCAGCGCGGCCAGCACGGCGAGCGCGACTGCGATCCCGATATTTCGAAGCCTGTATGACATGGCGGCTTTTCCTCTCTCCTTCTCTCTGTGCTTCGGTGCTATTCGATGAGCGAGACTGCGCGGGCTCCGAAGTGCGGGTCACCCGCGGATTGACTTCCAACTCCTTCCCAGATCATGTCCACGAACCAGCCGTAGAGCCGAGAGTTCTTCGAGCCCTGGATTTCGTAGCCCGTGACATGGAACACGGCCCAGCCGATCACGTAGTACTCGAAGCCGGCTCCTTGCGCTTGGACGGCGTTATAGACGGGGAAGAGCAGCTCGGTCTCGTCGCGGAAGTCGAGCGCGCCTGAGATATGGGACGAGTTCGGCTTGATTCCCGGATCCGAGTAGTACCAGCGGTCCTTATCCATCCAGGCGTCGAGGCCCTTCTCGATCCACACCCCGAGGTCCTGTGGGCCCGTTCCTCCGTGGGAGCTGTCGATGTTCAGCAGGCGAAATGCACCGGGGCCGGTCTTCTCGAAGTCGAGCGTCGTCGGATCCCCCCAGCAGGGTTCCGGCTTGCATTGAAGCTTCTCGTGCCGATAGTCGACCCCGATCGGTGCCGCCCACCTGGCACGGCCGAGAACGCCAACACGTGCGACTGCCTTCGCGCGCACCTGTACCGAGTCCAGCCCGAAGAGCTTCGCGAAGAAGCCGGGCGCCGCGCGCTCAGCGTTCACTTCGATGGTGTCGTTCGGGCTGACGCTCGCCCTGAACTCGACGTCGTTCTGCTGGACGCCACCGTCGTTGCGGTCGGCGTAGTCGACGGCTGCGAGACGTGCCGCCGATGTGCTTTCGGGCAACTCCTGGGCTCCTGCGAGCGCGGCGGCATCGGCGTTCGCCTGCAGCTTGCGGTCCGCGCGATACCACGACCCGACGTCCAGGACCGCGGCCGCCATGCTCAGGAGCGCGACCATGAAGACGACCGTGATGACGGCCGACTGTGCGCGCTCGGATCCGAAGTGCCTGTTCGTGGTCATTCGACTCGCTCCGTGGTTTCGCTGTTGAGCCGGCCGGACTTGACGACGACGCCCAGCAGGTTGATCGAGTAGGGGTAGGACGCGTGGACGCGCACTTCCTCGCCGGACTGCCATGTCGACGTGACATCGACGTTGAGGTCGGCGGACTTGAGGTCGGTCGCGGCGGCGCGCACCTGGTCGATGACCGCCTGATCCGGGTTCTGCAGATGCCGCCCCACGGCGCCCTTCCTGGCACCGGCCCGGACCGCGTCGGTCAGGGTGATGTAGTTGTTGAACGCGATCCCGAACTGGATGACACCGAACAGCAGCAGCGCGAGCAGAGGCAGGACGAGGGCGAATTCCGTCATCGTCTGCCCGTTCTGCGCTCGGAATGAAAATCTCTTGCGGCGGTGCATCATTGAGGCGATTCCTTGCTGTCGTGACTCAGTGCGGTGGACGTACTTCCTGAAGAAGAGGAGGGCGGGTTCTTCGGGCGGCGAAGAACCCGCCCGCCATGCCGAACTTGGTTCTAGGTGATGTAGCCGGCGACCCGGGTAATGGCACCCTCGATGTTCCCGGAGAGGAGGGTCAGAGCACCGAAAACGGCGATCGTAATTACGGCCAAAACGACGCCGTACTCGGCCATGGTCTGTCCCTCCTCGCGCGACTGCAGCGACGCGAAGAGCTTCTGCACTTGTTTCACCTCCCTTCTGCTTCTCGGGCGGCAGGGCGGCGCCGCCGACGACGGCACACCGGAAAGGAAGGAGAACGTTCCTGCTTTCCTCGAGCCTCTGAGTTGTTGGGCAACGCTGAAATTGCTCACGCCGAACTACCTCTCGTTCGTGCTTTGGCGTGGCCGCGCCGCCGTTGGCTCAGATGGCGGAGTCATCGTGCGCCGGGCGGCTTGCGCCCATCCCTCGGTCAAGTGATTGCCGGAAGGCATTCCCCTGTTCGGGGGAGTGGCGGCGAGAGGCGCTCCCCGATGAGTGGGTCACATTCCGTATGCGGCCGCGGAACTCAATGGAGATTGGAGATCCGCGCCGATGTGGCGGCCTCGGCGCTAACGAGAGATGGGAGCAAGGCACATGCCACTACGGAGACATCGCCTTCCAAGCCTGATCACTCGCCTCGTCCTGCTCTCGCTGGCGGCCGTCTGCCTGGCGGCGCTGCGACCGGCACGACGCGCGGGTGCGCGAGTACAAGAGCTACGGCCGCTGAGGCCGAAGCGCCGGTCCGGCTTCCGCCGGGCCGCCGTGAGCCTGTCGTTCGCAACGCTGTTCTTCGCGGGAGCCGCCTTCTCGGCGGGCGCGGGCGACCTGCTCGTGCAGGCCGTGGAGAACCAGCACGCCGCGGCGACGGCGTCCGACCAGGCGTCCGTCGAGGACACGGAGTGCAAGAGCTCGCGCCAGAGCGACTGGGACGCCGAGGATTCCACCGACGGGTGCCAGGAGGCAGCCGAGTCCGAGGCGACCGAGCAGGCGGCGGGCGAGCCCGCGGCCGAGGTTCCCGCCGAGTCGGTCGCCGAGGCAGCCCCCGAGGCCGCGCCGGAGACCGCCTCTCCCGAGAGCGCGTCGCCCAGCACGGCCGCCGCGATCGCCGCGGCGACCGACAGCGTGGTCACGAGGAGCGCGCAGCCCGGCCGGGCGCGGTCGAGCTCGCCGTCGCTGAGCAGCGCCGTGCGGAACCGCGCGAAGCGGGCGTCCGCCGCGCGTCGCGATCCGGCTCCGGCCGTGATCGAGGCGCAGTCGGAGGATCGCCGGCACAAGCACGAGAAGCAGCCGGATCCCGAGGTCGAGCTGCCCGGCATGGCGGCCACGATCTGGCTCCACCGGGCGCTTCCGGATCCCACGCCGCCCTCCAAGCGGCTGACAAGGCCGTTCGCGCGCAACCTTCGCTATGCGTCGGCTCGGCACGGGGTGCACTGGTCGCTCGTGCTCGGCGTCCTCCGGGCGCGGGGCGAGCGCGGATCGGTGCCGGCCACCAAGAAGGGCCTGAACCGGCTCGCCACGAACCTCGCCCGGCTCGGCGCCAGGAAGGACGAGTGGAACGCCGCGCTGGCGCTCGAGGGCCGGACGGCCTTCGCCGACCGGACCGTCGCGCTCGCCCGCTACCACCGCGCCGTTGGCCTCAAGGCCCTCGTCCGCGGCCTCCGGTGGGCGCGCCCGCTGCTGGCGAAGCGGCTGCTGAACGACATGCGGGTCTCGATCTATCCGGGCGGGCGCGAGGACATCCGCTCCGGCAAGACGGACGTCCGCGTGATCGTCCTGCTCCGCTACCTCGCCGAGGCGCACGGGCAGGTCACGGTCTCGAGCCTCACGAACGGGCACCGGATCTACTCCCGCCCGGGCGTGGTCTCGGCCCACACCTACGGCCAGGCCGTGGACATCGCGGCCCTGGAGGGCAAGAGCATCATGGGCAACCAGGAGCCCGGCGGGCTGACCGAGATGGCGGTCCGCAACATGCTCCTCCTGCCGGCCGAGCTCCGGCCGAACCAGCTGATCTCGCTGCTGGGCCTCGGCGGCCCGTCGTTCCCGATGGGCAACCACGACGACCACATCCACGCCGGGTTCTAAGGGGAGCCGGCGGAGCCAGGTGCATGCGTGAAGTGACCCTGAAGCGGGAGAACGGCGACGTCGTCTGCGACCGGTGCGTCGTGGCCGACTCGCCGGTCTCCCGCATGAAGGGTCTCCTCGGACGCAGCGAGCTGAGGCCGGGTGAAGGGCTCCTGCTTCGCCCGGCTTCGGCGATCCACACCTTCTTCATGCGGTTCCCGATCGACGCCGTCTTCCTGGACGCGGACTCGCGGGTCGTCGGCATCGCGGACGGCGTCGCGCCGTGGCGCGCCGCGGGGCGGCGAGGCGCCAAGGCCGTGCTCGAGCTGCCGGCGGGCGAGTCGGCGCGGCGGGGCCTTCGCGCAGGCGATCTTCTCGTCGCCTAGCACCTGCCCGCCCCCCGCCCCGGCTTGACTCCCGCCGCGGGTTTCTCTACTTTGCCCCGAGCTAGTATCTACTAACTTTCAGAGGGGAAGCGGCTTGGAGGCTTCGCAAGACGGAGCGCGTGACGGCGCGGTCGTCACGGCGCACGAGATCCAGAGGCGCTACGGCGAGGGCGATGCGGCCGTCGACGCGCTGCGTGGTGTCTCGCTCGACGTCGAGCGGGGCAAGCTGACCGCCGTCATGGGGCCGTCGGGCTCCGGCAAGTCGACGCTCATGCACATCCTGGCGGCCCTGGACCGGCCGACCGCCGGCTACGTGACGATCGCGGGCACCCGGCTCGGCCAGCTCAGCGACAAGGACGTGACCAAGATCCGGCGCGAGCACATCGGCTTCATCTTCCAGTTCTTCAACCTGCTTCCGATGCTGACCGCGGAGGAGAACATCGCGCTGCCGCTCGCGCTCGCCGGCGAGAAGCCGGACAAGGAGTTCTTCGCCGACCTCGTCAAGCGCGTCGGCCTCGCCGACCGCCTCACCCACCGTCCCTCCGAGCTCTCCGGCGGCCAGCAGCAGCGCGTCGCGATCGCGCGCGCGCTCGCCTCACGCCCCACGGTCGTCTTCGCCGACGAGCCGACCGGCAACCTCGACTCCAAGACCGGCGGCGAGATCCTCCAGCTGCTCCACGAGTCGGTCGAGCAGTACGGCCAGACCATGGTGATGGTCACGCACGAGACGCGCGCGGCCGCCTCGGCCGACCGCATCCTCTTCCTCGCCGACGGCGAGATCGTCAGGGATCTCGGCTCCTGCGGCGAGGAGGAGATCCTCAACACGATCCGCGACGTCACCCTGACGTGATCCGCGTCGCGCTGAGAGGGCTCGCGGGGCGGAAGTTCCGCGCCTCGCTCACCGCGCTCGCCGTCGTGCTCGGCGTCGCCATGGTCAGCGGCACCTTCGTCCTCACGGACACGATCGACAAGGCGTTTGACGCGATCTTCAGCGAGTCGTACGCGAACACCGACGCCGCGATCAGCGGCAAGGCTCCGGACATCTCGTTCGAGGGCAGCACGGCGGAGGCGCCGTCCGTCCCCGCGAGCCTGCTCGAGGACGTGCGTGAGCTCGAGAGCGCCGAGGCGGCGACCGGCAGCGTCGTCGACGAGACGGCAACGAAGATCCTCAAGCCCGACGGCAAGGCGATCAACACGCAGGGTGCGCCCTCGTTCGGCTTCGGGATCGATCCCGAGCAGTCGCAGTTCAATCCGCTGAAGCTCGTCGAGGGCACCTGGCCGCGCGAGGCCGACGAGGTCGTGATCGACGCGACGACTGCGGACGAGCAGGGCTACGGCCTGGGCGACACCGTCAAGATCGCCACGCTGAAGCCCGTCCGGGACTTTCGCGTGTCGGGAGTGGCGCAGTACGGGAGCGTCAGCTCGCTCGGCACCGCGACCTTCGCCGTCTTCACGATCCCGACCGCGCAGGAGCTGCTCGACCGCGAGGACTCCTTCGACGCGATCTCCGTGGCTGCGGCCGACGGGGTCACCCCGGAGCAGCTCGTCGAGGACATCACGCCGATCCTCCCCACGACGGCGCAGGTGCGCACGGGAACCGAGCAGGCCGAGGAGGCGTCGAAGGAGGTTTCGGAGTTCACGAGCTTCATCCGCTACTTCCTGCTCGCCTTCGGGGCCGTGGCGCTCTTCGTCGGCGCCTTCGTCATCTTCAACACGATGTCGATCACGGTCGCGCAGCGCACGCGCGAGCTGGCGACGCTACGGACGATCGGCGCCTCGCGGAAGCAGATCCGCCGCGCGGTGCTGCTCGAGGCGTTCGTCATCGGCCTGATCGCGTCCACGATCGGCTTCTTCCTCGGCATCGGCCTCGCCTACGGCCTCGACGCGCTCTTCGGCGCGCTCGACCTCGACCTGCCGACCGCGGACATGGTGATCGCGACCCGGACGGTGATCTTCGCCTTCGTGATCGGGATCGTGGTCACCGTGCTCGCAGCGTTCGTCCCCTCGATCCGGGCGACGCGCGTCTCGCCGATCCTCGCGGTGCGCGAGGGCGCCGAGCTTCCGCACGGCCGGCTCCACCGCTTCACGCCATACATCGCGCTGCTGCTGCTCGCAGTCGCGCTCCTCCTGCTCGCTCGCGGCGCCTTCACGGACGAGCTGGAGATCGGGCAGCGTCTCCTCTCGATCGCCTTCGGCGTCCTGCTGCTCTTCGTCGGTGTCGCGATGATCTCGTCGAAGCTCGTCCGGCCGATCGCGGCCGTCGTCGGCGCCCCAGGCGAGAGGCTGGCGGGCGCCTCGGGCTTCCTGGCGCGGCGGAACACGCTGAGGAACCCCGGCCGGACGGCCGCGACCGCCGCCGCCCTGATGATCGGCCTTGCGCTCGTCACCTTCGTGGCGGTGCTCTCGAACAGCATGAAGGCGTCGAACCGTGGCGCGATCGAGGAGCAGATCGCCGCCGACTTCGTCGTCACCTCGCAGGACGGGTTCACGCCGTTCGTCTCCGGCGCCGGCGATGCCGCCGCCGAGGCCCCGGGAGTCGAGCTCGCGACGAGCGTTCGCGCAGAGGTCGGCAAGGTCGCCGGCATCGACAAGTACGTCACCGGCGTCGAGCCGGACAAGATCGCGGAGGTCTACAACTTCGACTGGGCGGACGGCTCCGACGCGGTGCTCGGCGAGCTGGGCCAATTCGGCGCGATCGTCGACGCCGACTTCGCCGAGGACCACAACCTGCAGGTCGGGGACCGGTTCGACCTGCTGTCCGGCTCGGGCCGCGACGCGACGCTCGAGGTCGCGGCGACCTACGACCCGCCGCCCTTCTACCAGCTGCTCGGCTCGGTCAGCATCTCCAGGGAGACCTTCGACGAGCTCCACGACCGGCCGCGGAACCAGTTCACGTTCATCAACGTGCCCGGGGATCCGACGCCGGACGCCGAGGCGCCGATCGAGGAGTCGCTCGCCACCTTCCCCGACGCCAAGGTGCAAACCCGCGAGGCCTGGATCGTCGAGCAGGACGAGGAGTTCAACCAGTTCCTGACGATGCTCTACGTGCTGCTCGCGCTGTCCGTGATCATCAGCATCTTCGGAATGATCAACACGCTCGCGCTCGCCGTCTTCGAGCGGACGCGCGAGCTCGGGATGCTGCGCGCCGTGGGGATGACGCGCTGGCAGGCGCGGACGATGATCGGCTCGGAGAGCGTGATCACGGCGCTGATCGGCGCCGCGATCGGTCTTCCCCTCGGCATGTTCCTCGCCGCGCTCGTGATCAAGGCGCTCGAGCAGTACGACGTCCGCTACGACGTGCCGCTGTCGTCGCTGATCATCTTCGCGATCCTCGCCGTCATCGTCGGCGTCGTGGCGGCGATCCTCCCCGCGAGGCGCGCGGCCAGGCTCAACGTCCTGCAGGCCCTCCAGTACGAATAACCGGGCCGGCCGGGCCGTGTCCTGCCGGGAGCGCCCCAGACACGTCCCGCCGGGCCAGACCGTCGCTCGGCAAGCCGGATTCGCCCGCGCCTGGTGCCAGGCACCAGGACGCGGCCGGAGGGGATAGCCTCGGCCCATGGTCTGGGCGATCAGCGGCGGCGCCGGCTTCCTCGGCCTCCACCTCGCTCGGCGGCTCGTCGCCGACGGGCACGAGGTGCGCTCGCTCGACCTCGTCGCGCTCGACGACCCGCAGCTCGAAGGCGCCGTCCGGGAGATCCGCGGCGACATCCGCGACGAGACCGCCGCGCGAGAGCTGGTCGACGGCGCGCGCATCCTCGTCCACGCCGCCGCCGCGCTCCCCATCCGCGGCTCCCGCGCCGAGATCCACTCCGTCAACGTCGACGGGACGCTGACCCTGCTCTCTGCGGCCGCGGAGGCCGGGGTCCGCCGAGTCGTCTTCGTCTCGTCCACGGCGGTCTACGGCGTCCCGGACAAGCATCCGATCGAGGAGGACGACCCGCTCCAGGGCGTCGGGCTCTACGGCGAGTCGAAGATCGCCGCGGAGGACGCCTGTCGGGCGTTCATGCGCCGCGGGCTCGAGTGCGTGATCGTCCGCCCGAAGACCTTCGTCGGCCCCGAGCGGCTCGGCGTCTTCGAGATCCTCTTCGACTGGATCCGCGACGGACGCCGGATCTACACGCTGGGCGACGGCTCCAACCGCTACCAGCTGCTCGCCGTCGGGGATCTCGTCGAGGCGATTCTCCTCTCGGCGAGCAGGCGGGCCGCGGCCGGCGAGACGCTGAACGTCGGCGCGAAGGAGTTCGGCACCGTGCGCTCCGACCTCCAGGCGCTGATCGACCATGCGGGATCGTCGAGCCGGCTGACGCCCGTTCCGGTCCGCCCCGCCGAGATCGCGCTGCGCGCGCTCGAGCTCGCCCACGTCTCCCCGCTGGTCGAGTGGCACTACAAGACCGCGCACCGGGACTCGTACGTGGACGTCTCGAAGGCGGAGCGGATCCTCGGCTGGAAGCCGCGGCTCTCGAACGCCGAGGCGCTGATCCAGACCTACGACTGGTACCTGGCGCACCGCGACGAGGCCGCCGGAGCCGCGGGCGTCACGCACCGCGTCCCGTGGAACCAGCAGGCGCTCGGCCTGCTGAAGAGGGTGAGCTGATGCGGGAGGTCACGCCCGACGAGACCTGGGACGAGATGTTCGACCAGATCTACCTCAGGACCTACGCCCGCACCCTCGGAGAACGGGACTCGGAGCACGAGGCCGTGCGGGCCGCGGCGCTGGCGGGCGTGGAGCCGCCCGCCGAGATCCTCGACGCACCTACCGGCTTCGGCCGGCACGCGCTCCCGCTCGCGAAACACGGGTTCCACGTCACCGGCGTCGACCGATCCTCCGTCCAGCTCGCCGAGGCCCACCGCATCGCGGGCGACGTCGAGTGGCCGAAGTGGGTCCAGGCCGACTTCCGCGAGCTGCCGTTCGAGGACGAGAGCTTCGACGCCGTCCTCTGTCTCTTCTCCTCGATCGGCTACCGCGGCGAGGACGGCGACCGCCGGGCGCTCGCCGAGTATCTGCGCGTCCTGCGTCCGGGCGCACCGCTCCTCGTCGAGACGATGCACCGCGATCGGTTGGCGACGATCTTCCAGGAACGAGGCTGGGAGCCGCTCGCCGACGACGCGGTCCTGCTCGAAGAGCGGCACTTCGACCCCGTCGCGGGCGTGATCGAGACCGACCACACCTACTTCGCGGTCGGGGAGCGCCGGAGCGTCACCTTCCGCCTGCGGGTCTACACGGCGACGGAGCTCGTCCGGCTCCTCGCCGAGCTCGGGTTCGGCGAGACCGAGTGCTTCGGCGACTACGAGGGCGGGCCGCTCTCGCGAGAGACCCGCCTCGTCGTCCGCGCCCGCAAGCCGGGCTAGGCCGGCTCGTTCGGGTCTTCCTCGGCCGCCAGTCTCAGCGACCCCTCGAGGGTCTGCTCGAAGTGGCGCCGCTGGATCGGCGTCACCCAGTCGACCACCTGCTGGAGCTCCGAGATCCGCGCGCGCTCGTTCATCGTCCCGAGCACCTGCCAGTGGCCGACCTCGCCGGCCTCGGCCATGGTCAGGAACTCGAAGCCGTCGAGCCCGTCGGCGTCATCGGCGAGGTAGGTCCGCATCATCTCGGTCGCTTCCTGCTTCGTCTCCCGCGCCTTCTCGAGGATCGCGGTCTTCTTGCCGTCCAGGCCCTCCGCGACCTGGGTGGTGCGCGCCTCGGTCTCCGCGGCCTCCCGGTTCATGCGCTCGAGCGTCTGCTTCAGCTCGGCGTCCTCCACGAGCCCGGCCACCTTTTCCGTTGCGCCTTGCGCGGCCTGCGCGAGGCCTATCACCTCGGCGATCTTCGTCTCGATCTGCGTCAGCTCTGCCACTGCTCCTCCTTGTCGGGTCGAACCGTCCATCTACCCGGGAGGAGCGAGTTCAGAACACGAGCTTGCGCCCGTAGAACCCCTCCGCGTAGCCGCTCGGAGCTGCCGCCTCCATCCCGCGCAGCCGCATCAGCGCGAGGAAGTGGTCCTCGGTGAACCACGCTTTCTCCCGCTGCGACGGGAACGACTCGAGTAGGAGCGCCGCCTTGCGCCGCGCCGTCTCCTCGTCGAGGTGGACGAAGACGTTGGGCGAGCCCAGGTCGCCGTCGTACTTCGGGATCTCGTACTCGAGGATCAGGTGGTCGCGGAAGGTGTTCCAGGTCAGCTCGGCCACGAGCCGGTGGTCCTGGTGCAGGTCGGAGCCGTGGTGGGTCAGGATCAGGTCCGGCGAGACCTCGGACTTGAGCGCTTCGAAGTACTCCTTGACCTCGCCGCCGTAGCGGAAGAACGCGTCGCGGAAGCCCTCGACGGCGACCTGGGAGCCGGCGGCGCCGGCGAGGAACGCCTCGGCGCTCGCCCGCGCCTCGGCCGCACGCCCCTCGCTCGCGCTCAGCACGACCCAGTGGACGTGGAGCTCGCGCAGCCCGGCGAGCCGCAGCAGCGTCCCGCCGCAGCCGATCTCGATGTCGTCCGCGTGCGAGCCCACGGCGAGCACCCGCAGCGGTCCGGAGCCGCCGAGCTCGAGGGTCAGCACGGCCGGGTCAGCCGGCCGCGGCCGCAGGCTCCCAGACCTGCCAGGCGCTGCCGCCGCTCGCGACCAGCGTCTCGAGCCGTTCCTTGTCCTTCAGAGTGTCCATCGGCGCCCGGAAACCGTCGTAAGCGTAGGCGACGAGCTCGTCGGCGGCGATCAGCCTGCGGAACATTTCCGGGGAGGTCCTCTCCCTCCTCGAGATAGTCGAAGACGCGCCGCTCGAGGACGAAGTAGCCGCCGTTGATGCGGATCCCGCTTGATGTGCCAGAGCAGCGGCCGACCTGCCGACCGGGACAACCCGCCGCAGAAGAGGACGACCTTCACCGCCCACTCAGTCTGATCGAGCCGCTGGGCCGGTCGCATCCCTGGATCGGGGAATCGCAGCGAGCAACTCGGTGAGGCGCCGCGCGTAGCGCGGTGCGGTCGGCTCGTCCTCGTGCCGGAAGTAGGCGTAGACGTCGAGGCCGCCTGCGAGCAGCGGCGCGATCCGCTCCGCCCAGCCGGCCAGGTCCGCGTCCGAGTACGGCGGGTCGCGGAAGCGGAGATAGCGGAAGGGCGCAGCGCCCTCGAGCTCGTTGACCCGCACGGCGTTCGGCGGCAGGTCGCGCTCGACGCCCGCCCAGGACTCGTGCCGGAAGTCGAAGGCGAGACGCAGCGCGGGGTCGAGCGAGCCGAGCAGGAGCTCAAGCAGCCCCTCGTCCCGCTTCGACCCGACGACCACGCGAATCGGGCCGAGCCGCTCGCCGAGCCGGGTCACGCGCTCCTCGAAGGTGGCGACGTGGCTCGTGCGGTAGGCGTTGAGCTTCGGCGCGAAGCGGAAGTGTTGGGGCGTCAGCTCGGCCCAGCGCTCGAACTGGCCCTCGCCGGGGAGCCGG
This sequence comes from Gaiellaceae bacterium, assembly GCA_035776735.1. Classification (GTDB taxonomy): domain Bacteria; phylum Actinomycetota; class Thermoleophilia; order Gaiellales; family Gaiellaceae; genus JACDAN01. Next base: position 4,948 of record DASSSO010000087.1, on the reverse strand, counting down.
TAGCCGGTCGTGTTCAGCTCGACGGTCGGAAGCTGCCCCGCGTAGTGGGCGAGGAACTCCGCCGGCTTGGTCTCAGGCGGGTAGAAGCCCGGCTTCCACGACGGGTACGACCAGCCGGAGGTGCCGACATACGCCCCCTCTACACTCAGCGGCGTGGCCGTCACACCGGAAGTGATAGCTCAGGGCTCCGTCCCGGTCCTCGACCACGGCTTCGTCCGGCTGGACGACGCAATGGCCGACGACCTCTCCGTCGTCAACGGCGCGCGCGTCAGCTTCGCCCGCCACAAGGCCGAGATGGACGACTCCGACGCCGGGCTGATCCGTTTCCTCATGCGCGAGCGGCATGGATGCTTCGACGACCGCACCGAGGTACTCACCGAGCTCGGGTGGAAGCCGTGGCCGGAGGTTCATGGGCGGGAGCTCTTCGCAACGCGCTCGATCGGCGGCCGGCTCGAGTACCAGCCGGCGCTCCGGCTGGTCCGCAAGGAGTTCCGTGGGCACATGCTCGGCTTCAAGGGCGCGAGCATCGACCTACTCGTCACGCCGGACCACCGGGTGCTCGCGAGCTCGATGACCACCCATGAGGGTCGGACGAACCCCTCGTTCCGGCTTCAGCCGGCGCATCGTGTGCTATGGAAGGCCCATCGGCACACGGCGACCGCCCGCTGGGATGGGGACGGGATCGACGTCTTCGAGTTCGATCGACTCCGCGTTCCCGCGGTGCCGTTCCTCCGTCTGCTCGGCTTCTTCATCGGCGACGGAAACCTTCCGCCTGACTCCAACCATCTGCTCTTCAACCTGCGGAAGCCCCGCGAGATCGCGTTCCTAGAGCGAACGACCGCCGAAGCAGGCCTCGAGCTGAAGCGGTGGAAAGCGCGGCATGCGGTTCCGGTGACAGACCGGATGAGGAGCCTGTTCGAGGCGTGCTACCTCAGCCGCGAGAAGGTCATACCGCGCAAGCTGCTGCATCTGAGCCCACCGCTTCTCCAGGCACTCTGGGAGGGCTTGCGGGAGTCGGACGGGACGGTTCAGACACGAGCGGGTGCGGACCGAGAGGTCTTCTACACCACAAGCCGCGAGCTTGCGGATGCGGTGCAGGTGCTGGCGATGAAGCTCGGGCGGAGCGCCTCCGTCCGCCCTCATCGTCGGCGCCCCGGAGACGGCCACTTCGGGAGAAAGCCGCGGTGGCGCGTGACCATGTACGCCGCTCGCAACTCGCGGCCGGCGCTATGCCGGACCCGCGAGGCCGCCTCGTCGCAGATGGGAGTCGAGCAGTACGACGGCGTGATCCACTGCGTCGAGGTCCCAAACGGCACGCTCTACGTGCGCCGCAACGGCTACCCCATCTGGTCGGGAAACACGCCCTTCGAGCACAACTCGTTCCGGTTCCACATCCGGGCGCCGATCTTCGTCGCCCGTGAGTGGTTCCGGCACCGGATCGGGTCCTTCAACGAGTTCTCGATGCGCTATGCCAAGGCGACAGACGACTTCTACGTCCCGGAGCCGGAGGACGTGCGCAGCCAGGTGGGGAAGCCGGGCGCGTACTCCTTCGAGCCGGTCTCGGCGGAGGTCGCCCAGACGGCGCGGCAGGAGCTGCAGGCGGTCTACGACGCGGCGTACTCGGCCTACGAGCGGCTCGTCGAGCTCGGTGTCGCCCGCGAGCTGGCGCGCTCGGTGCTGCCCGTCGGCGCCTACACCGAGTTCTACTGGACGGTCAACGCCAGGGCGCTCATGAACTTCCTCTCGCTGCGGAACTCGGAGACGGCCCAGCGCGAGATCCGGCGCTATGCGCAGGCCTGCGAGCAGTTCCTCGCCGAGAAGATGCCCGTCACGTACGCGGCCTTCGTGGCAAACGACCGCACAGCGCCCTAGGCAGCCTCCGTCATGACCACCGTGGCTCGGTGTGACTGCTGGTCGTACCGGGTGATCGCCCAGCCGTCGAAGTTGTCCAGGTCGTAGGCCGCCACCATGCGGATGGTCGTCGTGCCGGTCGGAGCGACGTTGAACGTGCCGCAGGTGACGACCGGCTTGCCGTTCTTGGTCAGCGCGAGCGTGTAGTAGTCGCCGGACTCGAGCTGGTCGAGCCCGCGCACCGTCAGGTCCATCGGCCAGTTGCCGTCCGCGCCCTTCTGCCCGAGGCTGATGCTCGCTCCCGCCGTGTTGTTCTGGTCGGGCGGCCGCAGCGCGATGACCTGTTCCGGCTGGTCGGCCGGGGCGGCGGCCGGCGCCTCGTCGGAGCCACGGTCGCCGGCGATGTACCCGGCGCCGAACGCCGCGCCGAGCAGCCCGGCGCCGACGAGGATCGCCGCGCCAAGCCGCCGTGGCGGCAGCCAGGACGTGTCCGGCTCGTCCTCCTCGACGGGGGCCGCCGGTGCGCCGGCCAGCGCCGGCGAGAGCTCGGGGGGAGGGCCGGCGGTGACGAGCAGGTCGTGCACGCGGCGAAGCCGGTCGCGCTCCTCGGGGCTCTCGACGCCCTCCATCAGCTCGTCGAAGTCGGGCGGCCTCGTCACAGGACATCCTCCAGGAGGGCGGCCAGGCGGGAGAGCCCGGTGCGTGTGCGCGTCTTGACGGTGCCGAGCGGGATGCCGAGCGCGTCGGCGATCTCGCTCTGCGACCGGCCGCCCCAGTAGGCGAGCTCGATCACCTGGCGCTCGTTCTCGGGCAGCTCCGCCAGGGCGCGGTGGACGCGCCAGGCGACCCAGCCCGACTCGGCGCGGTCGGCGGGGCCCTCGTCGTCTGCCATCTCCTCGGGGGCATCGACCGGCGGCTCCCGCCTCGCCCGGCCGTTGTCGACGATCGCGTTGCGCGCGACGGCGTAGAGCCACGGCGCTCCGGGCCCGCGCTCGGGCTTGTACGTGCTCGCCGCCCGCCAGACGGAGGCGAACGTCTCCTGCACGGCGTCCTCCGCGCGCCCGCGGTCGCCCAGCCGCCGCAGGGCGAGGCCGAAGACGGGCCGCGCATACCGGCGGTACAGGGCGTCGAAGGCGCTGCGGTCGCCCGAGCCGACCATGCGGATCAGCTCTCCGTCGCTGACGTCGGAGTAGGACAAGACGAACATGGTTGCGCGTGGCGCGGCAGGCGGCAAGCGGCGCCCGACAGCCGCAGCGGAGATGGTCATCCTCTCTTCTACGGACTGTCGGTTCCGGCGGATTGAGGGTGCTTCTTGAGCAGGCGGCCGCCGTCGACGACGAGCGTCGACCCGGTGACGAAATCCGCGCCCACGAGGTACATGACCGCGTCGGCCACGTCTTCCGGCGTCCCGACGCGTTCGAGCAGCGACTCGGCGGCGCGCCGGTCCCGCTGCTCGTCGTCGACGGCCACCGGACCGGGCGCGATCCCGCACACGCGCACCTCCGGCGCCAGCGCCCGCGCGAAGATCTTCGTGAGCATCGAGAGCGCCGCCTTCGCCGCGCCGTGCGGCGCGAAGGAGGGCCAGGGCTCGAGGCCCATGACGTCCTCGATCATGATCACGACGCCGCCGGACTCGCGCAGCAGCGGCGCGGCGGCCTGGGTGACGAAGAAGCCGCCCTTCGCGGTCGCGCCGAAGGCGGCGTCCCAGTCCTCCCCGCTCACCTCCTCGACCGGCTTGGGCGCGAATCCGTCCGACGCGGCGTGGACGAGCAGGTCGAGGCCGCCGAGCTCGTCCGCCGCGGTCCTGACCAGCGCCTGCGCCGTCTCGACGTCCGAGATGTCGCCGTGCACCCTGCCCGCGGCGAAGACGTCCCAGCCTTCCACCTCGAGGCGAGCGGCGATCGCGGAACCGATACGGCCGGTGCCTCCTGTCACGAGGGCGCGCATTGCCGGGGGAACTGTAAGGAGTTCGGGTGGACTGTAAGAAGTTGATTTGGAACGGGATGATTCCCGCCCCCGCGGGCATAAGTTTCAGGCGCGGAAGCGCTCCATGAAGGGGGTTCTCAGCACATGAGAAAAGCTCTGCTCCTCGTCGTCTCGCTCCTCGTCGCCGTCGCGGCATCGGTCGCCCTCGCGGCGGTGACGAGGGTCGTGGCGATCAAGCCGGCCGGGTTCAGCCCGGTCACACGAACGATCCAGACGGGCGACTCGATCCGCTGGCGCAACGACGACACCGTGAACCACCAGGTCGTCGCCGACAACGGCCACTTCGCCTCGCCCGTGCTCAGGCCGAAGCAGACCTACACGCGGATCTTCAACACCGCCGGCACGTTCCGCTACCGCGACGCGCTCGAGCCGGCCGAGCGTGGGACGATCGTCGTCCGCGGGCCCGCTCCGTCGGTCTCGATCAACTCCTCGGCGGGCACGGTGTTCTTCGGCGCGCCGATCCGCCTGACGGGCTTCATCTCCTCGGGTGCCGCCGACCAGATCGTCCAGATCTGGGGTCGCCCGTTCGGGCAGGCGTCGTTCCTCAAGCTCGCCGACCTGAGGACGGCCACCGGCGGCGCGTACGACTTCACGACCACGCCGGCACTGCTCTCCGAGTACCAGACCAGGTGGGGGAGCCGGGTCAGCGCGACCGTCTCGGTGGGGGTCCGCCCGCGGATCACGTTCATCAGGCGGAGCCCCTGGTTCGTGACCTCCGCCAAGGCCGGCAAGTCGTTCAGCCGGCGCTACGTCTACGTCCAGCGGCGGTCGGCCCTCGGCCAGTGGGTGAACAGGAAGAAGGTCTTCCTCGGAAGCTCGGGCGCACGCCGGTTCAAGCTGGACCTCCCGCGCGGCCGGCACATCCTGCGGGTCTTCATGACGACCAACCAGGCCGGCAGCGGCTACCTGTGGAGCCACAGCCGGACGATCGTCGTCCGCAAGCGTTAGATGGGTGATGCCACGATCTCGCGCGTTCGGCTGCGCGATCTGACGTGTCGAGGCCGCTCTCGCACCGGCGCCGGCCCGCTCCGCGGGCCGGCGCCGGTGCGTGCGCTTCGCGACCCCGGCCCGGCCCCGATGCTGGCAGCATCGCCGCCGCGCCGGGGTCGCG
>DASSSO010000050.1:0-5495 GCA_035776735.1 Gaiellaceae bacterium | reverse complement strand
CGTCGATGAACCGCCAGTGGAGGACGCTCCGCCGCACGGCCTCGATCGCGTCCTCCGTGTAGGGATAGAGGTCGAACCCGAGCCGCTCCCCGTTCTCGCCGTACCCGGCCCTGCGGAGCTCGACCGCCAGCTCCAGCGTCTCCATGAACGCCGTCGCGCCGACCATGTTGTCGTCGTCGAACGTCCCCCAGCCGGAGTTCGCGTGCTGGTGCCCGAGCAGGCCCTCGGCGGCCAGCATGGCCGCGTACTCGCCGAGGCTCTCGCCGTTCATGATCAGGTGCTGCCAGTCCATGTTGACCTTGACGTTGTCAAGGCCGCGCTCGCGCAGCTTGTGGATCACGTGCAGCGTCATCCCCACGTTCCGCATCAGGATCTTCATCGCCGGCTCCGAGTTCTTGTGCTCGAGGAAGACGAGGACGCCGTGCTCGCCGCAGCGCTCCGCGGCCTCTGCGATGCCGTCGACCAGCCACTCCCAGCTCTCGGCGTAGGGCGTCTGGAACGGGTAGTTGTAGCCCTCGATCCCCGGCCAGATGATGAAGTGGGCGCCGATCCTGCCCGCGAGATCGGCAGCGGCGACGGTGCGCCGGCGCGCCTCCGCCCGGGTGTCCGGGTCGGGCGAGACCAGGCCGCCGCGGCCGAAGCGCGAGTCGAGGTGGAGCCCGCTCGCGAGCGCATAGATGTCGTGAGAGCCCAGTGCCTCGCGGATCGCCTCGAGGTTCCCCTCGTCGAGCTCGCCGGGGTAGTGGAACTCGTAGCCGTCGATCAGGTCGCCGAGGCCGTCGACGGCCCGCCGGACCCGCTCGACCGTCGACTCGCCCGCCCACTCGGGCTGGTAGCCGGCCGGGACGAACCGCGTGACCATCGTCCCGAGCGCCCAGATCCCCAGGCTCGTCTTCATCTCGACCGCACCTCCTCCCTCCTCCCGCTCGCCGCCGAGCGCAGGATCGCCTCCACGACCTCGTCGCATCGGTAGCCGTCCTCGAAGGTCGCGCCGTGCGGTGCGACCGGGTGCTCGCCGGCGATCGCCTCGAGCATGTGGGCCAGCTCGTGGACGAACGTGTCGCCCCAGCCCACGATGTGCCCGGGCGGCCACCAGAAGCGGATGTACGGATGCTCTGGCTCCGTCACGAGCACCCGCCGGAACCCTCCGGCGTCGGCGACCTCCAGCTCGTTCAGCCGCTCGACGTCGAAGGCGGCCGACCCCTTCGTCCCGTTCACCTCGAACGCGTTCGAGTTGATCCGGCCGCGGGCGAGCCGCGAGGCCTCCAGCGTCCCTGCGACGCCGTTCGTGAATTCGACGGTCGCGACGAAGTGGTCGTCGACCTGCCGTCCCGGGACGACGGTGCGGACGATCGCCGAGACCGAGGCGATCTCGCCGACCAGGTAGCGGGCGAGATCGACGATGTGCGTCCCGAGGTCGCCGAGCGCGCCCGTGCCGGCCTGCGCCGGATCGAAGCGCCAGATGCTTTCGTCGGCGTCCCAGCCCCACGACTGGAGGTAGCGCGCGCGAAAGTGGACGACCTCGCCGAGCTCGCCGGCGTCGAGCAGCTCGCGCACGAGGCGCACGGCCGGCACGAACCGGTAGTTGAACCCGCACATGTGGACGACGCCCGCGTCCTCGGCCGCGCGCCACATCCGGTGGGACTCCTCGGCGGAGAGCCCGAGCGGCTTCTCGCAGAGGACGTGCTTGCCGTTCCGCGCCGCCTCGATGCACGGCTCCGCGTGGATCGCGTTCGGCCCGCCGTTGTCGAAGAGCCCGACGCGGTCGTCGGCGACCTGCTCGCGCCAGTCGGTGACCGCCTCGGCCCAGCCCCAGCGCTCGCGCGCCGCCTCGACGGCGTCCCGGTCCCGGCCGGAGATCGAGACGCGCTCGGGCCGGAGCGGCACCTCCAGCTGCTCGAGCGCGTGGAGCGCCCGCGAGTGCGCCTTGCCCATGAAGGCGTAGCCGAGCATGGCGACGCCGATCGTCGCGCTGCTCACGCTACGCCTTGCCTCAGACGCCTCCGCTGGCAGCGCGCCGCCGCTTCGCGAAGGCGTCCACGAGCACGGCGCCGAGCAGCACGAGGCCGGTGATGACGAACTTCGTCCCGGACGCGAGGCCCATCAGATCCATGCCGTTCTGGATCGAGGCGATGACGAGCGCGCCGAGGAGCGCGGCGATCACACGCCCGACCCCGCCGAAGAGGCTCACGCCGCCGACCACCGCCGCCGCGATGACGAGCAGGAGCAGGTTGCCGCCGCCCGTGTTGGTCGCGACCGAACGGAGACGGGACGCGAGCATGATCCCGCCGACCCCCGCCATGAAGCCGCTGATCATGAAGACCGCGATCCGGACGCGGTCGACGTCGATCCCGGCGCGACGCGCCGCCTCGGCACTGCCGCCCACGGCGTAGACGTGCCGCCCGAAGCGCGTCCGGCTGGCGACGAATGACCAGAAGAGCAGCAGGATCCCGAGGATGAGCATGACCTTCGGCACGCCGCGGTCCTGGTTCAGATACCAGACGGCCGCAAAGGTCACCGCCGCGAGGCCGACCGTCTGGAGCACGATCACCAACGTCGGCTTCCCCGCCAGGCCGCCCGCCCGGCGCGCGACCGCCGTCCGGAGCTGCAGCGCCGCATACGCCACGACGACGACCACGGCGAGGATCCACCCCCAGAGCTCGCTGAGGAAGTCGTTGGCGATCCCGATCACGGTCTCGTCCTGAATCCGGATCGTGCCGGCGGTCGAGTACTGCGTGGTCAGGATGAGGACGACGCCGGACCAGATGAGTAACCCGGCCAGGGTCACGACGAACGACGGCACGCCGGCCTTCGTGATCACGATCGCGTGCAGCAACCCGATCGTCGTCGTGCAGAGGAGCGCGACGGCGATCGCCGCCCACCACGGCCAGCCCGGGTCGTCCGGGCGCAAGAGGAGCGTCATCACGACTGCTCCGACGGCGCTGACGAACGCGACGGAGAGGTCGATCTCGCCGATCAGGAGCACGAAGACGACCCCGATCGCTATCGTCGCGTAGGCGGCCGTCTGTAGGAGCAGGTTCGTGAGGTTCCGCTCCGTGAGGAAGTTCTCCTCGAGGATCCCGAACGTCAGGAGGATCAGGACGAGGCCGACGATGATCGGCAGCGTGCCGAGCTCGCCCGCGCGGACTCCCTGCCACCAGAGCCGGGCGTAGCCCGAGAGCGTCTCGGACTCGTGCCGCTCGTGGGCGCCTCCCGGGACGTGCCTGACGGGCGCGGCAGTCGGGTCGGCGCTCATGGCTCGACCTCGGCGCCTGCCCCCGCCTCGACGGGCGCCTCGTCCACGGCAACTTCCTCCATCCCGGGCACCTGGTCGAGCTTCCCGGCGGTGATCGCATGCACGACCTCCTGCTGGGTGGTCTTCTCCCGCTCGAAGAGCGCGACGCGCTGACCGAGACGGAGGACCGTGATCCGGTCGGCGACCTCGAACACGTCGTGCAGGTTGTGCGAGATGATCGTCACGGCGAGATCCCGCTCGGCGAGGCGCCGGACGAGATTCAGGACCTGGCGCGTCTGCGCCACGCCGAGCGCTGCGGTCGGCTCGTCGAGGATGACGACGCGGGAGTTCCACATCACGGCCTTCGCCACGGCGACCGACTGCCGCTGTCCCCCCGAGAGCGCGGCGACGGCCTGGCGCACGGACCTCAGGGTCGTGACCGAGAGACTGTCGAGCGTCTCGCGCGACGTCCGCTCCATCGACGACTCGTCGAGGACGACGGACCCGAGGGTCCGCTCCCGCCCGAGGAACATGTTCGCGACGACGTCGAGGTTGTCGGCCAGCGCGAGGTCCTGGTAGACGACCTCGATTCCGAGCCGGGCGGCGTCGCGCGGTCCATGCACGTGGACGCGCTTGCCCTCGACGAGGACCTCGCCCTCGTCGAACGGATAGATGCCCGCGATGCCCTTGATGAGCGTCGACTTGCCGGCGCCGTTGTCGCCGACGAGGGCCATCACCTCCCCCGGGCGCACGTCGAAGTCGACCCGGTAGAGGGCCTGCACGGCGCCGAACGCCTTGGAGACCTGTCTGCACTCCAGAAGCGGGGTGTCGGCCACTGGCTCTCCTCCGAGGTCGGCCGGGAGGGACGCCGCGTGGGCGCCCCTCCCGGCGTTCAGTTCGTCAGTTCGTCAGCTCTGCTCCTGGCAGAAGTCCGTCTTGGCGGTGTCGCCCTTGCAGACCTCGTCGACCGTGCGGAACCCGTCCTGGATCACGGTGTCGGCGATGTTGTCGGTCGTGACCCCGATCGGCGTCAGCGCGAAGTACGGCACGACGCCGTCGCCCTCGGGCTCCTCGGTCGGATTGCCGTCGTCGGCCTTGATGCCGATCAGGTTGAACTCGACATCGGCGACCTCGACGTTCTCGATGTCCTCGCCGTTGCGCAGCGCGAGGGCGACTGCGGCCGCGACGTCGGCCTCGGCCTTGATCGGCTTGTAGACCGTCATCGTCTGCTTGCCAAGGAGGATGTTCTGGATCCCCGCGACCGTTGCGTCCTGGCCGCTCACGGGCACCTTCTGGATCCCCGCGGCCTCCATCGCGTTGATCGCGGAGTTCGCGAGCCCGTCGTTGGCGGCGAAGACGGCGTCGACCTTGTTGTTCGCGCTCGTCAGGATCTGCTCCATCAGCGTCTGAGCCTGCTGGTTGTCCCAGCCGGGGACGTGCCGGTCGGCGACGAGCGCCCAGTCGCCCGCGTCGACGCGCTTCTTCACGGTCTCGTAGTAGCCCGTGCGGAAGAGGAAGGAGTTGTTGTCCTCCTCGCCGCCGTTGAGCATGACGACCTGCGGCTTCGGCTTGTTGAGGGCGTCGATCGCCGGCTCGAGCTCACGGCCCATCGTCTGTCCGACCTTGACGTTGTCGAAGCTCACATATGCGGCGCCGCCGGAGCCGCCCGTGTTGAAGCGGTCGTACTCGATGATCGGGACGTCGGCGTCCTTGGCGGTGTCGATGATCGTCGCGCCCGAGCCAGTGTCGATGCTGACGAACAGGATGACGCTGGCGTCGTCAGAGATCGCCTGCTCGGCCTGCGACTGCTGCTGCGCCGCGTCGCCTTCGGCGTTCACGATGTTGAACTCGACGTCGGCCTCGCTGAACGCCTCCTCGAAGTAGCGCCGGTCGTCGGACTCCCAGCGGGGGGACGTCGCGCTGTCCGGCAGGAGCACCCAGATGGGGCCGTCGCCGCCTCCTTCGTCGTCGTCACCGCCGCAGCCGGCCGCCACGAGCACGAGTGCGGCAACCAACAGGAGGAGGATCCCGAGAAGCCCCGGCGTCCTCCTCTTTGACCCCGCGTCAAGCTTCCTCAAGGCAATTCCTCCTCCATGGGGGGATGGGTTCTCGGCAGGACGGGCCGCCGTCCTCGGCGCCAACCTAAGTTCCCCCGGAATCCCTGTCAACCCGGCTACGAAGCGGCTTCATCTCGCCGCTACGCTGGACGAGCGCGGCGGGGTGCCGGAGCGGACGAACGGGGCGGTCTTGAAAACCGCTG
>DASSSO010000020.1:0-21721 GCA_035776735.1 Gaiellaceae bacterium | reverse complement strand
CTGACCCGGCACGGCGCCGCCGTGCTCGCGTCGGCGATCTCGCCGTACGAGGAGACACGGCGGAAGGCGCGCGCGATGGTCGAGGAGTGGGGCACGTTCGTCGAGGTGCACGTGGATTGCTCGGTCGACGAGTGCGCGCGGCGGGACGTCAAGGGCCTCTACGAGAAAGCCTTCAAGGGCGAGATCACGGGCTTCACGGGCGTCGACGACCCGTATGAGGCGCCGGCGAACCCGGAGCTCCGCGTCGACTCCGAGAAGGAGTCGGCCGTGGAGATCGCCGGGCGGATCCTCGCCAGGCTCGAGGAGCTCGGCCTGGTGCCCTCCGAGGTGGCCGCATGAGCCACGCCTCAGTGACAGTCACTCGGACGGGTCTGATCCGGCCACATGGTGGCGAGCTCGTCGACCGGACGGGCGAGCGGCCCGACGACGTCCAGCAGCTCGAGGCGGTCACCCTGACCTCCCGCGAGCTGTCCGACCTGGACATGCTCGCCTCGGGCGCGCTCAGCCCGCTCGAGGGCTTCATGGGCCGCCGGGACTACGAACGCGTCGTCGAGGACATGCGGCTTGCCAGCGGGCTCCCTTGGGCGCTGCCCGTCTGCCTCGCCGTCGACCACGCTCCGCAGGGCGACCGCGTCGCGCTCACGGACGAGAGCGGCCGCCCGCTGGCCGTCCTCGAGGTCGAGGAGGTCTACGAGTACGACAAGGAGCGCGAGGCCGAGCAGTGCTTCCGCACCACCGACGACGCCCACCCCGGCGTCGCCCGGCTCTACGCGCAGAAGCCGCTCTACCTCGCCGGCCGCGTGACGGTCTTCGAGCGGCAGGAGCCGCCCTTCCCCGAGCTCGCGCGCGACCCGGCGGAGACCCGCGCCGAGTTCGAGCAGCGCGGCTGGAAGCGCGTGGTCGGCTTCCAGACCCGCAACCCGATCCACCGGGCGCACGAGTACCTGACGAAGACGGCGCTCGAGACCGTCGACGGCCTCCTGATCCACCCGCTCGTCGGCGACACGAAGTCGGACGACGTCCCGGCGGCGACGCGCGTCGAGTGCTACCGCGTGCTCGTCGACAACTACTACCCGGCCGGACGCGTCGTCGTGTCCGCCTTCCCGGCGGCCATGCGCTACGCGGGCCCGCGGGAGGCGATCTGGCATGCGATCTGCCGCAAGAACTACGGCTGCTCGCACTTCATCGTCGGCCGCGACCACGCCGGCGTGGGGGACTACTACGGCTCCTACGACGCGCAGCAGATCTTCGACGACTTCGAGCCGCACGAGCTCGACATCGAGCCGATGTTCTTCGAGCACGCCGTCTACTGCAAGCGCTGCGAGGCGATGGTCTCGCCGAAGACCTGCCCCCACGGGGGCGACGACCATGTGTTCCTGTCGGGCACGAAGGTGCGCGAGATGCTCACGAACGGCGAGATTCCGCCGGCGCAGTTCTCACGGCCCGAGGTCGCCGAGGTGCTGATCGAGGCGTATCGCTCGCAGTGACCTGGGAGCTCTCGCTCACCGGGCTCTTCATCGGCCTGCTGGTCGGGCTGACCGGGATGGGGGGCGGCGCGCTGCTGACGCCGTTCCTGATCCTCTTCTTCGGCTTTAAGCCGACGCTCGCCGTCGGCACGGACATCCTCCACGGCGCCGTCTTCAAGACCTTCGGCGCCGTGCGCCACCGCCGGCTCGGAACGGTGCACGCGCGGATGACCTTCTGGATGTTCCTGGGCTCGGGGCCGATGTCGCTCGTCGGCGTCCAGACGGCCGAGTGGCTGGAGCAGCGCTACGGCGACGGCGTCGAGTCGACCTCGGCGAAGGTGATCGGCGCCGCGCTCATCCTCGGCGGCTTCGGCTTCCTCGCCAAGACGTTCGTCCAGCGCGGGGTGCAGCCGGACGACTCGCCGTTCCTGCTCCAGAACCGTGACCGGATCGTCGCGTTCGCGCTCGGCGTTTCCGGCGGCTTCATCGTCGGGCTGACGTCCGTCGGCAGCGGCACGTTCTTCGCGCTCGTGATGCTGCTCGTCTTCCCGCTGACGGCGGCGAAGATCGTCGGCACCGACATCTTCCATGCGGCGGCGCTCCTCTGGGTCGCGGGCATCGCGCACCTGATCCACGGCAACGTCGACGTGGGCGCGATGGGCTGGCTGCTGCTCGGCTCGATCCCGGGGATCCTGATCGGGAGCCAGATGACCGTGAAGCTCCCCGAGCGGTCCCTGCGCGTCGGGCTCGCCACCGTCCTGCTCGCGAGCGGCGTCCGGCTCCTGGAGACGCCCGGCTATGACATCTGGGTGCCGCTGATCCTTGCGACGGGCGCAGTGCTGGCGGCCGGCGTCGAGCTGAAACGCCTCAACGGACGGGTCGCCCGAACCGATCCAGCTTGACAGAGCGGGGCCGCCTCGGATAGAAGGCGCTAATGGGTGAGATTAGCGCTTCGTATCCAAAGGAGGCCCCGTGCTTCGTATTGTTGCAGCGGCTCTTGCACTCGCCGCCCTTGTAAGCGGCTGCGGCGGCACATCCGAGGCCGCCGGCGACGGCTCCAAGCTCACGCTCGTCGCCTACTCGACGCCCCGCGAGGTCTACGCCCAGCTGACGAGGGCCTTCGCGAAGAAGGACGCGGGGGCAGGCGTGTCGTTCGACGAGTCGTACGGCAGCTCCGGCGAGCAGAGCCGTGCGGTCGAGTCGGGCCTGCCCGCCGACGTGGTTGCCTTCTCGCTGGCGCCCGATGTCGACCGACTGGTCGAGGCGGGCATCGTCGAGGAAGGCTGGGACGGTGACAGGTTCAACGGCATGGTCACGAGCTCTGTCGTCGTCTTCGCGGTCCGCAAGGGCAACCCGATGGGGATCGAGACGTGGGACGACCTCGTGAAGGACGGGATCGAGGTGATCGAGCCGAACCCGTTCACCTCCGGCGGCGCGCGCTGGAACGTCATGGCCGCGTACGGCGCACAGCGGAAGCAGGGCAAGACCCACGAGCAGGCGGTCGAGTACCTCCGTGAGCTCTTCGAGCACGTGTCCGTCCAGGACAAGAGCGCCCGCGAGTCGCTCCAGACCTTCATCGGCGGGAAGGGCGATGTGCTCCTCGCGTACGAGAACGAGGCGATCCTCGCGCAGGAGAAGGGCGAGGAGCTCGACTTCGTCGTCCCGCAGCAGACGATCCTGATCGAGAACCCGGTCGCGGTCACAAAGGACGCGCCGGAGGCTGCGACCGCGTTCCTCGACTACATCCGGTCGGAGGAGGCGCAGCGCGTCTTCGGCAAGGCCGGCTACCGCCCTGTGAACCAGGCGCTCGCCGACGAGTTCCAGTTCCCAATGCCGCCCGGCCTCTTCACGATCGCCGACGTCGGCGGCTGGGACGAGGTGCAGACGCGGTTCTTCGACCGCCAGGACGGGATCATGGCGGACATCCAGCGAGAGGTCGGCGCAGCACTTGAGTAGCGTTGCCCTTCCTGCAGCGAGGCGTCGCCGCCAGGCCTCGCTCTCCCTCGGGATCACGACCGGCTACCTCAGCGTGATCGTGCTGATCCCGCTCGCTGCGCTCGTGCTCCGCTCCATGGAGGGCGGAGCGGGCGCGTTCTGGGAGGCGATCAGAGACCCGCAGGCGGTCGCGGCGCTGAAGCTCACCTTCGCCGTCTCGCTCGTGGTCGTGCTGATCAACGCCGTGGCCGGGACGGTGATCGCGTGGGTGCTCGTCCGCGACTCGTTCCGGGGCAAGGCCTTCGTCAACGCCCTGATCGACCTGCCCTTCGCGCTGCCGACGATCGTGGCCGGGCTGACGTTGCTCGCGCTCTACGGGCCGCGGAGCCCGATCGGCGTGAACGTCGCCTACACGACCTCCGCGCTGGTGCTGGCGCTGCTGTTCGTGACCCTGCCGTTCGTCGTCCGCACCGTCCAGCCGGTGCTGCTCGAGCTCGACCGGGACATGGAGGAGGCTGCGCAGTCTCTCGGGGCCGGCTCCTTCCAGATCTTCCGGCGGGTCGTCTTCCCGAACCTCTTCCCCGCGATCCTGTCCGGAACCGCGCTCGGGTTTGCCCGCTCGCTGGGCGAGTTCGGGTCGGTCGTCCTCATCTCCGGAAACCAGCCGTTCGAGACGGAGGTCGCCTCCGTCTACATCTTCGGCCAGATCGAGAGCGACAACGTCACCGGGGCGGCGGCCGTCTCGGTCGTCCTGCTCGTCGCCTCCCTCGTCGTCTTGCTGGGAATCGGCGGGATCCGCCGCTGGGCCACGAGGCATGACAACTAGATACGTCCTCCGCTTCACCGCGCTGGGGTACGTGGCCGCGCTGCTCGTCGTCCCCGTCGGGCTCGTCGTCTATCGGGCGTTCGAGGATGGGGTCGACGACTTCCTCGCCGCGATCACGACGCCCGAGGCCCTGCACGCCCTCTGGTTGACCGTGATCATCGCGCTGATCGCGGTCCCGCTGAACACGATCTTCGGCGTGATGTGCGCGCTCGCGATCGTGCGCCGCAGGTTCACGGGCCACGGGCTCGTGAACTCGATCGTCGATCTGCCCCTCGCGCTCTCGCCGGTGGTCGTGGGGCTCGCCCTCGTCCTCGTCTACGGCCGGAACGGATGGTGGGGCGGCTGGCTGATCGACAGCGGCTTCCAGGTCATCTATGCGCTGCCGGGGATGGTCCTGGCGACGATCTTCGTCTCGCTCCCGTTCGTCGTCCGCGAGGTCGTGCCCGTGCTGCGCGAGATCGGCGACGAGCAGGAGGAGGCCTCGGCGACCCTCGGCGCCTCCGGCTGGCAGACCTTCTGGCGCGTCACGCTGCCGGCGATCCGGTGGGGCGTCGCGTACGGCGTCGTGCTGACCACTGCTCGGGCGCTGGGCGAGTTCGGCGCGGTCAGTGTCGTCTCTGGACGGATCGCGGGGCGAACCGAGACCATGACGCTCCACGTCGAAGAGCGCTTCCAGTCCTTCGAGGTGCAGGACGCCTACGCCGCGTCCGTCGTGCTGGCGCTGCTCGCGGTGGCGACGTTGCTGGCGATGACCCTCGTACGAAAGGACGAAGCCTGATGGCGATCGAGGCTCGGAGCATCACGAAGCACTTCGGCGACTTCCGCGCGCTCGACGACGTCTCGGTCGAGGTGGCGAGCGGCTCGCTGACCGCGCTGCTCGGGCCGAGCGGCAGCGGCAAGTCGACGCTGCTCCGCGTGATTGCCGGGCTGGAGGATCCGGACGCAGGCGAGGTCTACATCTCCGGCGAGGAGGCCACGACCGTCTCGCCGCAGAAACGCGGCGTCGGCTTCGTGTTCCAGCACTACGCGGCGTTCAAGCACATGACCGTCTGGGACAACGTCGCATTCGGCCTGACGATCCGGAAGCGGCCGAAGGCGGAGATCCGGGAGCGGGTCGGCGAGCTGCTCGATCTCGTCCAGCTGAGCGGCCTGGCGAAGCGCTACCCCGCGCAGCTGTCGGGCGGCCAGCGCCAGAGGATGGCGCTCGCCCGCGCTCTCGCCGTCGAGCCGAAGGTGCTGCTCCTCGATGAGCCGTTCGGCGCGCTCGACGCGCGTGTGCGAAAGGAGCTCCGCGCCTGGCTCCGGCGCCTCCACGACGAGGTGCATGTGACCACGATCTTCGTCACGCACGACCAGGAGGAGGCGATGGAGATCGCCGACCAGATCGTGCTGATGAACAGCGGCCGAGTGGAGCAGGTCGGCGGCGCCCGCGACCTCTACGAGCGCCCGGCGAACGAGTTCGTGATGACCTTCATCGGGCCGGTCAGCCGGTTCGGCGAGCAGCTCGTGCGCCCGCACGACATCGACGTGCGGCGGGGGCCGAACGGATCGGCCGAGCCCGCCACGGTCGAGCGGGTCGTCCACCTCGGCTTCGAGGTCCGCGCCGACCTCGCGCTGGACGACGGCCGTGCGGTCTGGGTGCAGATGACGAAGGCGGAGGCCGAGCAGCTCGACCTCGAGCAGGGCGCGCGCGTCTTCGTGGCGCCCCGGAAGCGCTAGTAACACAGTGTTACTAGCTCCGAACCGCCCGGAACCATGGGCCGCCCGGGCCTTGTAACACAGTGTTACTTGGCTCCGATCGAGCGGCGGGGAGAGCCGGTCAGCCGCGGGGGATCCGCTAGAGCGTCAAGAACGGCAGGAAGGTCGTCATGTCGACGACCGCGACCGCGGGCAGCTGGTCGTCGCGGCAGCGCAGCTGCTTCAACCTGTCGTTGAGCGGCCGCGTGAACCAGCGCTCGAAGAGCCGGTGGCGCGAGGTTTCCTTCAGCGCCTCCACCACCGAGGTGCGCGCGACCCCGAGCGGGAAGGCGCCGAGCGGCATCCTGTCGTCCGTCGCCTTCACCGTGTAGACGCCGTCGGCGGTGCGGATCCTCACCTTCATGCCGGCGGGGAGGTCGAAGACCTGGGGCGGGGCGAGCGAGCCGATCGCGAGGCCCCTGCGCCGGTTGCCGAGCCACCAGGCGCGCGGCTTGACCTCGACCATCCGCGCCGGCTGCTCGGCGAAGGTCTCGTGGAACTCCGCGATCTGCTCGCCCGTCGGGCTCGGCGCGCGGAACCGCCGGCCCATCCGCTGCTGGCGGAGCTCGTCGGCGATGATCTCCCGCGCGAGCGCCTGGTTCGCCCTCGCCCGTGCGAGCGCCCGGCGGTAGGCGGCCCGGCTGCCGCGGAAGCGGGAGCGGATGATCGCCCGTTCGGCGGCGAGCACGTCGATCTTCTCGACCTCCACGAGCCCGGCGAGCACCGCCTGCGAGTAGGCGGCCGAGAACGCGACGCCGGGATCCCGGATCATGCGCGCCAGCCGGCCGACGCTGCTGTAGCGGATTCCGTGGCCGCCCACCTGGCAGCGGACGCCTCGCGGCAGCGTGATCTGTCCCTGGCTCAGCGTCCTGTCGAAGTCCGGCCCCGCGGCGCCGGGCCCGTCGCAAAGGCGGGGATGGCGCGTCCAGAGCCAGACGCAGGCGCCGACCTCCTTGTCCGGATCGGCCTGCGCGGTGTTGCGGGCCTGCCAGCCCCAGGACCAGACCGTCCCGATCCGGAGCTCGCGCGCGACCTGCTTCACGGCGAGCGCCTGGAGCTTGACGTGCTCGAACCAGGCGATCGGCGGCATCGTGCCGCGGTTCGAGGCCTGGAAGCCGAGGATCAGCCCGATCCGCCTCGACGGGATCCCGATGTCGGTGAACGCCTTCACCGCCTCCCGGAAGCGGTTCCTCAGCATCCGGCTCCCTGCCGCGGGGCCCTCACGGTGGACGAGCTGCCCGGTGAAGTAGACCTCCTGGACGAGGTCGGCGTAGTGGGATGCCTCGCGCCACCAGTTGCCGGCGTCCCCCTGGGTGTACGGCTTGCTCGAGATGAGGATGAAGGGTCGGGCGCCGAGCTCGCGCAGCGTCTTCGCGAAGACGAGCACGTTGCGCCGGTACTGGGCGTTGTTCGCGGTCCACGGCGTCGTCGTGTGCGCGCCGAACAGCTCGTTCAGCGCCATCCACGGCCGCGAGCAGTCGGACGAGGCGACGGCCCGGTAGAAGATCCGGTGCGCCCAGTCGACCGTCTCGCGCTCGGTGGTCGGCTTCGCGGGGTCGCCGACGCGGCTGTTCAGGTAAAGGTCGAAGTAGACGGTCCTCGCGCCGGCCCTCCGGAGCTTCGGGGGGTAGATGAAATTCGACGCTGCGGCGATGATCCCCGGCCGGGCGAAGCGATACCAGAAGGGCACGGAGCCGTCGGCGAAGTCGACCCAGGCCGTCGCCGCGCCGCGGTTCGGCAGGCCGCAGGGGCCGGCGGCCCGCGCTTCCTGCGCGGTTCCCGCAAAGAGCGCAAGCGCTGTGACCCCAGCGAGGACGAGCCGCCTCACGGCGGCCATGGTAGCCAGCCCCGGTCAGCGATTCCGCGTGGGCTGGGGCGGCTCGAGCTGCCCCTCGCCGAAGACCGGCTAGCGCCGCCCGAGCGTGAGCCCACGACGAGCTGCAGAGCAAGCAGGCCGAGGAGCCACTACCAGCCGCCGACGACGGCGAGCGCGGCCAGGAGCCCGATCGTGGCCTGGTTGAACCGGGGTGCGCGCGAGTCGATCACGTCGAGGTCGCCGTAGGGGTCGGCGGCACGTTCCCATCGGGGCATCGCAGGACCCATATCTACACTCGGCGGGCGTGGCCCGGCACCTTCGAACGATCATCGTTCTGCTCCTGCTTGCCGCGACGGCGGCTGCGTTCGTCGTCACGGAGCAGCTCAAGCTCGAGCCGGACCCCATCGCGCGGCCCCGGATCACGCCGACCTTCTCGCCGACCTGCCGCTGCGAGACGCAGACCGCGCGAATCGCGTTCAGGCTCCGCCAGGCCGACCGTCTGACCCTCACGATCCACGACGAGAACGGGCAGGTCGTGCGGACCCTGCTCCGGAGCTCCAGCTTCGGCCGGGGCAACCACACCTTCGGCTGGGATGGGCGGAACGAGCGCGGCGAGGTCGTGCCGGAGGGCGCCTACCAGCCTCGAATCGAGCTCGACAAGCTCGACCGCGCGATCGAGTTTCCGCGTGAGATCCGGGTGGACACGACGCCGGCGAGCGTCGAGATCACGCGGCTTCGCCCGCGGGTCATCTCCCCGGACGGAGACGGGCGCGCGGATGCGGTCACGATTCGGTACCGCGCCTCCGAGCCGGTCAACGGCCTCCTGTTCGTGAACGGGCGCCGTGAGATCAAGACGGCGCTCCGGCGGAGCGGCTCGATCGTCTGGTCGCCGGAAGGACGGCGGCGCGGCCCCTACCGGCTCTCGGTCGCCTCCCTCGACGAGGCCGGGAACCGGAGCCGCCCGACCGGGCCGTTCGACGTCAGGATCCGCTACGTCGACATCGCCGCCGAGTTGATCCGGGCCCGCCCCCGCGCCGGCTTCTCGGTTCGCGTCTCGACCGACGCCCGCCGTTACTCGTGGCGCCTCGGCCGCAGGAGCGGCTCGGCGCGCGTCAGGATCCTGCGGCTCCGCGCGCCCGCCGCGCCGGGACGCTACGCACTCGTCGTCGAGGTGTCGGGCCGCCGTGACGCCGCCGTCGTCGTGGTGCGCAGGGGATGAGCCCGAACCGCCTGTTGGCGCTCGCCGGCATGGCAGCGGCGACCGTCGTCCCTGGGTTCCTCGTCGGCATCTGGCTCCACGAGGAGGGGACGATCGACTACAAGCGCGGCTCGTCGACCGAGGAGTTCGTGACCACGCAGACGCAGAAGGCGCCGGAGACGCCGCGCCCGCGCAGGGTCGTCCTCCGCCTCCCGTGGCCGACCTACGGCTTGCGCGTCCAGCGGACGCACACGGCGCCCGACTTCAAGCTGCGCCCGCCGTACCGGCTGCGCTGGACGTTCAAGGCCGGCCATGTCCTCGAGTTCCCGCCCTCGATTGCCTACGGCCGCCTCTATCTCGCCCAGCAGCGCGGCCGCTTCTTCGCTGTCCATCACCGGACGGGCAAGGTGATCTGGCAGCGCCGGTTCGACCACTGCTCCGCGTCGTCGCCGACCGTCGCCTACCGCGTCGTCTACCACGCCTGGATGCAGCCGCTGCCGTGCAACCGCCACCCGCGTAGCCAGCCCGGGATGATCACCGCGATGGCGGCGCGGACGGGGAAGATCGTCTGGCGCTACCGCGCCGGAGTGTTCGAGTCCTCGCCCCTCGTCGTCGGGAAGACGCTGTACGCGGGCTCGTGGGACCACAAGCTCCACGCGGTCAACATCTACACCGGGAAGGCGCGCTGGACGTTCACGGCCGACGGCGAGGTCAACAGCTCGCCTGCGTTCGCGAACGGCAAGGTGTACTTCGGTACGGACGGCGGCAGCCTCTACGCGTTGGACGCGCGCACCGGCCGGGTCCGCTGGCGCGCCCGCTCGCTCGCGCGCTTCGGGAGGCGGGAGTTCTTCTACGCGACGCCGACGATCGCGTACGGCCGCGTCTTCATCGGGAACACGGACGGGACGCTCTACGCCTTCGGCGCCTCGAGCGGCCGGCTCCTGTGGGCGCAGCGCGCCGGCACCTACATCTACACGGCCGCCGCCGTTTGGCGACGCCGCGTCTACGTCGGCACCTACGACGGCTACTTCATGGCCTTCAGCGCCGCGACCGGGGACCGGCTCTGGCGCTTCACCGCCCCCTCGGCCGTGCACGGCGCCCCGACGGTGATGGCCGGGCTCGTCTACTTCGCCTCCTGCCCGCGCTGCGGGCGCAACGCCTCGCGCTACGCGAAGATGGGCGACCGGGGCACGTTCGCCCTGAACGCGCTCACCGGGAGGCTCGTCTGGCGCTTCCCCGACGGGGTCTTCTCGCCGGTCGTCGCCGACAGCCAGCACATGTACCTCGTCGGCCGCTCGCGCGTCTTCAGCTTCGCGCCGAAGCGCCGTCGTCCCGCTCGGCGTGCGCCAGCAGGAACGAGACCAGCACGGCAGTCAGCGGCCAGATCAAGTACGAGTTCTGGAACACCCGGCCGAGATAGAGCAGCCCGAAGATCGACGCGGCAAAGCTCGCCGCGCCGAGCCACAGCCGGCGTGACCTCCACTGCGTCCACAGCAGCCACGCGGTGACGGGGAGCCAGAGCACGGCGGCGAGCGGCAGGAAGGGGTACGGGCCGAACCGGTCTTCGAGCACCCCGATCTCCAGGAGGACGCCGGCGAGGCCGTAGCCGATGATCCGGTAGGTCTGCGCGCCGTACGCGATCGTGTCGTCCCAGAGCGCGCCGAGGTCCGAGATCGCGAAGGGGAGGATGCCGAGGACGACGATCCCGGCGAACAGGCCTCCGGCGCGGAGGAGCACCTGCCTGGGGACGGCCCGCGTCAACAGCATCACCGCGAGGAACGGGAGGGCGATCAGCGCGAACTGCTTCAGGAGCACGGCACCGGCGATGCAGGCTGCGGCGGCCAGGTACCGCGATCGCGCAACGAAGACGAAGGCGAGCACGGTGAGGAGCAAGGAAGGGGCGTCGGCGGTCCCGAACCACGCCGCCGTTACGGCCAGGGGGTTCGCCGCCAGCGCCGCGCCTGCGGCGAGGCGCCAGTGGAGCGGCGCGTCGAAGAGGAGCGCGGCGCCGAAGAGCCCGAGCGTGCAGAGGAGCACGAGCATCCGGTAGTCGTCGAACGGCTCGGGCAGCAGGCGCCAGGCCGCAGCCGCGAGGGCGGTCCCCGGGAAGTACGCGAAGTGGTCGAGGGCGACCTGCGGGATCCTCGCCTCCGGCTGCGCGGCCGGGTACCACCGCTCGAGCCCGGTCTGCCGGTAGTCGTAGCCGTACGGGTTCTCGCCGTCCAGGATCAGGTCGCCGGCGATCTCGATCTGGTACGTCGAGTCGTTCACGTGGTACCAGGGCTCCGAGGCGTCCCGGAGCCCGACCTGGAGGAAGGTCGCCGGCAGGATCAGGAGGCCGACGACGACGGCGCAGATCGCGGCCATAAGCGCCGTCGGCACCGCCCGCCGGGCGAGAATCACCGCCGCGCCGAGCGCGACAGTCAGTCCGGCCAGCAGCGCAGCCGCGCGCAGGAGCGCGATGTCGAAATCGCGGTCGGCCGCCTTGACGAGCCAGCGGAACGGGCCTTGCGGGTCCGTGCCTCCCGAGGGGACGCGGAAGGGCCAGGCCTGCGACCCGAGCTCCGGCACCGTGATCGCGACGAGGATCCCGAGGACGCCGAGGACCGCCCCGGCCTCGCGACGCGTCACTTCGTCGGGACGGGTTGGGGGCCGCCGACCGGCGCGCTCTCCGCCGGCGCCCGCTCGCGCTCGCGCGCCGGCGCCGGGACGGCGAGGTACGCCGCGCCGATTCCGAGCGTGAGCCAGGTGATCGGATCCTCGAAGAACCCGCTGTAGGCGAGCGCGTGGGTGAACAGGGCGAGCAGGACGGCGCCAAGCGCCAGGGCGAGCACGGACCAGGCCTCGCGGAGGATCAGGAGCATGCGCACGGCCGCGGCGAGCAGCAGGACGTACAGCGCGAACCCGACGAGGCCGAGCTCGGCGGCCACGGTGAGCGGCGTGGTGTGGGAGACGAACCGCGCCTCGCGCGCGCTGCGCCCGGCGCCGAGCTCGCGGCTCACCTTGGGCTGCGCGCCGAGCCCGACCCCGAACAGCGGCTGTTCCTGCACGACGTCGATCGTCAGCTCGGCCCGCTGCCAGCGCCCGCTCGTCAGCTCGCGGATGGACTGGTCGCGGGCTTCGACGGCCACGAAGCCGGTCGCCACCAGGATCGCGGCCGCGGTCGCCGCGAGGACCGTCCGCCGGGCGAGCGGATCGCCTGCAACGATCGTCACGGCCGCGGTCACGACGAAGAGCGCGGCCATGCTCGACTGGGAGTAGGAGAAGTAGAGCCCGGCGAACATCAGCGCCATGAGCGGCACGGCCAGCGCCAGGTGGATCCGGCCGGCCCAGAACAGCACCAGGAGCACGGCGAAGCCGAGGACGACGTGGCGCCCGTACAGGCTCGGGTCGGTGAAGAGCGAGGTGACGCGGAAGAAGGGCGAGTACGCGTTCGCGACCTCCAGCGCCGGCTCGTAGAACAGCAGTTCCTCCGTTGCCTGCTGCCAGAGCCCGACGGCGGCGAACAGGGAGGCGAGGCCGATGGCGATCACCGCCAGTGCCCTCGGCAGCCACGAGGCGAGATCGGCGCGGGCGACCACGGCGACCAGGGCGGCGAAGGGGAGAAGGAAGAAGGCGAGCAGGTTCGCGCCCGCGTCGATGTCACGCGTCCAGAGGAGCGACAGCGAGGCGAAGGCAAGGAACGTCGCGGCGGGAACTGCGATCAGCCTCGGCGGCCCGGCCACCTCGTTCCGGCGCAGCGCCCGGTACAGGAAGGCGAGCCCGGACGCGGTCAGCACGCCGTACAGCGGGATCAGGCGGCCGAGCCGTCCTCCCTCCGCGAGCGCGAAGAAGAACCGGTTGTCACGGTCGAAGTCGAGCGGCAGCCGGAACGGC
Source organism: Gaiellaceae bacterium (assembly GCA_035776735.1). Taxonomy (GTDB): domain Bacteria; phylum Actinomycetota; class Thermoleophilia; order Gaiellales; family Gaiellaceae; genus JACDAN01. Next base: position 8,867 of record DASSSO010000020.1, on the reverse strand, counting down.
GCTGCGACCACGAGGGCGGGGATCGTCAGCAGCGGATAGCGGACGAACACCGCGGCCGCGGCGGCGACCAGGAGCAGCCCGCCGAGTCCGGCGGCGGCAGCCGTCGGCGAGGCCGCCTTGTCGAGCGCCCCGGTCCCGGCGATCGAGACCGCGAGCAGCCCTTCGGCGAGCGCGAGGAGCGCGAAGCCGGCCAGAAGCGTCACGCGCCGCCCGGCGAGGATCGCCAGCGCGGCGCCGCCGGCGCCGACGATCCCAGCGAGCTCCGCCAGTCCGGCTTCGTCCATCCCCGGGGCCGGATACTACGTCCCTCCGTCGAAATGGTTGACCTGGTGCCCCATCCAGCAATACATGCCGGTTTCCGGCCCGCGATCACGCGGCGCCAGAGCCCACCCTCCTCCTCGCCAAGGCCTTCTGACCTTGGCTCGTCGGATTGCGGCCTCTGGCTTGGTGCTCGGGACCCAGAAGCTCGACAGCAGTACTGGACGGGGCACCAGTGATCACCGGCTGGAAGCGTGTCCTCGTCCTCGCCCCGCACACGGACGACGGCGAGTTCGGCTGCGGCGCCACGCTGGCGCGGCTCGCCGACGGCGGGACCGAGCTCCGCTACGTCGCCTTCTCGATCGCGACGCGCTCGCTGCCCGAGGGATTCCCGCCCGACACGCTCGCACGCGAGGTTCGCGAGGCGACCGCCGAGCTCGGCATCCGCGAGTCGCTGCTCGACGTGCACGACTTCGAGGTGCGCACGTTCCCGGAGCACCGGCAGGAGATCCTCGAGCTCCTGATCGGCCTCTGGGACGAGTGGAAGCCGGACGCCGTCCTCCAGCCCAGCGTGCGCGACATCCACCAGGATCATCAGGTGGTCGCCGCCGAGGGGCTTCGCGCGTTCAAGCGAACGACGATCCTCGGCTACGAGATCCCCTGGAACAACTTCAACTTCGACTACCAGGCATATGTCGCGCTGGAGAAGGAGCACGTCGAACGCAAGGTGCGCGCGCTCGCGAAGTACGAGTCGCAGCAGCACCGGCGCTACTCGGACCCGGAGTACGTCTGGAACCTCGCCCGCACGCACGGAGTGAACGTCAACCGCGAGTTCGCAGAGGTCTTCGAGGTCTACCGGGTCGTCGCGTGAGCCCGCCGCGGCGGAGCAGGCCCGCGTTCGCGCCGCCGTACGGCATCTCGCAGGAGCCTGAGGGGATGCTCGACTGGGAGTGGGCCGAGCAGCGGCTCACGAGCTCGCGCAACTACTGGATCACGACGACCGGCGAGACCGGAGCGCCGGCCGCCGCACCGGTCTGGGGCGTCTGGTTCGACGGCGCCGTGTACTTCGGGACGAACCCGGACTCCCGCAAGGGGCGGAACCTCGCCCGCGATCCACGGGTCGTGATCCATCTCGAGAGCGGCGACGAGGTCGTGATCCTGCACGGCGAGATCGAGCGCGGCACGCTTCCACCGGACGCGCTCGAGGACTACGCGGCGAAGTACGACTACCGGCCCGCGGTGACGGAGGGGTGGTACGTCCTCCGCCCCAGGCGGGCCGTCGCCTGGGTCGAGCGGGACTATCCGAGAACCGCGACCCGATTCGACTTCGAGTAGCCGCGGAGCAGCGGGGTTGCTTCGCTCGTTCCTCCGGCCTAGAATCCGAATCAACATTCGGATTCGATTTCGAGGGAGCGCGTGAGATGCTGAAGATCGAGGCACGCGAGTTCGGCGCCCCGGAGGTGCTGGTGCCGGTCGAGGGAGAGAGCCCTGAGGCGACCGACGGCCGGGTGGTGATCGAGGCGGAGGCGATCGGCGTGAACTTCGCCGACGTCTGGGTCCGGCTGGGCGCCGGCGGCGACGCCCCGGTCACGCCCGGGATCGAAGTGGCCGGCACGGTCAAGGCGTCAGGCTCGGACGAGTTCCAGCGCGGTGATCGCGTCGTGGGCACGCCGTTCTACACGCGAGGCACGTACGCGCAGGAGGTCGCCGTCCCCGAGGAGCTCGTCTTCCCGCTCCCGGACGACGTCGACTTCACGCTGGCCGCTGCGCTGCCGCTCAACTACCTGACCGCGTATTCGGCCGTGCGTGAAACCGCGCGGGTGCGGTCCGCCGATCGAGTGCTGGTGACGGCAGCGGCGGGCGGAGTCGGTCTCGCGGCGGTGCAGCTCGCCCTCGACGCCGGCGCCGAGGTGATCGGGGCCGCCTCGCGTCCGAAGCACGAGTTCCTGCGCGAGCAGGGCGTCGCCGCCGTCGTCGACTCGCGGTCGCCGAGCCTCGCGGACGACGTTCGCGAGCTGACGGGCGGGGGTGTCGACGTCGTTGTCGACGGGGTCGGGGAGGACGGCTTCCGTCCGAGCCTCGCCTGCTTGCGGCACGGTGGCCGCGTCGTCGCCTACGGCTTCACCGCCGGCGTCCGGGCGAAGGACAGGCCGGTCGAAGACCCTGAGGAGACGCTCGGAGCCATGTCGCTGCCGCTGCTCGACCTCTTCGGCGACTCGCGGTCCTTCATGACGGCAGACGCCGGTGCCGAGCCGCCCGTCCTCCGCTCGTGGCTGGAATGCCTCTACCAGGGCGTCCGCGACGAGGCGATCCGGCCCCACGTCGATCGCGTCTTCCCGCTCACGGACGCCGCCGCAGCCCATCACTACCTCCAGGACCGGCGGAACACCGGGAAGGTCCTGCTCGACCCGCATGCCTGAGCCCAGGCAGGCGCGGAGCCGGGAGACCCAGGAGCGCATCGTCCGGGCCGCGCTCGAGCTCGTCGGCGAGCGCGGCCGCGAGGGGCCGTCCGTCCCCGAGATCGCCGGGCGTGCCGGTGTCTCGATCGGTGCGTTCTACGGGCGCTTCCCGACGAAAGAGGCGCTCTTCGACCACGTCGACCGGCAGCTCTTCGAGCAGAGTGCGCGCTGCTGGGTCGACTTCCTCGCCCCGGAGAACTGGCGCGGCCGCCACGCCTCCGAGATCGTCCGTGAGGTCGTCCGTGGGTGGGTGGAGGCGGTGGCCAACCACCACCCGCTGAACCGCGCGCTCACCGAGCGCTGGCGCTCGACCCCGCCGTCGCCCGCGGTCCGATCTGCCGCGAAGGCGCACTACGAGGCGATCTTCGACGCGCTGGGACGGCTCCTCGACGAGCGCCCCGACGAGGTGAGCCATCCGGATCCCCGGCTCGCGGCGAGGATGCTGATCGAGGTGATCGACGCCGTGCTGGTCGAGCGGCTGACCTTCAGCGACACCTTCCTCCTCCCGCACCGGCTCTCCATAGCGGCACTCGTGGACGAGCTGACGGCGCTCGGAGCCGGCTACCTGGGCCTGGGCCCCGCGCGGGCGCGGACGGCGACCATCCCGCGGCCGCCGCTCCGCGTCCCGTCGCTCAACCGGTGACCGCCGCCGCCTCGCGCTCGTAGGCGGGCCCGAGCTCCTCGAAGCGAGCGTTCCAGTCGGCCCGGCCGCCGGCGAGGTGCGCGTCGAGGGAGTCGAGGTGCGAGTGCCAGCCGGCGCCGTAGCCCGCGATCGAGCCGGGCGGCAGCCCGCGGTGGTCGAGGACCAGGATCGTCCCGTCCCCGTCCGGCGTCAGCTCGAAGCGCGCGACGCTGTCGGGCTCGCCCGGGTACGTCCAGTTGAGCTCGATCATGCGGCCGGGCTCGAGCGCGAGAATCGTGCCGTCGGTCTCCTGCGTCCCGTCGCTCTCGCGCCAGCGGAGCAGGAACCGGCCGCCCACGCGAAGCTCGAGCTCCGCCACGTCGGCGAGCCAGCGGCCCAGACGGTCGGGCTCCGTCAGCGCCGACCAGAGCTCGTCAGGGGTCGCGTCGTACCTGCGCTCGAAGCGAACGCCGCAGCGGTCGCCTTCAGCTCTGAGCTGTCCTTCGTTCACGTCGTCCTCTCCTCAGTTCGGTTTCCAGTGCGTCGAGCCGGTTCGCCCAGAAGCGTCCGAGCCAGTCGTCCACCTCGGCGAGGCCGGCGGCGTCCAGGGAGTAGAGGCGCCGCGTGCCGTCTCCCCGCGCTCGGATCAGCCCGTGCTCGCGGAGGACACGGAGGTGCTTCGAGACGCCCGGGCGTGAGATGTCGAAGGCCGCGGCGATCTCGCCGGCAGATCGCTCGCGCTCGGAGACGAGCTCGACGATGCGCCGTCTGGTCGGATCCGCGAGAGCCTCGAATGCGCTCACCGGGGAAGCGTAACCTAGGAGTTACGTAACCGTCAAGTTACAGCGATCTTGGCGGCGAGCTCCCGCGAGATCGCGTGCTCCTCGCCGCCGACGCGGACCGTCAGCGGGCCCTCGAACGGCGCGGCGTTCGTGATCTCGATGCGGCTCCCCGGCATGAGCTTCAGCTCGGCGAGGTAGCGCAGGAGCTCGCCGTCGCCGTCCGGGACCCGCGAGACGACCGCCTTCGACCCCGGCTCGAGCGTCGAGAGCGGCGCCGAGACCGTCGGTGAGATCTTCAGGTCGGGACCGGGGATCGGGTCGCCGTGCGGGTCGTGGGTCGGGAAGCCGAGCGTTCGGTCGATGTGCGCCTCCAGCTCCTCCGAGAGCGCGTGCTCGAGGCGGTCGGCCTCGTCGTGGAGGGCGTCGATCGGGAGTCCGAGGGTCTGCGAGAGGTACTGCTCGAGCAGGCGGTGGTGACGGATGACCTCGAGCGCGACCTTCTCTCCCTTCGCCGTCAGCGTGGCGCCGCGGTAGCGCTCGTGCTCGACGAGGCCCAGCGAGGCCAGCTTCTTCAGCATCGAGGTGACCGAGGGGGACGAGACGTCCAGCTGCTCGGCGAGCGCGGAGGTCGTGACCCGCCGGCCCGAGGCCTCGAGCTTGTAGATCTCCTTGAGGTAGTCCTGGATCGCGTCGCTGAGTTCCATTACTCTCAGATAGAGTTTAGACGTGCCTAAGTTTACGCGGAAGGGACTGATCGCGGGCGCCGCAGCGGGTGCGGCGGCGGCGCCGTTCGCCCGGCTGGCCTGGCCGGACTCCGCAGAGGCCGACCCCAGCGCGACCCACCTCGGCCACGACCACTCGCATGCGACGAGCGGCCACGCCGCGATGATCGGGCCCGACGTGCCTGCGCCGGGCGGCCCGAACGACCTCGACGAGCTCCTGCTGCCAACGCCCGCTCTCACGCACAAGCCCGGGCGCGTCCGCGAGTACGAGCTGCTCGCGCTCGACAGGACGATCGAGGTCGCCCAGGGCGTCGAGTTCAACGCCTGGACGTACAACGGCACGGTTCCCGGCCCGATCATCCGGGCCACCGAGGGCGACCTCCTCCGCGTGAAGTTCACGAACGGCGGCTCCCACCCGCACACGATCCACTTCCACGGGATCCACCCGGCGAACATGGACGGCGTCTTCGAGATCGTCGAGCCGGGCGGCGAGCTCACCTACGAGTTCCCGGCCCGGCCGGCGGGCTTCCACCTCTACCACTGCCATGCGACGCCGCTGAAGAAGCACATCCACAAGGGCCTCTACGGCGCCTTCATCATCGACCCTGCCAAGCCGCGGAAGCCCGCGCAGGAGCTCGTCATGGTCATGAACGGCTACGACACCGACGGCGACGGAGAGAACAACTTCTACACCGTCAACGGCAAGGCGTTCTACTACGCGAAGTACCCGATCAAGGTCACCCGCTCGCAGACCGTGCGGATCTACCTCGCGAACCTGACCGAGTTCGACCTGGTCAACTCGTTCCACCTCCACGGGGACTTCTTCCGCTACTACCCGACCGGCACCGGCGACCAGTTCGAGTACACCGACACGGTCGTCCAGACGCAGGGCCAGCGCGGGATCATCGAGATCGACTTCGCCAACACCGGCCTCTTCATGTTCCACGCGCACCAGTCCGAGTTCGCCGAGCTCGGATGGATGGGCTTCTTCCACGTGACCGACTGATGTCGGAATCGGCGGTAGCGGTTCGCGGGGGCCGGAGCTGGCGGCTCTGGGCGTTCGTGCCGCTGATCCTGCTCACGGCCGTCGTCGCGCTCTTCACGGCCGGCGGGTCGTCGATCACCGGCCTGCTCGGCGAGAACCCCCCGGCGCCGGACGAGTTCGACATCCGCCGGGTCGAGTTCCACCCGGGCGAGATCCGGATCCGCGTCACCAACCCCCAGCGCGACGACCTCACGATTGCGTCCGTGGCGGTCGACGACGCGATCGTCCCCTTCGAGCTCGACGGGCCGCGGACGCTCTCGCGCCTGCGCTCGAGCGAGATCGTCGTGCAGCACGACTGGGTCGAGGACGAGCCGATCGCGGTCGGCGTGACGAGCTCGACGGGGATCCAGACGGTCGAGGAGATCCCGGCCGCCGTCCAGACGCCGACGGCCTCGCTGGACAGCTTCTTCGGCTATGCCCTGATCGGGTTCCTCGTCGGCGTCGTGCCCGTCGCCTTGGGGCTGCTCTGGCTGCCGTCCCTGCGCCGTGCGGCGCCGGAGTGGCTGGCCGCCTTCATGGCCCTGACTGCGGGGCTGCTCGCGTTCCTTGCCGTCGAGGCGCTCACGGAGGCGTTCGAGCTCCAGGCCGCGCTTCCCGGCGGGCTCGGCGGCGCCGGCCTCGTGCTCCTCGGGGTCGCGTTCAGCTACCTGTTCCTGACCGCCCTGGCCGGACGCCTCGGATCCGGGGAGCGGACCGGCGGGGGCGGAGCGCTCGGGCTGGCGATGCTCGTCGCGATCGGGATCGGGCTGCACAACCTGGGCGAGGGGCTGGCGATCGGGACGTCGTTCGCGCTCGGCGAGCTCGCGCTCGGGACCTTCTTCGTCGTCGGGTTCATGATCCACAACGTCACCGAGGGGCTGGGCATCGCCACGCCGCTCTCGGAGGGACGGTCGGTGTCGTGGGCCCGGCTCGCGGCGCTCACCCTGATCGCCGGCGCGCCGGCGATCCTCGGCGCGTGGATCGGCGGGTTCGTCACGAGCGACCTGCTCGGCGTGCTCTTCTTCGCGGCCGCGGCCGGCGCGGCGTTCGAGGTGGTCGTCGAGGTGACCCGCTACGTGGCGCGAAAGGCGCCCGGTGGCCTGACCTCGCCGCACGCACTGGGCGGGTTCCTGGCCGGCGTGGCCGTCATGTACGTGACGGGCCTGCTCGTCGCTTGATTCAATCGGGCGCGTGAAGAAGATCAATCTCCACGAGCTCGAGTTCGAGTACGACGACGAGGACCCCGAGGGCTACAAGGCGGGCATGGCTCGCTTCGGCGCCTCGATCGACGCGAGCATGCTCGGCGCCACCGTCTACGTGCTGCCGCCCGGCCAGAGCATCTGCCCGTACCACTACGAGTACGGCAACGAGGAGTGGGCGATCGTGCTCGAAGGCCGGCCGATCCTTCGCCACCCCGGCGGTGAGGAAGAGGTCGGGCCGATGGACGTCATCTGCTTCCCGAACGGTCCCGACGGCGCGCACAAGTTCACGAACGGCACCGAGGAGACCGTGCGCGTGATGCTCCTCTCGACGAAGAACGACCCGGCGATCGCCGTCTACCCCGACAGCGACAAGATCGGCGCCTGGCCGGGACCGGAGTTCCGCGAGGACCACATCCTCGTCCGCCGCGAGAGCAACACGCATTACTACGACGGCGAGACGTGAGCGACTTCGCTCGGGTCAAGGAGCTGATCAAGGACGTGCCCGGCTGGCTCTCCGACGAGGAGGGCCAGGCCCTCTACGAGCTCGCGCAGGAATGCACGGGCAAGGGCGTGATCGTCGAGATCGGCTCCTGGAAGGGGAAGTCGACGATCTGCCTCGGCCTGGGCTCGCGCGCGGGCGAGGGCGTCCGCATCTTCGCCGTCGACCCGCACGCGGACTACCGGCACAGGGAGTTCAGGGACAACATCGAGCGCGCCGGGATCGCCGACCTCGTGACGCCGGTGAAGGGGCTCTCCCAGGACGTCGTCGACGACTTCGACGAGCCGATCGAGCTGCTCTTCGTCGACGGCTCGCACGAGGAGGAGGACGTGCGCCACGACTTCGAGACCTGGGTGCCGAAGGTGGTCGAGGGCGGCACGGTCGCCTTCCACGACACGACGTGGCATCCGGGTGTCCGCAAGGTCGTGGCGGAGAAGATCTTCGCCTCGCGGAACTTCCGTGACGTCCGCTTCGTGATCGGCTCGACGACGATCGCTTCGAAGGTCGCGCACAACACGCCGTACGACCGGCTCCACGCGCGGCGGGTGCAGGCGACGAAGGCGGTGTTCGGTGCAGTGACGCGGGTCCTGAAGAAGCGGCGCAGCTGGCTCCCGGCGCCGGTGGAGCGCGCCGGCCGGCGCGTCTTCAAGCTCGTCGGCCGTTAGCGGAGAGCCCTAGCGGTACGTCCCGTGCAGGAAGAGGTCGCGCTCGCGCCGCCGGCGCTGCACGAGGATCGCGGGCTTCTTCCACATCAGGATCGCGTCCGCCGCCCCGGCGAAGTTGCCCTCGTTCAGCCGCCGGACGACGGTGGAGTTCTTGAACCCGGCCGTGCCGATGTTGAAGGCGAGCGACAGCAGCGCGTCGAACTGGTGCGGCTTCAGCGGCCGCTTGACGGCATCGCGCACCGCCGGCTCGTAGCGGCGGGCCAGGTCCTCGCGCAGCACGCGCTCCACGAGGGCGCGCGGCTTCGGCTGCGCCTTCGTGCCCCACTGGGCGCGGTCCGCTGCGGTCACCGGGCCGAGGTGGAGCAGGTGGCCGACGCCGAAGGTCGCGTGGTTCGTGGGGTCGTTGTACGCGTACGGGATGAAGCCCTCTTCCGCGATCAGGAACGCGAGCCCCTTCGGAGAGGCCTTCTTCGGGGAGAGGAGCCGGGCGATCTGGACGTCGATGCGCTGCCGTGCCGCCTTGGCCTGCTTGTAGCCCTTCAGCGCCTCGCGGATGCGCGGGTCGCCCTGCGGATGCCGCTCCAGGGCGATGCGCCACTTCAGGCGGGCAGCGTGCTGCCGACGCTTCGCGTCC
>DASSSO010000186.1:0-4525 GCA_035776735.1 Gaiellaceae bacterium | reverse complement strand
GCGCATCAGCCACGAGCGCGGATTCTTCGCCCCGTAGGTGTCGCGCAGCTCGCGTGCCCAGATGCGCCGGGCTGCGCGGTACTTCGCGATCTCCTCGAAGAAGTCGAGATGCGCGTTGAAGAAGAACGAGAGCCTCGGCGCGAAGTCGTCCACGTCGAGCCCGCGCTCGAGGGCCGCGTCGACGTAGGCGAAGCCGTTCGCGAGGGTGAAGGCGAGCTCCTGGATCGCGTTCGAGCCGGCCTCGCGGATGTGGTAGCCCGAGATCGAGATCGGATGCCACCGCGGCAGCTCGCGGGCACAGAACTCGACCATGTCCGTCACGAGCCGCATCGAGGGCTCCGGCGGGAAGATCCACTCCTTCTGCGCGATGTACTCCTTGAGGATGTCCGTCTGGATCGTCCCGCGGAGCTCCGACCTCGGGACGCCCTGCTCCTCCGCGACGCAGGCGTAGAACGCGAGCGCGATCGGCGCCGTGCAGTTGATCGTCATCGAGGTCGACACGTCGCCGAGCGGGATGCCGGCGAAGAGGGTCTCCATGTCCTCGAGCGAGTCGATCGCGACCCCCTCGCGGCCGACCTCGCCTAGCGAGCGCGGATGGTCGGAGTCGTAGCCCATGAGCGAGGGCATGTCGAAGGCCGTCGAGAGGCCGGTCTGCCCGTGCTCGAGCAGGTACCGGAAGCGCTTGTTCGTGTCCTCCGCGGTGCCGAAGCCGGCGAACTGGCGCATCGTCCAGAGCTTCCCGCGGTACATCGAGGGGTAGACGCCGCGCGTGAAGGGATAGACGCCGGGGTAGCCGAGGTCGCGCTCCTCGTCGATCTCGACCGAGTCCGCGGTGTAGAGCGGGTCGACCTCGAGCCCCGAGATCGTGGAGAACAGCTCGCCCTGGCGCTCCGGCGAGGCCTCGTAGAGCTGCCGGCGCCACTCGGCGATCCCGTCGAGCGCGGCGGGCCGGTCCTCGGTGGTCGCCATGCGCCGGATTGTACGAAGAGTGCCCTTATGTACCGCCCGAGATCGCCCGATAGAGGGATTGGATCGCCATGGAAGCCCCGCTTGCCACCAGCTCGGCGCGCACCGAGCAGCCGCCGCGTCTGGTCCTACGGTTCGCGGCCTACACCGGCCTCGTGCTGCTCGTGGCGGGCCTCGCGATGCTCTACGTCCTCGAGGGGGACATCACCCAGCGGGCCGAGGCGCGCGTCGAGGCGCAGTCGCAGGCGGTCGCCGAGGCGACGCTCAAGCAGCACCTGACGCGCGCGGACTTCCGGCGGCCGGCCGACGCCAGGCGACGCGCGGCGCTGGACAAGGTGTTCCAGGATCGCGTCTTCCTCGCCGGCGTCCTGCAGGCCTCGCTCTACGACGCCGAGGGACGCGTCACCTACTCTACGAGCCGCGTCCTGATCGGGGAGGTACGCCCGAGCAGCACGCTCGCCTCGGCCCTTCAGGGACGCCCCGACCGCTCCGTTCGTTGGCTGGACACGCCCGAGGGGCGGATCAAGGTGCTGCGCACGATCGTCCCGGTCCGGGCCGGCGCCACCGCGCGCCCGATCGGCGCGCTCTCCATCTCGCAGGACTACCGGACGATCGACCTCCAGGTCCGCGAGGGCTTCCAGCACTCGGCGATCATCCTCGGCCTGGCGCTGCTCGTCCTCTGGGTGTCGCTGATCCCGATCCTGCGCCGGACGACCCGCCAGCTTCACGCCCGCAACCGGCAGCTCGCAGACCAGACGCGAGACCTCGAGCACGCGCTCGTCGAGCGCAACGAGGCGCAGGAGAGCGTCGCGCAGCTGGCCGCGATCGTGGAGGCGTCCGACGACGCGATCACGCGGGCTGCGCACGACGGCACGATCGTCACCTGGAACCCCGGCGCCGAGCGGCTGTTCGGCTTCGCGGCCGAGGAGATCGTCGGCCGGCCGGTGGCCGTGCTCGTCCCGCCCGGCCGGCTCGACGAGCTCTCGGCGGTCGCCAGGAAGATCAGCTCGGGCGCCGGCGTCGAGGACCACGAGACCCGCGGCCTCCGGAAGGACGGCACCGAGGTCGACGTCTCCCTGACCGTCTCGCCGATCCGCGACGACATCGGGATGATCACCGGCGCCGCCGTGATCGCGCGCGACACGACCCACCTGAAGCGCCAGCAGGCGCAGCTCGAGGCGCTGCTCGCGAAGGAGCGGGTCGCCCGCGCCGACGCCGAGGCGGCGCAGCGAGCTCTGGCGGAGCAGAACGAGCGGCTTCGCGAGCTGGACCGGCTGAAGGACGAGTTCATCGCGCTCGTCTCCCACGAGCTCCGCACGCCGCTCACCTCGATTCACGGCTACCTCGAGCTGCTGCTCGACGGCGGCGCCGGCGAGCTCGGCCCCGAGCAGGAGCGCTTCCTCGCCGTCGTCGCGCGCAACTCGAAGCGATTGATGCAGCTCGTGGGCGACCTCCTCTTCATGGCGCAGGTCGAGGCCGGGAAGCTTGCGCTCGACCTCGAGGAGGTCGACCTGCACGAGGTCCTCACCGAGTGCCTCGAAGCGGCGAAGCCCGCCGCCGACGACAAGCAGATCGAGCTGGTCGGCGAGCTCGAGCACACCCCGACGATGCTCGGCGACCGCTCGCGCCTCGGGCAGCTGCTGGACAATCTGATCTCGAACGCGCTCAAGTTCACACCGCGCTCCGGCCGCGTGTCCGTGAGCGTCGCCCGGGCCGGACACGACGCAGTCGTCGAGGTCGCGGACACCGGTGTCGGGATCCCGGCCGGCGAGCAGGACCGCCTCTTCGAGCGGTTCTTCCGGAGCACGAACGCGACCGACCGGGCGATCCCCGGCACGGGCCTCGGGCTGACGATCGCGAAGACGATCGTCGAGCGGCACGAGGGCTCGATCGAGATCGAGAGCGCAGAGGGAGCCGGGACGACGGTGCGCGTCAGGCTTCCCCTCGGCTCCGCCGTCCCCGAGGAGGTGGCCGCGTGAGCCGGAAGCCGCTCGCGCTGATCGCGGACGACGATCCCGACATCCTCCTGCTCCTCTCGCTCACACTCGAGCGGGACGGGTACGAGGTGGTCGTCGCCCGGGACGGTCTCAGCGCGTACGAGGCGGCGCTCGAGCGCGTGCCACACCTCGTCGTCCTCGACCTGATGATGCCCGGCCTGGACGGTTGCGAGGTCACCCGCCGGCTCCGCGCCGAGGAGGCCACGAAGGACGTCCCGATCGTGATCGTTACGGCCTTCGCCGAGGAGAGCCAGGTCGCGAACGCGATCGAGGCCGGCGCCGACCTCTACGTGAAGAAGCCGTTCAGCCCGAAGGAGCTCCTGGCGAAGACCGCCTCCCTCCTGCTCGAGCGCCGGCCGCGGTCGCGGATCGCCGTCTAGCCGGCCCGGCGGGGCCTGTAGGCGTAGCCGAATCCACGCCGGGTCTCGATCGGCGCCGCCTCCGGCGCGTCGGGACTGAGCTTCTTGCGGAGGTAGCCGACGTAGAGCTTGACCTGTTCGCGCGAGGCATCCTTCCCGCCCCACGCGAGCTCGAGGAGCTGGTCGTGCGAGAGCACCTGATTCGGGTTGCGCACGAACGCCGACAGGAGCCTGAACTCGAGCGGCGTGAGCTCGACGGACCGCTCGCCGACGGCGACCGTGCGCTGGGCGAAGTCGATCGTGAGGAAGGAGTCGGAGTACGTCTCTGCCGCAGCCACCTCGCGGCTCCCGGCACGGCGAAGCAGGGCCTCGACCCGCGCCAGGAGCTCCTGGCGGCCGAACGGCTTCGTCACGTAGTCGTCGGCCCCCGCGCGCAGCCCCCGCGTCTTCTCGAGCTCGGCGGACCGCGCCGTGAGCATCACGACGGGAACGTCGCTGAGCTCCCGTATCCGCTCCAGGGTCGTCCATCCGTCCATCTCCGGCATCGCGACGTCGAGGACGACGAGGTCGGGGCGCGCCGCGTAGAACTGCTGGAGGGCCTGCCGGCCGTTCTTCGCCTCGAGCACGGCGAACCCGCGGCGCTCGAGGAGCTCGCGGACGAGACCCCGGATGTCGGCGTCGTCGTCCACGACGAGGATCCGCTGGTCGGCCATCGGCCAGAGCGTACGAGGCCCGACGGATGCGCGGGACCCTTGTTCTCCTACCTCGAACGGGGGAACCGGCGCGCGCCCAGACCGTTTTCATACCGAAATCCTGCGCCTCTCCCCCGCGCCGGAACGAAGAGGTGACTGCCTCCCCAGGACGGCGAGGCGGTGAACGATGACTGGAAACCCTCTGCGGATCATGGGCGGCCTCGTGGCCGTGGTTGCGGCGGCGGCGATCCTCGGCACGGCCGTGGTCGTGAGCGGCGGCGACGACGGCTCCCGGCGGTCTGTGCGACCGGCCGGGCCCCTCTCGGAGGTCGTGCTTCCGGCCGATCGTCGAGCCGGCCCGAGCGACCGGTCGGACGAGTCCGGCGCAGAAGGCGGCAGTGTGGAGGGCGATGCGGCGCCCTCTGGCACGAACGACGCGGGCGACGACCCGACAGGGATCAGCGGCACCACTGACTCGCCGTCCACCGAGGTTTCCTCGACGCGCGACGAC
>DASSSO010000138.1:0-24819 GCA_035776735.1 Gaiellaceae bacterium | reverse complement strand
TAGAAGTACGACTGCTGCATCGTCAGGTAGAACGCGTTCGCGGCCATGACGCCGAGGATCGCGGCCGTCAGGCCCCACGCGAGCGGCCGGACGCGCGCCGCGAGCGGGTCGCGCATCGCCGCCAGCGCCTTCCCGAGCCGGTGCCCGGCGCGCAGCCGCCGGAAGAGCCAGAAGATGAAGGTCGCGAACAGCGCCGCACCGACGATCCCGGTCTCGATCACGAGCGCGGCGTAGAACGAGTGGGGCCCCCAGTTCGTCAGCCCGGTGACCGCCTCGTAGTAGACCGAGAACGTGTTCAGGCCGAGCCCGAAGAGGGCGTGTCCTTCGAGCGCCGGCCGGATCAGCTCGTAGACCTCGAAGTGCGTGGCCGTCGAGCCCGACTCCGTGTCGAGGCGCGAGCGGACGACGGTCTCGAAGAAGTCCACCCGGCGCGACACGATGACGGCCAGCGTCAGCGCCAGCGCGCCGAGCGGGACGAGCACGGCAGCGGAAACGAACCTCCGCCCGTACGGGAAGAGCAGGACGAGCACGCCGACGAGGAGGCCCAGCAGGCCGCTCCGGGAGAGGGTCGCGAGCTCGATGAGGACGAGGAACGGAAGGAGCAGCATCAGCGGCACGCGCAGCGGGTGTCCTCGCTCGAGGCGGAGGTAGAGCGGCGTCAGGATCAGCAGCGGGACCAGGAGAACGATCCCGAGGTGGTTCGGGTCGTTCGTCAGCGCGTTCGGCCGGTAGACGTCGGCGCCCTCCACCGCCCCGTAGTAGTTGATCGGTCGGGCCTCGCCGAGCAGCGGGCCGAGTACCGTCTGGTCGAGATCGCGCCCCGTCTCCGCGAAGGCGAGCTGGGCGACCCCGTAGACGCCGTTGAGCGCGATCCCGGCGCAGAGCGCGCCGAGCGCGACCCAGTAGAAGCGCAGCGGCCGGCGGGCCAGGTACGCGATCCCGACCGCGGCGAAGCTGAACGTGATCGCGAAGCGGGCCAGTCCCTTCGCGAACTGGGCGGCGGCCTGCTCGCTCTCGATGTTGTAGAAGCCCGCGAGGTAGGCGACGAGGAACGCGGCCGCGAAGAGGAGGACGATCGCGACCGTGCGGTGGATCCGGCGCGGCCAGGAGCCCAGGCGTTCCAGCGCGAACGAGCCCACGAAGAGCACGGCGAGGATGCCCGCGAGGCCGATCGTGCCGGCCAGCTCCCATTGGATCTTCTCGAAGCTGACGCAGAAGAGCGTGGCGAGGAAGAGAAAGGAGGTGACGCGGGGAAGGATCACGCGAGGCTCCCGATCAGTTCGGCGAGCTCCTCGGTTCGCTTACGGCGGGAGAGGCGCTCCCGCAGCTCCGGCGAGAGCGGAGTCCCGTTGAGGCGCCCGCCACGGTAGTCGGCCTGGAGCTCCTCGAGGGCGGTGCGGAGGCCGTCGACGTCCTCGGGCGCCACGACCTTGCCGGCGCCCGTCTCGCGGACGAGGTCGGCGGCGGCGCCGTCCGGCGGCACCGCGGCGAGGATCGGCCGCTCGGCGGCGAGGTACTCGAAGACCTTCGCCGAGAGGACGGCTCGGCCCCGGCCGCCGGAGTCGGGGATGAGCAGGAGGAGCGCCTCGGAGTCCTTCTGGAGCGCGAGCACCTCCCGGCGCGGGAGGTACGGGATGAGCTCGAGCCGGTCGCCGAGGCCGAGCGTCTCGGCCCACTCGCGGTCGGCCGCGCGGAAGTCGCCGACGAAGCGGAGCACGGCGTCGACGTCCGATCCCGCGAGCGCCTCGAGGATCGGCCGCGGGGTGCGTCGGCCGAAGAAGCTGCCGGTGTGCGTGATCCGCAGGCGCGTGGAGCGGTGGTAGGCGAGACCGGCGAAGTCCTCGAAGTCGCAGCCGTTGGCGATCGTCTGGACGCGGGCGGCGCCGAGCGCCCGCATCTCGTCCGCGATCGGGTCGGAGACGGCCACGACTGCGTCGGCCCTGCGCGCCGCGAGCCGGGCGACGCTCTCCCCCGTGCGCTCCTTCGCGCGGACGAGGGCGCTCTCCGTCCGGCGGTGCGGGTTGGCGACGATCGAGTCGCGGAGGTCGGCAATCCAGCGCGCACCGGTGGCCCGCCTGACGGCGGCGCCGACCAGGTGGACGGACGTGGGCGGCGAGGTCGTGATCACGACGTCGATCTGCTCGCGCCTCGCGATGCGGATCGCGGCGGGGATCGCAGTCAGGTTCCAGGTCACGTTCTCGTCCGGGGCGAGCGCTCGGCGGAACGCGAGAGCGGTCTTGCGGCCGGCTCGCTCGATCCCCGTGAGGCCGTGCAGCTCCTCGGCCGGCAGCCGTCCTTTCGGGCCGAGGTAGCGGACGCGGTGCACCCAGGCCTGCGTCGGCGGGACGAGGTCGTCGTCCCGGTGCACCCACTTCGGATCGTCGGGCGCGAGCACGTGGGTCTCGAACCCGAGGGCGGGCAGGTGGGTGGCAAATTTCAGCGGCCGCTGCACGCCGCCGCCGCCGGCGGGCGGGAAGTACAACGTCACCAGGAGGACCTTCACGCCGTGAAGGCTAGAGCGCGGCGAGGCCCGACCAGGGCCAATCCTCCCGTCGCCTGACGAAGCCCGCCCGGACCGGGTTGTCGACGACGTAGCGGCAGACGGCGCGGATGTGGCGGTCGCCCTCGACGAGGCGCGCGTCGAACCTGTTCTGGAACAGGTGTCCCGGCCGTGTGTAGCGCTTGTTGAAGCGCATCGCGTAGAGGCAGTTGAGCCGGTGCATGCCGGCGGAGAGCTCGAGGCGCGGCGTCGAGACGATCAGGTGGTAGTGGTTCGGCATCAGGCAGAACCCGCGCGGCGTCCACGCGAAGCGCTCCGCGGCATCGCGAAGGAACGCGAGGAACGCCCGGTAGTCGTCGTGGTCGAGGAAGATCTCGGACCGAGCGACGCCGCGCGCCGTGACGTGGTACGTGCCGTCTCCCAGGAGGTGTCGAGGGCGGCGCGGCACGTCCCCAACGTACGCCGAGCGGAACGGGCGCAGTCCCGACGCGCGCCTTTCGTCACACACCCGCGACGCTTCCGGCACACAAGGCACGCCTCGCCGGGCCGGGGGCGAGGGACAGTCCCTCGCGAGCCCACGCTGCGGCTCAGAGCCGGTACAGCAGGTAGCGGTCGTCGGCGTAGACGACCGGCAGGGCCGGGCGGAGGAAGGACCGCTCGCGGTCGACGACGAGCCAGCCGGCGCCGTAACTTCGCGGGATCTCGAGGTCGCCCGTCCGGAGGAAGCGCACGACGTCGCGCTGGCGCGCGTAGGGTCGGTTGTCCTCCGTGTCCGCCACGTGCGCCGGCGGGCCGGCGGCCACGTAGACGGGCGCGAGCGCGCCGATCCGGTAGCTCGTCTCGAGGTCGGAGAAGACGACGCTTCCCTCCGGCAGCTCACGCAGCGTCTCCACGAGCCCCGGCGTGAGCGGCACGCGAGGCCCCGGCGGCTCCCGCCACTCGCGCATCCCGTGGACGGCGGTCGGGAGGACGAACAGGAGCGCCGTCAGCCCCGCGTAGAGGCCGCGCCGCTCGATGCTCCCCCAGCGCCGCTGGATGAAGATCCCGGCGGGCACCGCCGCGATTCCGGCGACGAGGGCGACCCAGGTCGCGAACGCCGGCCCGCCGTGGTCGAGCCGCGGGCCGAAGTCGCCCGGCCAGGTCAGCTGCAGCCAGAGCCCGGCGGCCAGTCCCACCGGCAGCGCCGCGCCCCGGAGGAACCCGGCGAGCACGGCGCAGCCGCCGGCGAACGCGAACGCGTACGGCATGAAGCCGGCGATCCGCCGCGCCTGGGAGATCGAGACGAGGTCGGCGAACGAGGGGAACAGGATGGGAGCCAGCGTCAGGATCAGGATCGGAAGGGAACCGCCGACGACGAAGGCCGCCCACCGGCTCCGGGCGGCGAAGGCCGCGAGCGGGATCGCGACGAGCGCAGCGACGGCGACCGCGCCGCGTCGCCCGAAGACCTCGGGCGCCAGCGCGTAGCGCTCGAGCGAGTCCACGTCGAGCTCGCGCGCGTACCGATCGAGCGCGCGCCGCACCTCCTCGCGCGTCGGCGTGTGGCCCGCCGTGTCCTCCACGATCGGCGTCAGCCACAGGAACACGGCCGCGGTCGGGAGCCCGACCGCCGCGAGCCCGCCCGCCGTCATCAGCAGGTCGCGGCGCGCCCAGATCGCGCGAACGACCGCGAAGCCCGCGAGCACCACGAGCAGGAAGAGGGCGTAGGTGGGATGGGCGAACGCGATCGTCAGCGAGGCGGCCGCGGCCGGGATCACGAAGACCGGCCGCCGCTCGCGGATGAGGAGGAAGAGCGAGGCCAGCACCATCGGGAGGAGCAGCTGAATCGCCGCGGTCGCCGGCAGCGCGAGCGAGTCGTATGCGCCGCCGTCGCCCGGCGCCAGCCCCGTGATCGCAACCTGACCGGCGAGGACGGCGACGCCGCCCCAGAGCGAGTTGAACAGCGCCCGACCCGCCTCGAAGGTGAGCACGAAGGCCAGCGGGACGAGGATCGCCGCCTCGTCGAGGACGACGTGCGTCGGGTCGACCCCCGCCAGCTTCGACACGAGCGCGAGGAAGGCGTGCCAGAGCGGGAACGCGTAGCCCGGGTGGGGCCCGCCGTCCGCGAACTCACCCACGGCGTCGACGGACAGCGCGTCGAACGTCTCGAGCTTCCGGACCCGCGCGAGATGGAAGAGCGCGTCCCCGCCGAGATTCGTCCCGAACCGCCAGATGAAGAGGGCGTACGCGGCGCCGGCGCCGGCCACCGCCCAGACGGCCCAGTGCTGCCGAATGGGCTCCTCCCGCATCGCGAAGGGCAGCGCGACCGAGGCCGCCGCACCGAGCACGAACAGCGTGAGCAGGATCGACGTCCCGAGCACGAAGGTCGCGAGCAGGCCGACGAAGAGGACGCCGAGCGAGAGCGCAGCCGCCTCGGCCACGGCCGGCAGCCGGAGCGCGCGGGCGATGAGCGCGCCGGGGATCAGGAGGCAGACCGAGGCGGCCGCCAGCCTGAGCGCCAGCCCGGCCCCCTCCGCCGGGAGCAGGCGCGCGAGCGCGAGCAGCGGGATCGCCGCGAGGACGAGCGGGATCCGGGTCACCGCGTGGACTCGAGGAGACCCGTCGCCGGTGCGCCCGCGACCCATTCGGCCGCGTCGCGGTAGACCGCCCGCCGCTCGCCCCGGAAGAGGACGGAACGCAGCCGCAGCCCGGCCAGGATCACGCGCCGCGCGCGCTCCGCCGCCCGCGCGCCCCGGTGCTTGAGCAGGAACCGCAGGTGACCTCGCACCTGCTCGCGGAACAACGAGGCCGACTCGCGCCGCCACGTCGCGCCGCCGACGTGCACGACCTCCGCCTCCGGGAAGAACAGCGTCCGCCACCCGGCGGCCCGCGCCCGGTACGACCAGTCCGTCTCCTCGCTGAAGAGGAAGAACTGCTCGTCGAAAGGCCCGACCTCGTCGAACGCCTCCCGCCGGATCAGGAACGCCGCCGCCTTCGCGAACTCGACCTCGCGCACCTCGTCGTGCCGGAAGCCGGCGCCGTAGAACGCGTTCAGCAGCCGAGACCGGGGCGCGAGCTTCCGCAGGAACAGGTACTCGGTCGCGAGCCGCCAGGGCGTCGGGAACCCGCGCACCGACGGCTGGAGCGTCCCGTCGAGGTTCAGCAGCCGAGGCGCCACCCACGCTGCACGCGGAATCCCCTCCGCGAACCGCGCGAGCCGCGCGGCCGCGTCCCCGACCGCCCAAGCGTCCGAGTTCAGCACGAGGACGTACGGCGCGCCCGTCTCGCGGATCCCCCGGTTCCAGCCTGCCGCCAGCCCCCGGTTCTCCTGCTCCACGACCCGAACGTCCGGGAACCGCTCCCGCACCAGCTCGACCGTCCCGTCAGTCGACCCGTGATCGACGACCACGGTCTCCAGGCCGGCGACGCTCTCGAGCACCCGCTCGACGTGCGGGAGCCCGTTGTACGTGACGACGACGGCCGAGACGTCAGGCATCGGGAACGGAGCGCCGGACGCCCGACCGAACTGCCTCCCAGGCGATGATCGCCGCCCCCGGCAGCGCCAGCGCGATGGTGGTCGCGAAGAACAGGAACCCCGTCGCCGCGGCCGCATCCGCGCTCACGTCGAGCCGCGTCAAGAAGCTGACGAAGAACGCCTCCCGGACGGCGAGGCCGTTGATCGTGAAGGGCACGAGCATGACGAGGAAGAGCAGCGGGCCGAGGACGAAGTACGGCCGGGGCGAGAGGTCGACGCCGACTGCCTCCCCGCAGAGCCAGATCGAGAGGATCCGGACGATCTGGACTCCCGTCGTGAGCGCGAAGACGGCGAGCAGCACGGAGACGTTGTCGCGGTAGCTGTGCATCCCGCGGTAGAGCGCGCGCACCGGCCGCTCGATCCGCAGCTTCTCGAGCAGCGGCCGGAAGCGCCCGAGCCGGCTCCGAAGGCTGCGCGAGAAGATCACGAAGCCCGCGATCACGGTGGCGACGACGAACACGCCCTCGATCCAGAGGTAGACGTCGACGTCGTACTCGCCGACCGCAAGCGCCAGCCCGATCGCCGCCAGCATCAGCGTGGCGGCGCCGCCGATCGCGCGTTCGAGGATCACCGAGCCGGCGATCGTCCCCGTGTTCCCGGGATGGCGCTTTGCCGTCTCGTAGATGCGCGCTGCATCGCCGCCGACCGCCGTCGGCAGCACCTGGCTGGCGGCGTAGGAGACGAAGTACGCGCGGGTGAGCCAGCCGAGCCGGTCGCGGATCCTCTTGGCGTCGAGGAGCCACTTCCACCGCAGCGCCATCGGCCAGGTCGTCGCGAGGGTGATCCCCGCGGCGAGCAGGAAGTAGCCGAGGTGGGTGTCCGCCAGGATCTCGATCGTCCGCCCGACGTTGATCTTCCAGATGACGTAGGCGGTGCAGAGCGCGGTGACGAGGAGGGTCAGCGAGACCCTCAGTGATCTGCTCATGCGAGGAGCGCGTGGATCCGGCGGAGCGCGTCGATCACGTCCGCGACGTCGTCGTCGGAGTGTGCGGGCGAGAGCGGCAGCGAGAGCACCTCCGCGCCGGCCCGCTCGGCGACCGGCAGCGCGGGCTGCTCGGGCAGGAGCTCGCGGTACGCGCTGAGCGTGTGCACCGGCAGGAAGTGGACGCTGGTCGCGATGTTCTCCTCGGCGAGCAGGACCGCGTACTCGTCGCGCGTCCCGCCCGCGCGCTCCGGGTCGACCCGCACGACGTAGAGGTGCAGCGCGTGCGTGTCGCGGTCGTCGCGGGCCAGCGGCTCGATGCCGTCCAGAGACGCAACCGCCTCGTCGTACGCCGCGAAGTGGCGCTCGCGAATCGCGCGATGGTGCTCCAGCTTGTCCACCTGTACGAGCGCGATCGCGGCCAGCACGTCGGAGAGGTTCGCCTTGTAGCCGGGGACGGCGATGTCGTAGAGCGAGCCGCCGTGCCGCCGCATCAGCCGCAGCTCGCGGATCGCGTCGGCGATGTCGCCTCGGTCGGTCGTCACGATCCCGCCTTCGCCGGCGGCCACGTTCTTCGTCGCGTAGAGCGAGAAGCAGGTCACGTCCGAGAGGGCACCGACCTTGCGGCCGCGGTACTCGCTCTCCACGGCGTGCGCCGCGTCCTCGACCACGGGCCGGCCGAGCTCCCATAGCGGCTCGAGGTCAGCCGGCTGCCCCGCGAGGTGCACGGGCAGGATCGCCTTCGTCCGCTCGGTCACGGCCGCCGCGGCGAGCTCCGGGTCGATATTGAGATCGGCGTCGCGGACGTCGACGAAGACCGGCGTCGCGCCGGTGTGGACGACGACGTTCGCCGTCGCCGGCCAGGTGATCGGCGTCGTGATCACCTCGTCGCCGGGCCCGATCCCGAGCGCGATCAGCGCCAGGTGCATGGCGGCCGTCCCGGAGGCGACCGCGATCGCATGCTCGGCGCCGACGTACTCGGCGAAGCGGCGCTCGAGCTGGGCGGCGTTCGGCCCGGTCGTCAGCCAGCCGGAGCGGATCGTCCTGGCGACCGCCTCGATCTCCTCCTCGCCGACGGCGGGGGGCTGGAACGAGAGCATGGTGGTGCGTCTACGCGAGAGTTCCTGCACGGGCCGTCCGGAAGCGTACGAGAGCGGCGGCCGCCCTCGCCCGGTCCAGGGCCTCGTCCCTCGTGGCGCCCACCGCCTGCACGGCGCCGACCCGGTCGGAGCCGCGTCGCAGCTCCCCGACGACGAATCCCGGGCGGCGGTAGACGCGGACGCGGAAGACGCCCTCCACGGCCTCCGCCTCCTCGGCGCCCTCGACGGACTCGAGCTCTCCCGGCTCGGCGGTCAGGAACACGGTGGCGGCGCCGCCGGCGCCCGGCTCGGCGGCAAGCGCCCGTGGGTCGATCTCCTCGCCGAGCGCCGCGGCCAGCGCGAGCCCGTTCAGGTCGACGCCCAGCGCGGCCTCGCACAGCTCCGCGTCGTGGCCGCCGCCGAGCCGGGCCGCCACCTCGACGACCTGGGGCCCGTCGCGCGTGATCCGGAGTTGCGTGTAGGTCGGGCCGTCGGTGATCCCGAGCGCCTCGACCGCCCGCGCTGCCGCGTCCGCCGCCTCCCCGGCGAAGTCCGCCTCAGACGGCCAGACGTGCGCCAGAGCGACACCGAACGCGGGCGGGCCGGCGGTGAGCCGGTCGGTCACCGTCAGCGGGTGGAAGCTGCCGCCCAGCGAGAACGCGTTCACGGTCACCTCCGGGCCGTCCGCGAGCTGCTCGACGAGCGCGTGGCCGTTCCGCGACTCGTGCAGCGCACGGTTGATCGCGTCCTTCAGCCCGCCCGCGTCCTCGACCAGGCTCAGGCCGCGCTGTCCCTGACGGTCGGGCGCCTTCACGACGCAGGGGACGGGCAGGCCGTCCTCCACACCCGAGACGAGGCGCCACGCCGGTTGCGGCACCCCCGCCTCCGCGAGGCGCTCCCGCTGCCGCGCCTTCGAGACGGCGAGCCCGGCCGTGGCCGGCGAGAGCGGATGCGGGGCGCCGGCCTTCTCCGCGACCCGCGCAGCGATCGCGACGGGCCAGTCGATCCCCGGCGCGATGATCCCGTCGACCCGCTCGGCCTGCGCGAGCCGCTGGATCCCGCGCTCGTCCTCCGTGGAGATGATCGCGCGTCTGTGCGCGAGCGCGAACCCCGGTGCGCCGGGATCGCGATCGAGCGCGATCACCTCGAGGTCACCGCGCGCCCGCGCCGCTTCGAGCAGCCCGAGCTGCGCCGGCCCGGCGCCTAGGACGAGGAGACGCCTGCCTCGGTCCGCGCGTCGATCAGGTTCCCCCGCCACCAGGCCTCATTGTTGCGATACCAGGCGACGGTACGGCTCAGGCCCTCCTCGAGCGACGTCCGTGCACGCCAGCCGAGCAGCCGCTCGGCCTTCTCCGTCGAGCCGACGTGCCGCGCCACCTGGCCCGGCCGCTCCTCGACGTGCTCCCGCAGCGAGGCCGGCCTGCCCGTCAGCTCGAGGACGAGGTCCGCGATCTCCGTTACGGACGCATCCCGCCCGGTCGCGACGTTGACCACCTCGCCCACGACCGAGTGGAGATCGGCCTCGATGACCGCCTGGATCGCCTCCGCGTCGTCCTCGACGAAGAGCCAGTCGCGGCTCGCCGTCCCGTCGCCGTGGACGGTCAGCGGCCGGCCGGCGAGCGCCTGGAGGACGAAGCGGGGGATCAGCTTCTCCGGGTGCTGGCGAGGCCCGTAGTTGTTGAACGGCCGCACGATCACGATCGGCAGGTCGTAGGTGGCCCGGTACGCGAAGGCGAGCCGGTCGGCACCCGCCTTCGTCGCCGCATACGGGCTGCGCGGGTTGAGCGGGTGCTCCTCGTCCATCGGGTCCGCCTCCGCCGTCCCGTACACCTCGCTGGACGAGATGAGGATGAAGCGCTCGACCGGCTCTTCCCGCGCGGCGTCGAGCAGGACCCGCGTCCCCTCGACGTTCGTCGCGACGAACTCGGCCGCGCCCTCGGCGATCGACTTCTCCACGTGCGACTCCGCGGCCGCGTTCACGATCACCTCCACGCCGGCCACGACCTCACGGACGAGCCCCGCGTCGCGGATGTCGCCGTGGACGAAGGAGAGCCGCTCGTGCGAGCGGATGTCGCGCAGATTCTCGAGGTTCCCGGCGTAGGTCAGCGCGTCGAGCGAGACCACCTCGTACGGCGTCGCCCGCAGCAGGTGCCGGATGAACGCGGACGAGATGAACCCCGCCCCGCCGGTGACGAGGACGCGCTTCACAGTTCTCTCTCGATCGTGTACAGGGGCCGTCCCTCCACGTCTCGCTGGATCCTGGCCAGATACTCGCCGATCAGGGCGAGGATGAACCCTTGCACGCCGAGGACGAAGATGACGCCGACGCCGCCGAAGAGCGGGCCGGGGAAGTCCGACTCCGCGATCCAGTAGCCGACGCCGTAGACGCCGAGGACGAGCGCGGCGAGCGTGCAGACCGTCCCGAGCGCGACCCCGATCCACTGGATCGGCTGTGGCCAGAAGCCGGCCAGGACGTGCAGCGCGGTGCGCGTCAGGCGCAGCGGCGTGTAGCGGGAGGAGCCCTTGCGCGGCTCGTGCGCGACGTCCACCTCGGTCACGCTGGCACCGGCAGAGAGCACGAGCGCCTTCGTGAACTTCTGCCGGCCGATGGCGCCGAGCATCGGCTCCACCGCGGAGCGGCGGTAGGCGTTGAAGGCGCATCCGAAGTCGGCGATCGACACGCCCGTGAAGCGCCGGAGCATCCCGTTGACGAGCCGGGAGGGCAGCGTGCGGCCCCAGGAGTCCCGGCGCGCGGCCCGCCGGCCGCTCGCGACGTCGCTGCCGTTGCGCACGGCCGCGACCAGCTTCGGGATGTCCTCGGGCGCGTTCTGCAGGTCGCCGTCCATCGTCAGCAGGACGTCTCCCCGGGCGCGCACGAGGCCCGCGTGCATGGCCGGATGCTGGCCGAAGTTCCGCTTCAGGCGGACGCCGCGGACGCGCTCGTCGGCCGCATGGGCACGCTCGACCTCCTCCCAGGTGCCGTCCGTGGAGCCGTCGTCCACGAGCAGCACCTCGAACGGCTCGCCGTCGAGCACGGCCGCCGTGCGGCGGACGAGCTCCTGGACGGTGGAACGCTCGTTGTAGAGCGTCACGACGACGGAGATCTCAGGCTCCACGGCCCGACACTACAATTGGCTGTCCGGTGGCCGCCGCCTTCGAAGACCGGATCGCCGAGCTCCGTGACGCACGTCAGCACGGAGCCAGCTGGATGGCGCGCCGCGCCGTCGAGGCGCTGACCGAGCTCGCCGACCGGCACGAAGGATCGTGCGAGGAGCTGCTCGACGACCTGCGGCGGGCGGGCCGGCGGATCGCCGCCGCAAGGCCCGGCGTCGGCGCCGTCGCCGGCGCGGTGGGGCGCCTGCTCGCCTCCGGCCGCTACGAGAGCCACCTCGAGCCGGAGACCCTCCGCCAGGTGGTGCGCGAGGAAGCCCATGCGCTGACCGACGGACGGATCCGCGCACCCGCGTCCATTGCCGTCCAGCTCCGCGAGCGGATCGCCGGCGCAACCGTGCTGACGCACTCCAACTCGGCGACGGTCCGGGAGTCGCTCGGCCACGAGAAGCCCGCCAGGGTGCTCTGCACCGTCTCGAGCCCGATCGAGGAAGGCCGGACGCTCGTCGCCGAGCTGACCGAGTCCGGAATCGACGCGGAGCTCGTCGAGGACACCGACGCACCCGCGCGGGTCCCGGAGACGACCCTCGTGCTGATCGGCGCCGACACCGTCTTCCGGGACGGCACGATCTGCAACAAGATCGGGACGATCCCGCTGGCGCGGGCCGCCCGCGACGCCGGTGTCCCGGTCGTCGTCGCCGCCGAGGTGATCAAGCTCGCCCCCGTCCCGGGCGCGCAGGCACCCGACCTCGCCGACTTCGAGCGGGAGCTCTTCGAGCTGATCCCCGCCGACCTGATCACGGAGATCGTGACCGAGGAGGGCGTCTTCGCACCTGAGGAAATCGCGGTCCTCGTCGACCGAGTCCCGTTCCTGCAGGAGGGCTACAACCTGGTCGCCCCGGCCGCCTCGGCCGCAGGCGGGGCGGGCTGAGCCCGCCCCGCGCAGCGACGAGACCTAGGCGGCCTCCAGCGCGAGCTCCGGCTCCTCGACCGGCTGCTCCTGCCGCCGGCCTCGGCCCGGGATCGCCAGTGAGATCAGCGCGCCCGCGCCGACGACGACCGCGCCGACCCAGATCGCCGGCGTGAGGCCGTCGACGAACGACTGCGGGGTTCCGTAGCCGCCGTAGGTCGAGAACACGGTCGCGAGCACGGCCACGCCGAAGACGCCGCCGACCTCGCGGATCGCGTTGTTGGCGCCGGACGCCTTCCCCTCCTCCTCGGGCCGCACGGCCGAGAGCACGACGTTCGCGACGGGCGCGAAGAACATCGCCATCCCGGTCCCGCTGAGGATGAACGGGATCACGAGCTCTGAGTACGGAACCGTCGGCGTGGAGACGGCCGCGAGCCACCCGAGGCCGATCGCCTGCAGCGAGAGGCCGACGGCCATGAGCGGCCTGCCGCCGATCCGGTCGGAGAGCGCGCCCGCGATCGGGGCGACGATCATCGGCATCGCCGTCCACGGGAGGACGCGGAGCCCGGCTCCGAGCGGCGAGTGGCCCTGCACGGTCTGCAGGAACTGGGTCAGCAGGAAGATCGACCCGAACATCCCGAAGTACATGAGCAGCGACGCGCCGTTCGCGGCCGCAAACGCCCGGTCGCGGAAGAAGCGCATCGGCAGCATCGGCGCCCGCGTCCGCAGCTCCCAGGCGACGAAGCCGGCCGTGAGGATTGCGCCGGCCACCAGCGAGCCGACGATCTGCGGGCTGGTCCACCCGTCGCCGTTGCCGTGGATCAGGCCCCAGACCAGCCCGAGCAGCCCGGCGCTGATGAGCGCCAGTCCGGGAAGGTCGAGCCCCGCGGCCGGGCCGTGCGTCTCCCGCAGGAACCGGTAGGCGAACGGGACGAGCAGGATTCCGATCGGGACGTTCAGCCAGAAGATCCACTGCCACGAGATCCCGTCGACGACGGCGCCGCCGACGAGCGGTCCCGAGGCGACGGCGAGGCCGGCGATGCCGGACCAGGCGCCGAGCGCGAGGCCGCGCTTCTCCTTCGGGAACGCCTCGCTGAGGATCGTCAGCGTCAGCGGCGTCACGATCGCGCCGCCCACGCCCTGGATCGCCCGGGCGACGATGAGCGCGTCCATGCTCGGCGCGAGCGCCGCGGCGGCCGAGGCCGCGGTGAAGATTCCTAGCCCGATCACGAAGAGGCGCCTGCGCCCGAAGCGATCTCCGAGCGCCGCGCCCGTGAGGAGCAGGACGGCGAAGGTCAGCGTGTAGGCGTTGACCGTCCACTCCAGCTCCTCGAGCGACGCGCCGAGATCCGTCCGGATGACGGGGAGGGCGGTCGAGACGACGAGGTTGTCGAGCACGACCATGAAGAGCGCGGCGGACGTGATCACGAACGTCCAGAGCGTCCTGGCGGCTTGCATCGTCTGCCTCCTTGCTAGTGATTCATCACTTACTCGCATGCGAAAAAAACGAGCGGCTCACGAGACGTCTTCCCTGCAACCCTGCACGAGGCGGTCGGCCCACTCGAATCCCGAGTCCCTCACCTGCATCGCGGCGATGACGTTCGTGAGCATCCCCTTCCCGAAGAAGCGCGAGATGCGGGCGGAGCCCGCGCCCGTGCGGCTCTCGACGAACCGGACGAGCTCGCCGTAGCCGTCCTGGGCCACCTCGCGGATCTCCGGCTCGGCGCAGGCGGCGTACATCTGCATCTGCAGCATCAGCCGGCGCGGCTCGGCTGCGAGGAACTCCATGTAGGCGCTGCCCATGGCCTCGAACGCCTGCTCGCCGGCGAGGCCGCCGGCCGCCTCCGCCATCGACTCGCGCACCTCGCGCATGCATTGACGGCAGGTCTCGGCGAAGAGCAGCTTCTTCGTCCCGAAGAGGCGGAAGACGTAGGGCTGGGAGATGCCGGCGCGCTTGGCGATGTCCTCCGTGGACGTGCCGTGCAGGCCCTTCGCGGCGAACTCCACCGTCGCCGCGTCCAGGATCGACGCGCGCCGCTCCTCCGCCGTCTGCCGTGTCGCCGTTGCCATCACAGGGGTTGTAAGTTACTACTCACTTACAACCCTTGTCAAGACCTCGGCGATGCGGTCGAGGTCGTCCTCGCTCAGCCGGTTGTGGAAGGGGAGGGCCAGTGCGCGCTCGAAGGCCACGTCGGCGCCCGGGAACGAGCCCTGGTCGCCGTAGGCCGCCAGCCGGTGCAGGGCGTAGGTGCCGATCTGGGCCTGGATGCCCGCCTCGGCCAGCACCTCCAGCGCCTCGTCCCGCCGGTCGATCCGAACGATGTACGCCTGGAGGCCGTGGCGGTCGCCCTCGTCCGCCGAGGGCAGCCCGACCGCGTCGCCGAGGCGCTCGGCGTAGCCCGCGGCGAGCCGCTCGCGCTCCTCCAGGAGGCGCTCGAGCCGCCGCATCTGGGTGGTGCCGATCGCGCACAGGATGTCGGGGAGCCGGTAGTTGAGCCCCGGCGAGCGGATCTCGAAGTCCCCGCGAGGCTCGATCCCGTGGTGCCGGAAGCGCCGGATCGCGTCCGCGATCTCGGGATCGTTCGTCGTGACGGCCCCGCCCTCGCCCGTCGTGACGATCTTGCGTGGATGGAAGGAGAGGCAGCCGAGCCGGCCGAGTCCGCCGCACGCGCGGCCGCGCCTACGCGCCCCGAGGGCGCCGGCGGCGTCCTCGAGCAGCGCGACGCGGCTCGGCACCGCGGCCTCGAGCTCCTCCCAGGGCGCGGGCCGGCCGAAGAGATGGACGACCAGCACCGCCTTCGTCCGCTCGGTCACCGCCGCGGCGACCGTCTCCGG
This sequence comes from Gaiellaceae bacterium, assembly GCA_035776735.1. Taxonomy (GTDB): domain Bacteria; phylum Actinomycetota; class Thermoleophilia; order Gaiellales; family Gaiellaceae; genus JACDAN01. Next base: position 9,951 of record DASSSO010000138.1, on the reverse strand, counting down.
CGTCACGTTCATCGTCTCCGGGTCGACGTCCGCGAGGACCGGCCGGGCGCCGGCGAGCGCGACGACGTTGGCCGTGGCGGGAAACGTGTACGCGGGGACGACGACCTCGTCTCCGGGCCCGATCCCGAGCGCCAGCACAGAGAGGTGGAGCGCCGCCGTTCCGGAGGAGACGACGACGGCGTGCTCGACCTCGCAGGCCGCGGCGAGCTCGTGCTCGAACTCCTCGACCCGGCGGCCCATCGTCAGCTGGCCGCTCTCGAAGACCTCCGCGACCGCGGCGACCTCCTCGGGGCCGAGATCCGGCCAGGCGAGCCGGATCACGCCGGCGCCGGCTGGCGCTCTCTGTACCACGCGATCGTGCGGGCGAGCCCCTCGTCGAGGTCGACCTTCGGCTCCCAGCCGAGAACGCTGCGAGCCTTGTCGATGTTCGGGATCCTCATCTCGACGTCCGTGTAGTGGAGCGGCCGGTGCGTCACGTCGACGTCCGCCTCCATCAGCCGCCGGATCCGCATGGCCAGGTCGAACACGGTCACGACCGACCGCGGATTCCCGATGTTGAAGACCTGGCCGACCGCTTCCGGGCGCTCGAGGACGAGCATCAGCGCCCCGACGAGGTCGTCGACGTAGCACCACGCGCGGATCTGCGAGCCGTCGCCGTGGATCACGAGGTCCTCGCCCGCGAGAACCGTCTCGATGAACGCCCGGATCGCCCCACCGCCGATCTGGCCGGGCCCGTAGACGTTGAACGGCCTGACGGCGACCGTCGGGAGCCCGAACTCGTCGTGGTAGGAGTGCGCGAGGTGCTCGCCGGCCAGCTTCGACACGGCGTACGTCCACCGCGCCTCGCCGACCGAGCCCTGCGCCGTCTCGTGCACCTCCTCCACCTTGTAGGCGTGCCGCCCGAAGACCTCGCTCGTGGAGAAGTCGACGAGCCGCTCGACGGTGTCGATCGTCGCCTGCGCCGCCTCGAGGACGTTGTAGGTGCCGATCAGGTTCACGCGCATCGTCCGAACCGGGCTCTCGAGGACCGTGTCGACACCGGCGATCGCGGCGAGGTGAATGATGTGGGTGACGCCCCTCGCCGTCTCCTTGATCCGCTCGGCGTCGAGGACGTCGCCCTGCACGAACGTGAGGTTTGGGTGCCCGGAGAGCTCGGTGCCGCCCAGGGCGTCCCGGTGCAGGTTGTCGTAGACGACGATCTGGTTGTCGTCGATGAGGCGCCGGCTGAGCGTGGTGCCGATGAAGCCGGCCCCGCCGGTCAGCAGAATTCGCTTGCCTTGAAGTGGCACGCGGCGAGTCTAGTGGCGGCCCTGGCGGCGTTGACGCTCCTGGTGGGGTGCGGCGGCGGCGACAGCAACCCGGATCCGGCCGGCACCGAGCTCGACATCGTCGTCTGGCCGGAGGGACGCTCAGGCGATCAGGACGAAGCGAGCCTTCGCTGCTCCCCGGCCGGGGGTTCCCTCGCAGACGCGGAGGCGGCGTGCCTCCGGCTCGAGCGCATGGAGCGCCCGTTCGTCAGGCCCGGCGGCCAGGTCGCCTGCACCGAGATCTACGGGGGCCCCGCCGTCGCCGAGATCCGGGGAACTTTCGACGGCGCGCAGGTGGATGCCACGTTCGCCAGGACGGACGGGTGCGAGATCGCGTTCTGGGACCGGCATCAGTTCCTGTTTCCCGTGGAACCCGCCAGTCCGTGACATCTAGGTGAGGCGGATCCTCGGGTCGATGACCGCGTAGAGCAGGTCGACGATCAGGTTGCAGACGATGACCGCGAGGGTCGCGAACACGGTGATCCCCATGACCGTGGGCAGGTCGAAACCGTCGAGCGCGAGCAGCGCGCTCCTCCCGAGGCCCGGTAATCCGAAGACCGTCTCCGTGAAAATCGCGCCGCCGAGCAGCAGGCCGATGTCGAGGCCCAGCAGCGTCACGATCGGCAGCATCGCGTTGCGGAGGATGTGGGACCGCATCACGACCCATTCCGGCGCGCCTTTCGCCCGTGCCGTCCGGATGTAGTCCTCGTTCATCGTCTCGAGGACGGTCGCCCGGATCATGCGGGTGTAGAGGGCCGCGTAAAGCAGCGCGAACGTCACCCAGGGGAGGATGAGCGAGTGCGCCCACTTCACGGGCCCTCCGCACTCCGTCGCGGGGTTGAAGAAATCGCAGTAGCCGCCGAGCGGCGTGAGCCCCGCCTTGTAGCCGACGAAGTAGATCAGGATCAGCCCGATCCAGACCGGGTGCGCGGAGATCCCGAGCAGCACGAACCCCATGGCAGTTCGGTCCAAGAGCGAGCGCGGACGGAGAGCGGAGAGGATGCCGATGGGCAGCGCGACCAGCATCCAGAGCACGACGCCACCGATGATGATGCTCGCCGTGACGGGCGCGGCCTCCTTGATGATGTCGGTGACCGGGCGGCGCGACGCGTACGAGCGGCCCAGCGACTGGTGCACGACGATGTTCTTGAGGAAGTCGCCGTACTGCACGTACACGGGCCGGTCGAGACCGACCTCCTTGCGGACCCGCTCGATCTGGTCGGGCGGACACTGCGCGCCGCAGATCAAGCGCGCCGGCTCCGCAGGCACCAGGAAGAAGATGATGTACGACACCATGGTCACGGCGATGAAGAGCACGCCGGCCCAGAGCAGTCGTCTCACGAGATACCTGAACATCTCTCTCCTGGTTGGTGAGACTCGGCACGAAGGGCCCGGTTAGAGGTGATTAGCAGCGCTAATCACCTCGAGGGCGCGACGATCCTCTTCGTCGGCGCCGGCCGGCACCAGCGCCGCGCGCTCGTGCGCATGAAGGAGCTCGGCGTGCGGCTCGTCGCGGTCGACCGGAACCCGGACGCGCCCGGCCTCCGGATCGCCGACCACGCCGAGTTGGTGGACGTGCTCGATCTCTCGGCGGTGGTCGAGGTCGGCCGGCGGCACGGCGTGGACGGCGTGATGACCTACGCCGCCGATCGCGCCGTCCCGGTTGTGGCCGCGGTCGCGGAGGCGCTGGGCCTCCCGGGGATCGGGACGGACACCGCCCACCTGATGACCAACAAGATCGCCATGCGGAGGCAGCTCGCCGACGCCGGCGTCCCCCAGCCGCGCTACGCCGCGGTCCGGACGCTGCAGGAGGCACGCGCAGCCGCGAGCGCGGTCGGCTTCCCCGCGGTGTTGAAGCCGGCGGACAACGCCGGCCAGCGCGGCCTGTTCCTCTGTGAGTCGCGGGACGACGTCGAGCGATACCTCCACGCGTCGCTCGCGCAGTCCACCGAGCAGGAGGCGATCCTCGAGAGCTACCACGAGGGGACCGAGGTGAACGGCCTGCTCGTCGTGCGGGACGGCGAGCCGGCGGTCGTCACGCTGTCCGACCGGCGGCGCCCGCCGGGCCGCGGCTTCGGGGTCGCGATCGCGCACGTCTATCCGTCGACGCTCTTCGGCGACGCACTCGAGGAGGTGAGACGCACCGGCGTCCACACGATCAAGGCGCTCGGCCTGCGGAACGGGATCGCCTACCCGCAGGTGCTCTGGAGCGAGGACGGAGTGGCGAGGCTCGTCGAGGTCGCAGCCCGCATCCCCGCGGGCCAGATGGACTCGGTTGCACGCTACGGGGTCGGCGTCGACCTGATCGAGATCGCGCTCCTCCAGGCGCTCGGCCGGCCCGTTCCGGACGAGCTCGTCGCGCCGAAGACCGAGCAGCCGATGGCGATCTCCTTCCTCACCGCCGAGCCGGGGCCACTGCCGACAGGGAGGCTGGTTCGCGTCAGCGGGCTCGAGCGCGTCCAAGCCTTTCCCGGCGTCGTCGAGGCCGAGCTCTACTTCCAGGAGGGCGAGACGATCCGGCCCGTGCAGCTGGACGGCGACCGCCGCGGCTACGTGATCGCGCTCGGCCGGACGAACCTGGAGGCGGTCGAGCGCGCCGAGTCGGCGGCTCGGCTCCTGGACGTGGAGGTCGAGGCGGCGTGAGTCTCGTCGCATCGTCGGGGCGCCGTCGGCGGAGCCGCGAAAGCGACCTTGCGGTCACGGGAAACGAATCCCCGTTCCCTTGGCCGGGCGGGAGCCGAAGGAGGCCGAGGGCGTGAGCTGCTCCTTCTCGCTCGAGCACTACCGCGAGCTCCTGGAGGCCGCGCAGGCCGGGGGCTACCGCTGGTCGTCGTTCGGGGACGCGCCCCAGTCGGGCGACCTGCTCCTGCGCCACGACGTCGACCTCTCGCTCGACGCCGCGCTCGAGATGGCCGAGCTGGAGGCGTCGGTCGGCGCGCGGGCGACGTACTTCCTGATGACGCAGTCGGTCTTCTACAACCTCGGCTCCTCAGAGGGCCGCCGGGCGCTGAACCGGCTTCGGGAGCTCGAGCACGGGGTCGGCCTGCACGCGGTGTGGCCCAACCTCGAGCTCGACGACCGGTTCGACCCGGTGGTCGCCTGGCACAACCCGGACCCCGACTACATGGCCGAACCGCTCGACGGCGTCGTCAACGTGATGCAGCGGCCGTTCTTCGACCCCGACCACTACCGCTCGGACTCCAACCAGCAGTGGCGCCACGGCTGCCCGCACGGCGACCTCCGCGAGGGGAGGTTCGCGTGGCTTCAGCTCCTGGTCCACCCGGAGATCTGGGTGTATCCGGGCGAGACGATGGCCGAGACCATGGACGCCATGCTGGACGCAGAGCGAGCCAGGCGCCGCGCCCTCCTCGCCGAAGACCGCATCGACCTCTCGTGAGCGCGAATGGCAAGTAACACAGTGTTACTAGCTCGATCGACCCCTCCGGGCTGCTCAACCATGCCGCCGCTCGGCCCTTCGAGGAGCAAGTAACACAGTGTTACTAGGCAGGAGGCTCGGCGAGCTCGCGCGCCACTCGGCCGTCTACGGCCTCGGGTCGCTCGTCTCGCGCTTCATCGCCGTCCTGCTCCTGCCGGTCTACACGCGCTACCTCTCGCCGGCGGACTACGGCCTCATCGAGACGCTGATCGCGCTCTCCGCGATCCTGACCGTGCTGCTCGCCGCCGGCGTCAAGAGCGCCTTCTTCCGCTTCTACTTCGACGAGGCCGACGAGGCCGGAAAGCGGCGCGTGATCCGGACGTCGTTCTGGTTCACCATGGTGATGGGCACCGCCGGCCTCGTGGCGGGGCTCGCTCTCGCGGAGCCGATCTCGGACGTCCTGTTCGGCACGACCGAGCACGCCGACCTCGCCCGCGCCGCCTTCGTCGGGATCTGGGCGCACGTCAACTACGAGCAGATGACGTCGCTCTTCCGCGTCGAGCAGCGCTCGGTCGCCTACCTGATCGCGACGCTGATCAACCTCGGACTCACAGTCGGCGCCACCGTCCTGCTCGTCGTCGTCTGGGAGCAGGGCCCGATCGGCGTCATCGTCGGCAACTTCACGGGGACGCTGATCGTCTACGCGGGCCTGCTCCTCTACCGCCGCGAGCAGCTCGGCCTCGAGTGGGACCGCCCCCTGCTGCGGGAGATGAACCGCTTCGGGCTGCCGCTCGTCCCCTCCGCGCTCTTCCTCTGGGCGCTGAACTTCAGCGACCGCTTCTTCCTCGTGAAGCTCTCCGGGCCCCGCGAGGTCGGGCTTTACTCGATCGGCGTCCGGCTGGCCTCCGCGATCATCCTGCTGCTCGCCGCGTTCCGCACCGCCTGGCCCGCGTTCGCCTACTCGATCGAGGACGACCGCGAGGCGGCGCGCACCTACGCGTTCGTCCTGACCTACCTCGTGGCGATCACGTCGTGGATGGCGCTCGCGCTGGGCGTGCTCGCCCCCTGGCTCGTCCAGCTCCTGACGACCGAGGACTTCTATTCCGCCGAGCGGGTCGTGGCACCGCTCGCCTTCGCCGCCGCGGCCTTCGGCGCCTACATCGTCGTGGTGATCGGGATCGGCCGCGTGCGCCGAACGCGCTCCAACTGGATCATCACCGGCGCCGCCGCCGCGCTCAACGTCGTCCTCAACCTGGCGCTGATCCCGGAGTTCGGGATGATGGGCGCGGCCGCGGCGACGGTGGGCGCATACGCCACGCTCTTCCTCGGCATGGCCTGGAAGGCGCAACGCGTCTTCCCGGTGCCGTACCAGTGGCGGCGGGTGGCGACCGCGTTCGGGGCCGCCGTCCTCCTGACGATCGCTGGGCGCGCGCTCGACCTGCCGCTGGGCGGGGCGATCGCGCTCGTGGCGGCCTACCCGCTCGTGCTCCTGCCCCTCGGCTTCTACCTGCCGGAGGAGTTGCGGCGCCTACGGGCTCTTAGACTTCCGGCGTGAGCATCGTCGAGCGCATCAGGCGCCTTTTCCGCAGCGAGGGCCGAACCGTCGACACCGACCAGAGGCGCATCGACTCCTGACGATCGCCCGCGAGTCGGACCGGCTCATGGGCGGCGAGCAAGGCGGCGGGATTCCGCCGAACTCCCTGCCCACGGACGTCGACGAGGGCCGGCCGAAGAAGTAGCCACGGGTAGCATCCCGCCGCGATGGACGGGGCCGTGACGACGCCGGAGGACGAGGTGCGCGAGAGCGGGCTCGTCCCGCATCTCGAGGAGCAGGCGGCGCACTTCTGGAACGTCGTCCAGGGCGAGACCCAGCGCGGGCACCGCTACAACACCGGCCGCATCACCGGGCGCGACGGCTACGACGAGGGCCTGCGCCTCTACCGGCTGCTCCGGGAGACGAAACCGCTGGTCGCAGTGGAGACCGGCGTCTGCAACGGCGTGTCCACGGCCTTCCTCTTGCTCGCGCTCGAGCAGAACGGCACCGGCGAGCTGCACTCGATCGACCTGCCGGAGGTCGCAGGCGAGGAGTACGACCCCGGCACGTTCTGGGACGGGAAGGGCGGCGCGGTCATCCCGCCCGGCCGCGAGCCGGGCTGGATGGTGCCCGCGGACCTCCGCGGGCACTGGCACCTGACCCTCGGGCGGAGCCAGGACGTGCTGCCGGCGCTGCTCGAGGAGACCGGCCCGATCGACTTCTTCATGCACGACAGCGAGCACTCCTACGAGTGCATGTCCTTCGAGTTCGAGCACGCCTGGGAGGCGATGCGCGACGGCGGCGCCCTCGTCGCGGACGACGTGAACGTGAACACGGCGTGGGACGAGTTCACGCAGCGCGTCGGCCGGCGGCCGCAGCCGCTCGGGTCGAAGCTGTCCTTGATCGTGAAGTGACGACCGTTCTCGTCTCCGCGGCGGGCGCGCCCGGCACCGCCGCGCTCGTGCGCGCGCTCCGCGAGAACGGCGAGCGGGAGGTGCGCGTGGTCGGAACGGACATGGCCGAGCGGTCCGTGGGCCGTCACCTCACGGACGCGTTCCACCTCGTACCCGCGGGATCCGACCCAGGCTTTGCGGACGCGATGATCGACGTGGTCGAGCGCGAGGGCGTCGACGCGATCCTGCCGCAGTCGTCCTTCGACCTCCTCGGGCTCGCAGAGGCGAAGAACCGGTTCGAGGGCGTCGCGGTGATGGTCTCCTCGCCCGAGGCGATCAGGCGCTCGAACGACAAGGCGGAGAGCTACGCGCTGCTCGACGAGCTCGGCGTCCCCGGGCCGCGCTGGCGCCGGGTCGTCGGCGGCGAGGCGGTCGCGGAGGCCGCGCGCGAGCTCGGCTACCCGGACGAGGACGTCTCGATCAAGCCTGCCTTCTCGTCGGGCTCGCGCGGGTTCCGGATCCTCTCCGCGGGCGCCGACCGCCGCGAGCAGCTGCTCAAGAACCGGCCCGGCGTCGCCGAGGCGCTCCGCCTCGAGGAGCTCGTCGAGCTGCTCGGCGACGACGAGACGCCGCTCCTCGTCATGGAGCTCGCCTCGGGCCTCGAGCGGACGATCGACGGCATCGCCGAGGGCGGGCGGATCGCGCTCGGACACCCGAAGACGCGCGAGTCGATGCGCGCCGGGCTCGCCATGTACTTCGCGACGCTGGACGACCCCTGGCTGATGGAGATCTCGGAGCGGATCGTCGAGGCGCTCTCGCTCGACCACTTCTTCAACATCCAGCTCGTCGGGGACAAGGTGATCGAGATCAACCCGCGGATCTCGACGATCGTCTACCAGGAGGACCTCAACCTGCCCTGGCTGGGCGTCAAGCACGCGCTCGGCGAGCTCTCGGCCGAGGAGCTCGGCGCCTACCGCGCGCGGGTGCGCCGGAGCAGGCGCGCACTGCGCTACTTCGACCAGGTCGAGTGGGACGAGCCCTGAGGGTCGTGCACACCCCGCTGAACGTGGCGGGGGTCCCGTGGACGAACGTGCAGGCGCTCCGCCGCAAGGGCGTCGACGCGCGGCTCGTCGTCGTCGAGCGGCAGAGGATGCATCCCGAGGCCGACGTCTCGCTCGACCGGCCGGCCGGGTTTTGGGGCCGGCAGGCGGTGCAGTGGCCGGCATTCCTCCGCCTCCTGCCGAAGACGGACGTCTTCCACTTCTACTTCGGCTGGACGCTCGTCCCGCGCAAGCTCACCTGGCCGATCCTGAAGGCGACCCGGCGCAAGTCCGTCCTGCACTTCCTCGGCTCGGACATCCGCGGCAGGACGCCCGAGCAGCTGCGGTACGCACACGGCGCGGACGCTCGGATCGTCGGCTCCTACGACGCCCTCCGCTGGATGCCGGACGCCCACGTCCTGCCGCCCGGAGTCGACCTGCGCGACTACGCGCCTGCTCCTGTCGTGGAGCACGAGCGCCCGGTCGTCCTCCATGCGCCGTCCAGCCGGCGCCGCAAGGGCACGGAGCACGTGATCGCCGCCTGCGAGGGTCTCGACGTCGAGCTGGACGTCGTCGAAGGGCTCCGCCACGACGAGGCGCGGCGCCACTACGAGCGGGCCGACCTCGTCGTCGATCAGCTCAACGCCGGCTGGTACGGGATCTTCGCGCTGGAGGCGATGGCACTCGGCAAGCCGGTCCTCGGCTACCTGCGGCCGGAGGCCGTCCACGAGACGGAGCGGGCGCTCGGCGTCGAGGTGCCGATCGTCCAGGCCACGAAGGAAACGCTGCGCGACCGGATCGCGGAGCTGGCCGGGGACGCCGAGAGGCGACGCCGGGTCGGCGCCGCCTCTCGGGCCTACGTCGAGCGGATCCACGACGCCGACAAGTGCGCCGAGCAGCTCATCGCGATCTACGAGTCGCTCTAGGGCGTCAGCACGTTCGCCGCTCCTCGGGTGATCGTGGTCGTGAACGCCCAGTCCGCGGCGGCGTCGTCCGTGTCCTTGCCGTCGGGATTCCGGATCAGCGACCCGGCGACCGTGTTCGAGTCCTCGACGGACAGCGGCAGGACCGTGCCCTCGACGAGGTTGTACGTCTGGCCCCCGATCGTCGCCGCCGTGATCGCGCCCTCGTACGACAGCGCGTCGAGCAACGTCGCGCCCTGGAGCAGCGCGATCCCGTCCGGCGAGCCGTTCTGGAGCTCGATCGCGACGTCGAGATAGGCACCGGCGGCGAGCGTCCCCGTCAGGGCGACCCGGTCGTACTCCGCGTTGTCGCCGCCGTTCACCGCGACGAGGTCGACGTCCGACAGGTCGGCGGCGGCACCGCCCGTGTTGTGGATCTCGACGAAGCCGTTCGCATCCGTTCCGACCTGGTCGTAGTCCACCTCGTTGATCACGAGCTTCGCCTGCTCCGCGGGCGGGGGAGGAGGAGGCGGAGGCTGCTCGTCCGGCGCAGCCTCACAGGTGAGGGTCACGTCGCCGGCCGCGCCGATCGTCACCTTGATCTCGCCGGCGGCGGAGTCCTCGGCGACGCAGGGCACGCCCTCCAGCGTCTTCAGGCCGGAGACGACGGTGCCCGGATCGCCCTGGTCGCCCTTGTCGCCCTTCGGCCCGGCCGGGCCGGGCTCGCCCGGATCGCCCTTCGGGCCCTCGATGTTCCAGCTCACCGGTGTCTCGCGCCGGCGGCACTGCGCCGGCTCGGCGACCTGCCGGAGCCACCCGCCCGACGGGTGCTTGCACGCGTTGATGACCGTCGCGGGCTCGCCCGAGCTCGCCGCGAGCGCGACCCCGGCGACGACGGA
>DASSSO010000008.1:0-43367 GCA_035776735.1 Gaiellaceae bacterium | reverse complement strand
CGAGAGCGTGGGCTACACCTCCGGCCACCGCGCCTTGCTGTTCATAGCTTGCGTTGATGCCCATGTCCTTCAAGTCTCTCGTCTGTCCTTGGATCTTGCGCTCAACCTCGTCCTCGTCGATCTGAACCGGGTAGCCCCCCGCGCGTCCAACCATTGTCTCCCTGACGTGGACGGCAACCAGCCGGGCCGACCCCTCCCTGGCGAGCTCGCGGGCGTATTCGAGCGCGCGGTCGGCGTTGTCGGAGCCGTCGCTCGCCCACATGATCACCTTGAACATCGGCCCTCCTCCACCCGCTCGTCCGGGCGCCGTCTCCGGTCGCCGACGGTATCGTCTTGCTTGCTCAGAGCCTCGTCAAGCTGTACGTGGACAGAAGACGCCGGCCAGGTGCATAAGGGCGTGGTCTACGTCGCGTTTCCGGATTTCCGGACGCGGAGGCTCCTGGCCGGTGAGGGGCGGGCGGGACTACGTAGCCCGCCCGCCCAATCTTTGCCTCCGCTCAGCGCAGGCACCACGACTTCGCAGAAGTCGTCCGTGCGGCCGGTCGATCCCTTGACTTGCTCGAAGGAGAGCTCCGTGTCGTCGGAGGGATCGCTCGGCGTGCCGCCGTGATCGACCACCAACTCGAAGCGAACCTGCCCCGGATTCCTGCCGATCGCCTTGCCGTTCGAGTTGTAGATCACGGCGTTGCCGGTCGAGAGGATGAGGATCGTGAGCGTGCCGTCGCCGTTGTCCGTCACACGCAGATCCTTGTCGATCAGGTTGACCGTGCTCACGACGAACTTGCTGTTGTCCACGTTCGTGAACGTCTCCGTGATCCTGAGCCGGTTGGCGAAGTAGATGAGCCCATCGCGCCCGCGCGGCCTGATCGTCGTTCTCCCGTCGACGACCAAGTGGCTCTCTACCACCATGTCCGTGTCACAGAAGGCGTCGATCTCGTTGAAGAACTCCTCGTGGACGGTCTCCTTGATCACGCGCCCAGGCTCGGCCAGCGCGGGCACGGCAAGTACGACCGATGCCAACAGAGCTGCTGCCAACAGAACTCGCCGCATCTCTACTACCTCCTCCCCCGCAGCGGTTAACGAAAAAGGCCGCCCCTTCATTCGCGGGGGATCGGCCACCAGGCAAGAGGATTCTGTCATCCCTCGATGCGTGGTTCAAGCGCGGGGCCGGGCGGCGAGCGAACGCCTCGGCATGCGGGTTGCGATGGCGGCCGTCCGAGACCTCTCGTGGGGGCTCGGGTTACGGTCGCAAGCGGTAGAGGCGCATACGGGATTCGAACCCGTGCTACCGCCGAAGGCTGCTGGCAAGCCGGACTCCGGTAGCAGGGAACAGATCGCTCCCGGTAGCGAGTTGAACCCGCACTTGCAGGCTATCCTCGAGCGGTTGAAGGAGCGCGACCGGGCGCGCCGCAGATGAGTCTCGGCGAGTTACTGAGGACGAAGTCAAGCGAGTACGAGCTCCTAGCGGAGTGGCATGCGGAGCGTGCACCTCTGGACGACGAGCACTTCGTTGCCTGCCAGGCGATGGCCGTTGTGGGGATCGTGCTCAGGGAGGTTGCAGAGGCGATTGAGCTGGAGTGGGGCGAGGAGGCGGACGCGGACTGAACTGTTCGCTGCTCGCACATCCGTTCGGCTGAAGCCTAGGGTGGAGAAAGCAGCACGTTCGCGCACAAAGACGCTATTCAGCACGTAAGCTACATAGCCGATGAATGGTATGTTCTTGACATAGCGCACATACGCGCTACTGTGCACGTAGACGCAAAAAGGAGGACAGGATGGCAACCGCAGCACCAACCAAGCCAAAGACTCTTCGGCGCTCAGAGGCGGCCGAGCAGCTCGGTGTCCATCCGAACACCGTGATGAGCTGGGCGGCCCGCGGGTGGCTCGATACTGTCGAGATGCCCAACGGCGAGAAGCGCTACCCGGTGGAGAGCGTCGAGGCGCTGCGCCAGCAGATTTACGGCGACTAGAGCCTCGTTCCAGCTCCGTCGTGACTCCGCGGTAGATTGGGGGTGGCCCGGCAGGGCCGCCCCTTTCTATGAGCGAGCACGACACCGATAGCTTCTACTGGGAGCCGGACCCGGACTTCCCCCTCAAGCAGGGCGACCTGCTGCTCAACGTGCCGTTGGCGTTGATGCCGAGCCAGCCCGAGTTCGTTGTGCGCCCGCCCGGCGCCGGCGAGGCGCAGATCGTCCCGACCGATGGCTTCCCCGACTACGCGCCCACGACCGAGATCGTCGCTGAGGCCCGCTTCGGTGCCCTGTCGATGGTCATCACTCCCACGTGCCACGTCTCGGAGGGGGAGAAAGACGAGGACGTCGTCGCCGTCGTTCCGGTGGAACCACTCCGGGTCGTCGTCCCAAACCGGGACAGTTGGGAGCAGATCAAGAAGCGTGCGGCGACCCGTCCGCACCACCTCTTCTACCTTCCTCCGACCGAGCGCGGCGGCGGCGTGCTCGTCTTCGACGCCGTAGCTCAGCTCGACCGGCCGGGTTCGTTCCTGAAGCACGAGCTCCGCAACTACCGGCGCCTGGGGCTCTACCGCGACGCGCGCTACGAGCTGCGGAAGCAGCTCGCCCGCTTCTGGCCGCGCGTCACCGCCGACGAACTGCTCGATCGCGACCTGCAGGCGAAGATCGACAACAACGTCCCGCTCGACAAGATCGAGTAGCCGCGGGTTGCGATCGCGTCACCGTTGCACGCTACGATGAGAGGCGAACGCACGTACGTGCACAAACGATCGATGCAGGAGCACACGATGAGCAAGAAGAAGGCAATCTGGACCGGCCCGCACCCCGATGGCGGCTGGCAGAACAAGGTCGAGGGCGGCCAGCGCGCCAGCAGCCGTCACGACACGAAGTCCGACGCGCAGGCCGCGGGCCGCGACATGGCCCGCCAGCGCAAGGCGGAGCACATCATCCAGCGCGGCGACGGGACGATCCAGGGCCGTAACAGCTACGGCAACGATCCGCACCCGCCGCGCGGCTGAGCCAACCCGGAGTCGCGTGACCACGGATCAGCCGAAGGCCTACGATGAGCGCCTCGATCCCGGAGGCGAGACGCGTCGTCAGATGCAGGGTATGGCGTCGCTCGCAACCGGACCGTGGGCGTGGCTGCTCCGTGCTGCCGGCGTCGACAGCGACGTGCTCGAGGAGGCGAAGCGCCTGAGCGCGGAGGGCAATCGGTCGCTGACCGGGCTCAACGAGCGCGCCAGCCTCCTGAGCTCGATCGGCTGGCCGCTGTTCGAGCTCTCGATCGCCGACGAGTACAACGCCGCAGCGGCGCTGGTGGCGGACGGCAGGCCGGAGGAGGCGGAGGCTCTCCTCGTTGAGGTCTGGAACGGGGACACCGGACTCACGTTCCTGAAGATGGCCGTGCATCGCGTCTGGACGCTCTACGACGTCGAAGGCCCGGAGTTCGAGATCGCGCGCGAGCGGGCGCTGCTGATTGACGAGGCACTCAGCCTGCACAAGGAAGGTCGGTACGCCGCGGTCATCCCGATCGTTCTGTCTCAGATGGACGGCATCGCCAACGACATGAGCGCAAGGTCGTTCTTCACGAGGCGCGACGGCCGGTCTGCCGCGCAGGTCACGGACGACACGACGCTCGTCGGCCACCCGGAGACACTGCTCGCGCTCAGCCAGATGATGACTGAAGGCTGCCCGACGACAGAGACGAGCGGGCGCCTGCTCCGCCACGGCATCCTTCACGGCCGCGAGCTCGGCTACGGCACTCGCGAAAACTCGACCAAGGCCTTTGCCGCCCTGCTGGCACTGATCGTCTGGGCGCAGCCGGTCGCCCGCGAGCGCCTCGATCGGTTGGGCACCGAACGCCAGGAGCTGCACACAGGCTCGCGCGAGCGCGACGAAGAGGGGAAGTGGCTCGATCGGCGCGGCTTCGAGGATGCGCAGACGCATCTCCAGCACACGATTCGCGGGATGCAGATGGCCTTCTACCGACGTGCAGGACGCTACGCAACCACCCGGGACGAGATCGACCCGTCCGGACTCGTGCTCGAGGACCTCTCGGAGTTCGAATTGCAGACGTCGCCTGCGGGTGACGAGTTCTGGGCTTGGATCGTCACACCCTCGGGCTATGTGCTTGCAATCGCCAGCAGGGCCGGCGAGTGGCCCTCGTGGTACTACGCTGACGAAGAACCTCCTCGCGGAGGCGTCGACTCGGACCCAGCGTGGCGCTATGAAGCCAGCGACGACTGGCCGCCTGACTGGACTTGACCGTCGCCCGGCTCAGTGCCTCAGGAGCGGGGAGCTCCTAGTTGCTCATCGCGAAGGGCCAAGAACGGCTTGAGCAAGCCCGAGTACCCGCGAGCGTTGTCGGGCAACGCACCGAGCGTCCACATACGAGAGATGGCTCTCGCGAACCGATCAACCCGGCCGGCAATGTACATCGCGATATCCCGATGCAGGTCGGCCGTGCGTTCGACGGCGCCGACCCGTTCGAGCCAGCCTTCCTGGCGTTGAACAACCTCGAACTCGAAGGCTGCCCACCGCCGGTACGGGTCGCTGTCCGGGTCTGTCGGGGCCGCACCCAGGAGCTCGTCGAGCCTGTGATACCGCCCCTTGTTACCAAAGGCCCCTAGGAGCTCGAGCACTGTCCGCAGGTCCCGTCTGAACGGATGAAGTCGATGTCGTGCTGAACTACCGGTCGCCCAGCGTAGTCGCTCTTCTTGTCGACCAGGTCGATGAGGTCATCCGTGAGCTGGACGAGCCCATGACCATAGTGCTGACGCATGCGCTGCCGCGTAGGGAGCGAGCCCGAACTTCCGAGCTCCTCCATCACGTAAGTCAGTTTGAGGAAGCGCTCCAGTCCCTGAGAGAGCAGCTGCATGGGCAGGTGGTAGTAGTCGTTCGCAGCATCAAGCTTGTGTAGCTCACTGACCCCGAGGTCGATGAGTTTGGTTGCCGATTCCAGCTCGTCGACGAGGGCGATCGTCTGTTCCTGAGTCAGCTCGGTCATCAGCACGACTGTACGAGGTCGCCACCGACCCCCTTCGCTTTTCGGCCCGTCTCCCCACGGTCCGCGCGCAGGAGGGAACCGCGGCTCGTGGAGCTTGGAGGCGCGGCCCTAGGTTCTCCAGTGGCTTCGCGTGAGGGAGGACGAGGTTGGGGATGAGCTCGAGCCGCCCGAGCCAGATGAGTGCCGTGAGCGTGATCTTGGAGGCGTCGCTGAAGGGGTCGAAGGAGCCCATCGGCCCGGCGAAACCGAAGCCGGGCCTGACGCTCGCGAGGCTGGTGGCTGTGGCGGCGATCGCCTGGAACGCGGTGACCGGTACGTCGGCGCGGGCGGACTCCACCAGGATGACGAGGGCGCCGGCAGCGGCGCGGCGAGCACGAGCGCGCTCACGGTCTATGCGGCCGCCTCGTTGACGGACGTCTTCCCGGCCATCGACTCGGCGCCTCAGTACAACTTCGCGGGCTCTGACGAGCTCGCCACCCAGATCCGCGAAGGCGCCCCCGCTGACGTCTATGCAGCCGCGAGCTCCAGATACCCTCAAGAGCTCTTCGACGAGGGGCTCGTGGAGGAGCCCGTCTCGTTCGCCTCTAACCGGCTCGTGCTGATCGTCCCCACAGACAACCCGGCCGGCATCGACTCAATCGAGGACGTGGCCCAGCCAGCGACGAAACTCATTATCGCCGCTGAGGGTGTTCCCGTGGGGCCACTACACGCGGCAAGTGCTGGAGGATCTCGACTTGACAGCCGCCCTAGACAACGTCGTCTCAAACGAGGGCGACGTCAAGGGAGTGCTCGGCAAGGTCGCCCTGGGCGAAGGAGATGCCGGATTCGTCTACATCACCGACGCCGCGGTCTCCGAGGAGGACGTCACCGTCATCGAGCTCCCGGAGGGCTCACAGCCGCCGATCGAGTACCAGATTGCCATCGTGTCAGCGAGCGAGAACCAGGACGCGGCCCAAGCATTCGTGGATACGGTGCCGGGACCCGAGGGGCAGGAGGCGCTCGAAGCGGCCGGCTTCACCATCCCCTAGCTCCGAGCAAGGAGGCACACTCATCATGCAGCTCAGCGCGCGCAACCAGCTCGACGCCACGGTTACCAAGATCACGCTCGGAACGATCATGGCCGAGGTCGCCGTCGACATCGGCGGGCAAGAGGTCGTCTCGGCAATCACGCGCGGCAGCGCCGAGAAACTCGGACTGAAGGAAGGCGACGAGGAAGGCAACCGAGGTGATCCTCGGGCGAAGATAAACAGATGGGCGACGCAGCCGTCCAGGGTCCCGGGAAGCAAACGCTGCGTACCACCGAAACCAGTCAACATTTCCGGAAACCAGTAGACGTCCATGGGCCGGCTGCGGCGGTCATGAACAACGTGGCCGATCGACTTCCCCTTCTCGTAGTGCGGTAGGAACCTATCTGAGCGGGCCGTTGCCTCGTGCAGCCTTAGCCACCGAGAATTGAGGCTCCGTTTCGTCGGTCCGTGAAGCCACGCCCTCGCTCCCTGTTGGCGTTTTGTCTCCCACGACAACGGGCTCGAGGTTCGCCAAGGGTCTACGAGCTTGTCATCCTGGGTCATCGTGAGTCATCTCTAGTCCGGAGGATTCGGCGCTAGACATTTGCAGGGGATTCGCTGCGGCCTCAACATCTCTTGCGCGTGCCCTCCCCTTGCCCGTGAGTGTCCGCGCGAACTCGAGCGCAGCCTCGAGCAACCGCCGAGCAGACGATGGCTCCCCAGCCATCGTGCTCCATCGTCACTCCTACCCGCGGCGGCTCTCGGCGGTGGGCGGATGCACCACGAGGACGGGGCGCTTCGAGTACTGGACGACCTCGTGCGACACGCTCCCAAGTACGACCGACTTCAGCGTCGAGCGGCCGCGCGCGCCCACCACGATCGCCGCCGCCTCGTACTCGTCTGCGATCTCCGCAATCCGGTGTGATGTCCGCGCGGGGGTGACGTCGAGGAGTGGAGACGCCTCGAATCCCGCCCCCTCGGCCAGCGCGACACCCTCGCGCACGAGCCGGCGCGCCGCCTCGACGGTGGGGACGTGCAGCGGCACCTCGCCCTCCGGCGGCTCGGTCGCGTCGCCTTCTGCGCCGTAGAAGACCGCCGGAGACAGCGACTCCACGACGTTGAGCACGACCGCTCTGCCACTGCCGAAGAGACGCCCGGCAACTTCGATCGCCTCGCGAGCGTCCTCGGAGCCGTCGTAGCAGAGCAGGAGGGGGCGCTTGGCGTTCATTCCTCGCCCACCCCGCGAACGACGAGGACCGAGCAGCGCGCGAGATGCGCAACCCGCTCGCTCACGCTGCCCAGTGAGGCGAGTCCGTGCAGGCCGCGGCTTCCGACGACGAGGAGGTCTGCCGCTTCTGCAAGCGCTAGCAGAGCATCGACCGGGTGTCGGGCATCCAAGATCACGTTCGGGTCCAGCCTGCTCATCTCGTCCCCGTCGATCGCCTTTCCGCCGAGGGCCGCGGCAGAGAACAGCCAGCCGCCGAAGCGCGCCCGCAGCGCCCGCGCGCACGCGGCGGCAGCCTCCGCATGCGGGGAGCCGTCGACGCCGACGACGATTCGCGTCGGCGGCCCGACGCCGGAGCGCTGCGGCCGCGCGAGCAAGACCGAGCACGGCGCGTCGTGGAGGAGCTTCGTTGTGACCGACCCCATGAAGAAGCCAGCGGCGCGGCGCTGGCGGCGCGCACCGAGCGCCAGTAGCGTCGCCTCCTCCTCGCCCACGCGCCGAAGCAGCGTCGGCACGGGAATCCCTTTTGTGAGGCGGCTCGTCGACGGCCGCACCTCGGCGGCGGTCCGGTCGAGCGTCTGCGTGAGGCTCTCGACAATGTCAGCGGGGCTCGGGGCGACTGCGAGTCCCGCACGGCGGAACGCCGCGACGTCCGCAACCGCGTGCAGATGAAGCGATCCATCCGGAGCGAGCAGGCGCGCGGCCTGGCGCGCAGCCTCCGAGCCTCTCTCTGAGTCGTCGATGCCGCAGACGATGCAGTCGAAGACGTGCGCAGCGGCCGGCGCGTTGGAAGTCGTCGCGGGCGCGGCCACGACGGTCACCGTTCTCTCCGTGTCCCGCCGATCGGCTTTCCGACCTCGCCTCCTGCAGCTTCCAGCAAAGGTCGCCGTAAGCCGCTTCCAAGAGGGCAAAGGCCGTGCAGGCCGCGCGATCCAATGACGGGCGCGACTGTTGCAGATCTTGAGCCGGTGATTCGGTCGAATCCCACAACTCCACACTAGTGGGAGGATCACACCGTCTCATCGGGGTGTTCCGCGAAGCACCTGCGGCCAAATACGCATTCTGTACCGTGTCTTCAGTGTCGTTGGTCCGTCGCATTGACAACCCCCTTGGTGGCCGCGGCCCTGAGGTCGACAGCCGGAGCGCTGGTGGGGCGCCGCACCCATGGAGCAGCACGGCTCCTCGGTCGCGGCGCCAGAGTACGCCGTCGAGGTACGCGTCAACGCGATCCACGCGGCGAGGCCCTCACGTAGGTACGCGGCGCGCCCGGCAGCTTCCGAGGCAGATCGTGGGCCTCGCCGCGAGCGCCGGAGTCATCAGCCGCTTTCTCTCCGGGTTCGCTGTGACCCACGTGAAAGCGCGTGCCCGTGCTTCAGGGCGGCAATCCATCGGATCGCGACGCGCCACGGTCTCGAAGGTGCGCGGATGACAAAGTGGTCAGGAAGCAGCGAGTCGGTCGCCGCCGTCGAGAAGCCGGCGGACCTCGCGAGCGATCACGAGCTCCTCACGCGCGGTGACGACGAGGACCCGCACGAGCGAGTCGGGCGCGGCGACGTCGGCGTCCCCCTCCCTGTTCGTGTTGGCGACGGCGTCCAGCTCGATCCCGAGAAAGGCGAGCCGTCCGCAGACCGCGGCTCGTACCTGGGCCGAATGCTCCCCCACGCCGGCCGTGAAGGCGAGTGCGTCGAGTCCGCCGAGCGCCGTCGTCATCGCTCCGACGGCCGCGGCTATGCGGTGGGCGTAGACGGCGAGGGCGAGGCGGGCGGGCTCGTCGCCACCGGCGACGAGGGACTCGAGCTCGCGCACATCGCCGCTTCTTCCCGAGAGGCCCTTCAGTCCCGACTTCTCGTTTAGTGCGTCGTCGAGCTCGTCGACCGAGAGGCCGTGCTCGCGCAGGAGGTAGATGAGGGCGCCCGGATCGACCGATCCGGAGCGGCTTTCCATCGGCACGCCCTCGAGCGGCGTGAACCCCATGGTCGTGTCGACAGAGCTGCCGGCCCGGACTGCGGTCACCGAGCAGCCGCCGCCGAGGTGGCAGACCACCAAGCGCAGGCCTGCCGCGGACCGTCCCATGAGGGAGGGTGCCCGCTCGGCGCACCAGGCGACGGAGATCCCGTGGAAGCCGTACCGGCGGATGCCCCACCCCTCGCGCCAGGCGGCGGGCAGCGCGTACGCGGCCGCCTCCTCGGGCATGGTCGCGTGGAAGGCCGAGTCGAAGACGGCGACGTGGGGGACGTGCGGGAACGACTCCTCCGCCGCGGCGAGGGCGGCGAGTGCGGGCCTGTTGTGCAGCGGGGCGAGCGGCTCGAGGGCGAGGATCCGGCGGCGGACGGACTCGTCGATCAAGACCGGCTCGAGGAACGCCGAGCCTCCGTGCACGATCCGGTGACCGACCCCCTCAACCCGAAGCGAGCGCGCGGCCGCGAGCGACTCGATGTTCTCGACTGCGCCCCCCTCCGCGACGACGCGGAGCTTCGTGCTCGTCGAGCCGGCGTTTACGACGAGGACGGGCCGCACCGGCTCAGTAGGGCCAGGTCCAGTCGCGGATGTCCGGGCGATCCTCGCCGTGCTCGCGCGTCCAGGCCCGGCAGCGGAGCCGCTCGTCGGCCATCTCCTGGCGCAGCCTCGCAGTCCGTTCGGCCAAGCCGGGGACCCGGTCGATCACGTCCATGACGAGGTGGTAGCGGTCGAGGTCGTTGAGCATGACGATGTCAAAGGGGGTTGTGGTCGTCCCTTCCTCCTTGTATCCGCGGACGTGGAGGTTGTCGTGGTTCGTACGGCGGTAGCTGAGGCGGTGGATGAGCGAGGGGTACCCGTGGTAGGCGAAGACGATCGGCCTGTCGGTCGTGAAGAGCGAGTCGAACTCGGCATCGGAGAGACCGTGGGGATGCTCGGATTCCGGCTGAAGGCGCATGAGGTCGACCACGTTCACAACCCGCACCTTGAGGTCGGGCAGGCGCTCGCGCAGGATCGAGGTCGCGGCGAGCGTCTCGAGCGTGGGGACGTCGCCGCAGCAGCCCAGGACGACGTCGGGTTCGCCCCCCTCGTCGTTCGAGGCCCACTCCCAGATGCCGATCCCGCGGGTGCAGTGGATGACCGCCTCCTCGATCGCGAGGTAGTTCAGCGCCGGCTGCTTTCCCGCCACGATCACATTGACGTAATGGCGGCTGCGCAGGCAGTGGTCGGCGACCGACAGGAGCGTGTTGGCATCCGGAGGCAGGTACACGCGGATGATCTCCGCCTTCTTGTTCACGACGTGGTCGATGAAGCCTGGGTCCTGGTGCGAGAAGCCGTTGTGATCCTGGCGCCAGACGTGGGAGGTGAGGAGGTAGTTGAGCGAGGCGATCGGTCGCCGCCAGGGAATCTCCCGGGTCACCTTGAGCCACTTGGCATGCTGGTTGAACATCGAGTCGACGATGTGGATGAACGCCTCATAGCAGTTGAAGAGCCCGTGGCGGCCGGTGAGGAGGTAGCCCTCGAGCCAGCCCTGGCACAGGTGCTCGGAGAGCACCTCGAGCACGCGGCCGTCGGGGCTCAGACCCTCGTCAGTGTGGAGAGTCTCGGCCTGCCAGGCGCGCCCGGTGGCCTCGAAAACGGCGGAAAGGCGGTTCGACGCGGTCTCGTCTGGGCCGAAGAGCCGGAAGTTGCTCGGGTTGCGCGCGACGACGTCCCGGAGGAACGCTCCTAGGACCTTTGTCGCCTCGCCGAGCGTCGTACCGGGGCTCGGCACGTCGACGGCGTAGGTACGGAAGTCGGGGAGCACCAGGTCGCGGAGCAGCGCGCCGCCGTTGGCATGCGGGTTGGCGCTCATCCGCTGCTCTCCGCGGGGAGCAAGCTCGGCGAGCTCGGGCACGAGAGCGCCGTGCTCGTCGAAGAGCTCGTCCGGCCTGTAGCTGCGTAGCCACTCATCGAGGGCGCGGAGGTGCTCGGCATTCTCGCGAACGTCCGCGAGCGGGACCTGATGGGAGCGCCACGTGCCCTCGACCGGCAGCCCGTCGACCTCCTTCGGGCCCGTCCAGCCCTTCGGTGTCCGGAGCACGATGAGCGGCCAGCGTGGCCGCTCACGGGTCGTCTCCTGGCGCGCTCTCCGCTGGATCCGGGCGATCTCGTCGAGCGCCTCGTCGAGCACCGCGGCGAACCGCTGGTGCACGGCCGCCGACGGCTCGCCGTCGAGGCCGCCGGGAACGAGCAGCGGGCGGTAGCCGTAGCCCTCGAAGAGCGACAGGAGCTCCTGCTCGGGAACGCGGGCGAGCAGGGTCGGGCTGGCGATCTTGTACCCGTTCAGGTGCAGGATCGGCAGCACTACACCGTCGGTCCGTGGGTCGAGGAACTTGTTCGAATGCCAGCTCGTGGCGAGCGGTCCGGTCTCGGCCTCGCCGTCGCCGACGACACACGCGACGAGGAGGTCGGGGTTGTCAAAGGCGGCGCCGAAGGCGTGAGCGAGGGCGTAGCCGAGCTCGCCCCCCTCGTGGATCGAGCCGGGGGTCTCCGGGGCGGCGTGGCTCGGGATGCCGCCGGGGAAGGAGAACTGGCGAAAGAGCTCCTGCAGGCCCTCCTCGTCACGACCGACGTGCGAGTAGAGCTCGCTGTAGGTGCCCTCGAGGTACGCGTTCGCCACGACTGCAGGCCCGCCGTGGCCAGGGCCCGCCACGTAGATCGCGTTCAGCCCCCGCCCGCGAATCGCTCGATTGAGATGGACGTACACGAGGTTGAGACCTGGCGTCGTCCCGAAGTGCCCGAGCAGGCGGGGCTTCACGTGCTCCGGCCTCAGCGGCTCGCGCAGGAGCGGGTTGGCGAGCAGGTAGATCTGTCCTACCGAAAGGTAATTCGCCGCCCGCCAGCAGCCGTCGATCAGGCGCAGCTCTTCGCTCGAGAGCGGCCCGGTCGCTTCAGCCGCCCCTGGGAGCCGGACGTCCTCGTGGTGGCGCGTCACCTCCGTTCCTTCTGTCACCGGGACACCTCTCTCTAGTCGTTCCCTGCGCAGACTAGCCCCGGCTGAGCGCGTTCGGCAGCTTGCGCCCACGCGCCGGTGCGGCCCTCACGGCTCGTCGAAGAGCGTGATCCCTCTTGGCAGAGGATCGTGAAGCTCCCACCCTTCGGGCTCGAGTGCCGGCGACGGCTCGGTCGCGGCCAGTCGTACGGGACGACGCAGAACGATCCGGCGGGCGGTTTCGTCGACGAATTCGATCTCGGCCGCCGGCACGATCAGGAGACGTCGAGAGGAGAGTCCTGCGCTCACCGCGAGCGCCCGTACGGAGCGAGCGCCCGACCGCAGCCCCTGAACGAAGCCGATGCGGCCCACCCCGGGCGCGTCAACGCGATATCCCCGGCAGCGAACCAGCGGTGCCGATTGCAAGTGTTCGCCGCCGACGTGCGGCGGCTCTGCAGCCGCAGGGAAGGTCCTCGCCATGACCGATCCTTCTCTCGGTCTTCACGGAAGGTGGGTGGGGCGGACAATATACGTTCACCAAAACACGATGTCACCTTCCTATTTGCAAGCAAACGTGGGATCTTGACGGGACTTCGATCGACTGGATAGCGGATGGGTGTCTCCCCGCATCGCCGTTGCGGCTGATCCCGGATGCGCTCTGTTGCAAGAGAAGTCAGAATCATGTTATGAAGATCGCACTTGTCTCGCCGTACTCGTGGAGCATTCCCGGAGGAGTGAATGCCTATGTGAGCGGGCTTGCCGCCTCTCTGCGCGGGCGAGGCTTCGAAGTCGAGATGCTCGCTCCTGCGGACCACGGAGTCGAATCCTCCGGCTTCGTCCCGATAGGGCGAACCTTCCCGATCCCGGGCAACGGCTCGATCGTCCGGGTCGTGCTCGCCCCATTGCGATCGCCCGCACCGCCGAGCTCGTCCGCACGAGAGGCTACGACATCGTGCACGTCCACGAGCCCATGATCCCGGCTGTCAGCTTGACTGCACTTCTCGCCGCGCGCGCGCCCCTTGTCGGCACCTTTCACATGTCCGCAGCCACTCCACGGTGGTACCGGCCCTTCGCGCCAATCTGCCGGCGAGCCCTCCGCCGTCTCGACGTTCGTATCGCCGTCTCCGAGGCAGCATGCCGGCACGTCGCGCGCACGTGCCCGGGCGAGTACCACGTCGTCCCCAACGGCGTCGCGGTCGAGGCCTTCACGCCGTCTCGGCGCTCTGGCGACGGCTTCCGTGTGCTCTTCATTGGTCGACCCGAGCCGCGCAAGGGCCTCCCAGTGCTCCTTCAAGCCTTCAAGAGGCTCCCACGGCACGCGACCCTCGACCTGGTCGGCGTCGATCGGGACGCTCTGTCGCGGTCAGGAGTCGAGCTCTCCCCGGCAGTGGCCACCCGGATCCGTACCCACGGAATGGTCGATTCGGAGGAGCGCGCACGCCTCCTGGCGGGCGCCGACGTCCTCTGCGTTCCTTCGCTCGGAGGCGAGAGCTTCGGGGTTGTCCTCGTCGAGGGCATGGCGGCCGGCCTCCCCGTCGTCGCGTCGGCTGTCGCGGGTACGTCGACGTGCTTCCCCCGAGCGCCGGACGGCTGGTTCAGCCCGGCGATCCGGCCGCGCTTGCCAGCGCCCTCTCGGAGCTCCTCGCCGACCCGCTCCTCCGTGCGCGCCTCGCCCGCGCGGGGCGTGAGGCAGCGAGCCGATTCGACTGGTCGGTCGTCACGGACCAGATCGTGAACCTCTACGAGCTCGCGTCCGAACGCCGGCGCCGTTCCGGTTCCGGTCTGGATGAACCGTCCGGCAGGCGGACCGAGCCCGGTCAGCTCGAGGCGACGTAATGTCGCTTTCCAACCTCCCTTCGGGCGACGCCAGGCGAGTGAGCTCAGCACCGGTAATGAGGCCAGTCTCCGGATCGTGGCGAGGTCAGCCTTTAGGCTAGGGTGGGGTTCTCGGGAGGCGTACCGTGCTCGAAACAGTCGACATCGGCAGCCAGTCGCTTCGCTCCTACCAGGAGAGCGCGGGCGTCGAGGCGATCGAGGAGCTGCGCCGGCTGGCTCGCCCGCTTGCACAGGCCCGGATCCTCCACCTGAGCGCGACTCCCTACGGAGGTGGGGTGGCGGAACTGCTTCGCTCCGAGGTACCCCTCCTGCGCGACCTCGGCGTCGCGGCCGACTGGAAGATCATCACCGGGGACGAAGCCTTCTTCCGCGCCACCAAGCGGATCCACAACGGTCTCCAGGGCGCCTCCGGAGAGCTGAGCCAGGAGGAGCAGGACACCTACCTTACGCACGCCAGACGCAACGCCGAGCTGCTCGAGGAGACGTATGACCTCGTCGTCGTTCACGATCCCCAGCCTCTCGGGATCCTGCGCTTCCGGAGGAAGGGCGATGGGAGGTGGATCTGGCGGTGCCACATCGACACTTCGCAGCCGAACCCGGGCTTCTGGGAGTTCCTCCGCCCTCAGCTGGAGGGATACGACGCGGCCGTCTACACGATGCCGGACTTCGTGCCACTCGACCTTCCTAAGATGAAAGTGGCGTCTATCGCCCCGGGCATCGATCCCGAGAGCCCCAAGAACATCGGGCTCGAGGACCGAACCGCGAGGCGTGTCCTCGAGTGGATCGGTGTCGAGCTCGACCGCCCCCTCGTCGTCCAGGTCTCCCGCTTCGATCCTTGGAAGGACCCTCTCGGCGTGATCGCTGCCTACCGGCTCGCGCGGAGCGAGGTGCCGGGCCTCCAGCTCGCCCTGGTCGGGTCGATGGCACTCGACGATCCGGAGGGATGGGAGGTCTACAGCGAAATCCGCGCCGCCGCGGCTCAATGCCTTTCAGCGCTCGGCTGATGTTGTCATCCAGAAGTCGATCCGCGAGGGCTTCGGACTCGTCGTGTCCGAGACGCTCTGGAAAGGAACCCCGGTTGTCGCGGGGCGGGCAGGCGGCATCCCGCTCCAGATGAGCGACGGTGCCGGAGGGTTCTTGGTCGACTCCGTCGAGGAGTGTGCCGAGCGGACGATCTGGCTCCTCCGGCATCCCGAAGAGGGACGGATCCTTGGCGAGCGGGGGAGGGAGCGCGTGCGCGATCACTTCCTTCTCACGCGGCTGCTTGCGGACGAACTCCGCCTTTTCCGGTCGCTACTCGATGCCGGTGGGTAGTCACCTCGGCGCTGCTGAGAGCCTCGGCGAAGCGATCGGCTCCACCACTCGGCACGCCTTCGTAGCGATCCGCGAGTCGCGGGCCGTCAGGGTAGTAGGTGCCACCCGTGCTCTGATTCGATACGAAGCGCATAGATGACTCCGACAGTGAGCTACCAGAACGTCGTATGTGGGGTGGACGGCTCGCCGGAGGCGACCGAGGCGGTGCGAGAGGCGGCCCGAATCGCCGATCCCTCCGCGACGATGCGACTCGTCAACGCCATTCGGCCTTGGTTCGACCTGCGTAACGCCCCCGTCGGTCAGCAACTGGCAACGGCCCGAAGGCTCGAGCGCGAAGCCGAGCAGATACTCGCTGAGGCACGGAGCGCTGCGGATCTCCGGTGCCCCGTCGAGACGCTTACAGGGGAGGGTTGGGCCTCGCAGGTGCTCCTAGCCGAAGTCGCCGACGACCTGAAGTGCCTGCTGGCGCTCGGGCCGCCGGCGCAAGGCCGTTTTATAGGGATACTCGCGGAAGACTCAACTGCCAGTCTCCTCCAGAGGGCACCCTGCTCCGTGCTCGTCGCGCGCCGCCCCGCAGACCCTGCAGCCTTCCCGTCTCACCTCGTCGTTGGAGTCGACGGCTCCCGCGGATCCGAGGCGGCGTTTGCCGTCGCGTCGGAACTCCGCGAACGCCACGGCGCTGTGATTACGCCGGTCGTCGCGCGAGGGGGCAAGGGGATCGACATCGATGGCGTTGGGAGAATCTTGCGCGACTACCCATTCGAAGTCGACGACGCAAGTCCCGCAAACGCGTTGCGTTCGGCGGCCGCCGACGCAGACCTCGTCATCGTCGGCAGCCGCGGTCTTCACGGCGCTCGCGCCCTCGGAAGCGTGAGCGAGCGAGTCGTACATACGGCGGTCCGCTCCGTGCTCATCGTGCGCGGCATCGCGGCCGACCAGTGAGAGCCGTGCCGAACGGCGGCCAGAGACGATTTCGGGTACGCGTGGTCGCCGTCTCGCGTCCGTAGTTCCCGCGCGCAACGGTGCGGCCCATAACCGATTCGGATCCGCGCGAGGAGCACTACCTTCGCGGGATGGCAGCTCGGTGCAGTGCCGACTAAGGGTTGCTGGGAGAAAGGCCTGAGCAGATGTGAGGAGGGACTGCCTTGAGCCTGGCGATGCGAGCAGCAGTCTTCGAGGGCCGAGAGCAGATCGTCCTGCGGGAGAGGCGTCCCCGGGCTGCGGCCCCACGGACGCGATCGTTCCAGCCCGGCTACGACACCGCGGAGTGGGATCAGGCCACTGCGCGCTTCGTCGATCCCAGGTGCCGCGACCGCGAACGAGCGTCCGTGGACGTCATCGAAGACCTGGCCGAGCAGACCCGTGCGGCTGCGGCCGGCGGGCCTGGGATCGTCGTCTGGCCGGAGGCCGTGGCCTGGGTCGAGCCCGCTGCGAATCCGCCCGTCCGCCGCGCGCTCACGGGGTGGCGCAGGAAGCGGGTGCGTCGATCATCGTCCCCTTCTTCGACCCAGCGCGCCGAGAACGCGGTTCTGGGAGTGCTCCCGACGGGGCGCTCACCTTGCCCGAGCCCAAGCAGCGGCCGATGTGGTTTGTCGGCGAGCGGGCACCGAGTGGGCCTGCTCGTCCGATCGGGGCTGTGCTCGCCGACGACGGCGTGCCCCCTCGGCGTCGACAACCAGGACGCGGGCAACGTGCGCGGACTTGCCGGGCGCGGCGCGACCCTCCAGGCGTCGGCGACCCACGATTGGCCCGAGCTCGCAACCCAGCAGCGGGCGCTCTCGCGCATCAACGCCGCAGCCGTGCGCCTTCCGCTCGTCCGCTCGGACTGGCGGTACGGCTCCGCGGTCTTCGACGCGCAGGGCCGGATCCTCGCAGACGCCGGAAACGAGCGATCCCACACTGTCGCGGGCCACCGTGCGTGCCCGACCCTCTGACGCCCCGTACGTTCGCGTAGGGGACCTCCTCGGTTGGGCAGGCTTGCTCGTGTTCGCCGCATGCTGGGCACCTACCCCACCGGCAGGTTGTATCGTGAGCCCGATCCGACCGATGGTTTGGACCTCGCCGGGATACCGTCCGCTGGCACGGCCGACTTCGACCGACACCGGGCTCGCCCGCGGTCCGTCGGCTGCGTTCGACTGATGTTCGAGAGCATCGTGTGCGGTGTTGACGGCTCGCCCGCCGGGCTCGAGGCTCTCCGTCAGGCGAGCGTTCTCCGAGCGCCCGAAGGCGAGCTTCTCGGCCTCGTTGTCTGCGAGATCCATCTGGCTGTGCGCGCCGGCTTCGAGGCCTCGCACGCGGCACGGAGGCTCGAGAAGGAGGCCGAGGAGGCGCGTGCGACAGCCGCCGCACAGCTCGACGGCGTCCCCTTTTCCACCGCCGAGATCGTCCGTGGACGCCCCGTGCCGGCTCTGCTCGGTGCGCTCAAGCGCCGCAAGGCGGACCTCCTTGCGGTGGGCACCCATGGCACCAGCCGGCCGGTGGCGATCATGTTCGGTAGCGTTGCCAGCGAGATGCTCCACCAGGCCCCGTGCCCAGTCCTGGTCGCGCGCGAAGCGGCGGACGGCGGCCCGTGGCTTCCGCGTGCGATCACGGTCGGCGTCGACGGCTCGGACTGCTCGCTCGAGGCGCTCGGCGTGGCACGCGCGCTCGGGGAGCGCTTCGAGGCGCCGGTACGCCGGCTGGCCTGCACCGGCGGCAAGCCCGTGGACGTCGACGGCTTGTCGCGGGTCGAGGGTCTCGAGTGGGACGAGCGTCACCCGGTCGACGCGCTGGTCGCGGCAGCGGCGGCCTCGGACATCGTCATCGTCGGCTCGCGCGGCCTGCACGGCCTCGCCTCGCTCGGGAGCGTGAGCGAGCGGGTCGCGCATCGCGCCGCCTGCTCGGTGCTCACGATTCGCGGGATGGCTGCCGGGCCTCCCGAGCGCGGGTGAGCTCGGACTCCGCCACGTCGGCCGTTCTCATGACCCACGGATTCGATCCGTAAAGGGCGGGAAATCCCGTGCTGGCTGATCTCACCCCCGCGCTGGCCGCCGTGGTAGAGGGGCTCTCCGACGACCCTTCGTCAACGTTGCCGCGATCCTGCTGGCCTCGGCGGCGGCCGGCGCGATTGCGGCCTGGCTGCGGCAGCCGCTGGTGGTCGCGCTCGTGGCGGTCGGCGTCGTCGTCGGCCCGAGCGCGCTGGGTCTCGTGGAACCGGGTAGCAAGCTCGAGCTTCTCACCAGGATCGGCATCGCGCTCCTCCTCTTCGTGGTCGGCCTGAAGCTCGACCTGCACGTCGTCCGTGCCTTGGGCCCGGTCGCGGTCGTCGCCGGCTGTGGCCAGGTTGTGTTGACCGCAGCCGGCGGATCCTTGCTCGCGCTCGCCCTCAGGCTGGTGGTCGACGCCGCCCTCTACGTCGGGATCGGGCTTGCGTTCTCGAGCACGATCATCGTCGTCAGACTCCTCTCCGACCGGCGCGAGATCGACGTCTGCACGGCCGGCTTGCCGTCGGCATCCTCATCGTCCAGGACCTGATCGTCGTGTTCGTGATGATCGGCGTCACCGCCACGGGCGAGGCCGGCGGGTCGGTGGGCCTCGTGCTGCTCGGCGTGACCGTCAAGGGCGCGGCGCTCCTCGCGGTGCTCGCGCTGCTGATGCGCCTTGCGCTCACTCCCATGCTCCATCGCCTCGCCCTCTCCCCGACCTGCTCGTCCTCTTCGCGATCGCGTGGGCGGTCTCGGTCGGCGCGGCGGGCGAGATCCTCGGCTTCGGCGCTGAGGTCGGCGCATTCCTCGCCGGCGTCTCGCTCGCCTCGACTCCCTACCGCGAGGCGATCGCCTCGCGCTTCGTCACCTGCGCGCCTCGCTCGCCGTCTCCCGAAGGCTCGACGGAGCGGACGCCGCGGACTTGCCGGGGCCGGGTGGCGAGCTGCCACGCGACGCGTGACGGCTCGCTGCGGCTCCCCTGAGGCGTCGCTGGTCGCGGCCTTGCGGGCTTCTGCGCTCGCCGCTCAGCGTTTCCCTTGATGGACGCAGACGCGGACGGTGACATCTTGGACGTGCGGTGGACCGGCCGTGCTGGCCGCTTTCCGTCGTCATGCGTGCGCGAGCGTCAGCACGCGCTCGACGGCCTCGGCCAGCGGTGCAGGTATCTGCGCACGGCCGATGCCGGCGAAGCTGCGCCAGGCGCGCTCGGGTTTGCGACTCCGCCCGAGCAGGCCGGTGACGCCCTCGAAGTCGGGAGTCAGGACGACCGTGTGCTCGGGCCCTGCGGCCTCCGCAATCGCCGCGTTGACGGCAAGCTCGGATGGAATCGGCTCCCGCTCCAAAGGCGCATCGCGATCGTGAACGACGAGGTAGCGCACGCCGGTTGCGTTGCAGACGCGGGCGAAGAGCGGGATGTTGGGCTTGCCGCCGCACTCGACGATCGTGATGCCCTCCCGGTCGGCGTCGTAGCCGAGTGCCTGGAAGAGGAAGGGGAAGGCGAACTTCTCGGTTCTTCCCTCGACGAGCAGGGCGGCCCGGGAAAGGAACAGCTCGCTTCGCTCGGCGTCGAACTCACTCATGGCACGGAAGGTGTCATCGGCCGGAAGCGGCAGCGGCTGCGTCACCTTCGTGCCGACGTCGTACCGGTGCTCGACGAGGACGAGTTGGTCGAGGCGCGACACGTTGAGAAACGCAGGGGAATGGGTCGAGTAGATCACCTGGTTGCCGGCGGCCGCGAACGCGCGCAGCAGCCGGTAGAGGAAGCGCTGCGCCTGCGGGCGCAGGTAGAGCTCCGGCTCCTCGATCAGGAGCACGAGCCCGCTCACGCCGGCAGAGCAGCACCGCTCGATCCCGTCGACGAGCGCCACCGCCGGCGCAGTAGCCGACCGCGGAGGTAGCTGGGCGGCGAGCGCCGATCGCAAGAGCTCGGTCGCCGCGGCGGCTACCGACACGGTT
Source organism: Gaiellaceae bacterium (assembly GCA_035776735.1). Classification (GTDB taxonomy): domain Bacteria; phylum Actinomycetota; class Thermoleophilia; order Gaiellales; family Gaiellaceae; genus JACDAN01. The sequence continues at coordinate 23,159 of DASSSO010000008.1, read as the reverse complement.
GCGGAAGGCGCGACTACCGTCTCGCTGCGCAGCGCCGCCGGAAGGAAGATAACCGGGGGCGCCTGGGGACCGGGAGTCGTCGCGGGCTCCGGCGGGCTCGACCGGAGCGACCGTGTGCCTCCGTCCGCCAACGCCGCGGCGATCTCGATGTGGCCGTCGCCGCCGTGGAAGGCATCGTCGGGTCGGAGTGGCGGCGCAGACGGCTCGAGGAGCGCCCAGATCGCGGCCAGGATGTTCGACTTCCCTGCATTCGCCTCGCCCACGAGCGCGCAGACGCTCCCGGGAGCGATCGTCACCTGCGCGACCGAACGGAAGCCCTCGATGCGAACCGAGCGCAGCCCGAACAGCTCCGGTGATCCTCGCTGCCGCGGGGCCTCCGCGGTCATCGGCTCTCCAGCGTATGGACGATGCAGGACACTACGTGTCTCTTGCTCGCGCGATGCTCGACTGCGTGCGCGCACGCTTCTCGATCGAGACGACCGGCAACACGACGAGCCACTTTTCGCCCGCCAGGGGCGCCGAGCCGAATAGCTCGTTCACGAACGGTAGGTCGACAAGGCCCAGTTGCAGTACGACCACGGTGCCGATGACTAGGTAGACGGTCCCGGTCGACCAGAACCCGATGGTGAGCATCGAGTGGCGTAACGATCGGCAGTTGACCTGAACCGGCTCCATCGGCAGCGGCACACCGCCCTCGATGGGGAAGAAAGTGACGGAGGGCGAAGTCCTGATTCGTGAGCAGCACGAACGCAGGCGCCTTGACGAGGTTGTCGTAGACGCGGCGGCCCTCCTCGACGGCGGCGCCCGTGATCCTCATCGCCACGCCGATGTCTGTCTCTTCACAGCCGAAGCGTCGTTGACGCCGCACCGGTCATTGCGACCACGGAGTTCGAGAGGGCGCCGAGGACCTGCTCCCCGGTAGAGGCATGCCACGCCGCGGGGGGAGCTGCAGCATCGTCGGACATGAGCTCCGCAGCACCCATCTCGCCCATGCTAGTAGCGGCCGCTCGCGTGAGGTTCCGCTGCGGATTCTCCGCGGGCCGTTCCGGAGTGTTCCCCGATATGCGAGAACCGGCGGCGATGTGCAAATGGAGTATCGTGAGCTGCGATGACTCCACCGCACGTCCGCGCACGTGTGCTTTCGCGTCCGGACACATCGCATCAGCCCGGGGGCATCGATGAGCGTACCGAGCCATAGACCGGTCATCGTCTGCTACGACGGTTCGTCCGGCGCGGCGTACGCGATCGATGAGGCTGGACGTCTGCTCGCCGGAGATCGAGTGCTTCGTGCTCACGGTGGCCGAGTCGCGCTCGGCGATCTTCGAGGCCGAGGAGCGGGCCGAGGAACTTCGCAGCGTTTCTACGGCGTCGACGTTCCGCTCGCCCAAGCTAGCCGAGAGCAAGAGGATCGCTCTCGAGGGGGTCGGGCTCGCTCGAGCGGCAGGATTCACGGCCGAGCCACTCGTCGAGGTCGCCCTCGGGTCGACGGCGAAGCGGATCATCGAGGTCGCAGACGAGCACGATGCCTCGGTGATCGTGGTTGGCGCGCGCGGGATGTTCGCACTCGCATCGGTGCTGCTCGGGAGTATCTCCCGCGAGGTCCTGCGGCGAGCACACCGGCCCGTGCTCCTTGTCCGTCCTCCCGCCGGTCACGACGAGTGAGATAGTCGTGACCGCCTTCTGGTCGCCGCTCGTCTGCGGGGGCCGGTGCTCGTGGTGATCCCGGGGCGCTTCCGCGCAGAGGCTGGGTCTCCGCGCCGTCCACGTGCTCGACCGTCGGCCGGCTGCGACCTGACCCGGTCCACCTCCCGCCACGCGCCCGACACTGTCCTCTCCGGGGAGACGCTAGTCCTGCTCGACCGGTACTGGCGGGCTGCCAACGTCCTCTCGGTCGGCAGATTGACCTGCTCGACAACCCGTTTCTCCGTGAGCCGCTCCGCCGCGAGGATGTCAAGCCGCGGCTACTCGGTCACCGGGCGACGACGCCGGGACTGACCGGGTCTTTGTGCCGTGTCGGCAACCGTGGCATCCGATTACGATTCGGTGATTCCACACGGCTACCCTTACCGCTATCCCACCTGCTCCCTTCACCCGAGGGCACGTGACGGCGTTTCCGGCCATCGCCGATTACGCGTTCCTGTCGGATTGCGAAACCGCTGCGCTGGTGGCGCCGAGTGGATCCGTCGAGTGGTTGTGCCTGCCTCGCTTCGACTCGCCGAGCGTTTGTGCGGCACTTCTCGACCGCGACGCCGGCAGCTTTCGGCTAGGCCCGGCTGACGAGCTGGTGCCGACGGCGCGGCGGTACCTCCCCGGCACGCTGGCGCTCGAGACGACGTGGATGACCGCGACCGGCTGGCTGACCGTCGTCGATCTGCTACTGGTCGGCCCCTGGGGCGCGAGCGCGGAGCGGCCCGAGTATCGGCGGGCGCCGCGCGACTACCGCGCCGCGCACGTCCTGCTGCGGATTGCAGAGTGTACGCACGGCACCGTCGACGTCGCCCTGGATTGCCGCCTGCGCTTCGGGTACGGCGCGACGCAGCCGGCCTGGAGCCGGCTCAACGGCGACGGCCGCCGAGCGCAGGCAAGCGCCGGCGACGCGTCCCTCCAACCGAAGTTGCGGGCGAGCGCCCCGCTCGAGCTGACTGGCGGCGACGCGCGCGCCCGTGTGACCCTCGCTGAGGGCGAGCGCGCCTTCGCGGCGCTCGGTTGGAGCGGCGCGCAGCTGCCGGCGACGCTCGAGCAGGCGGACGCGACCGTCGAGGCGACGCTATCTTGGTGGAGGGACTGGCTCGCCTGCGGGACGTTCCCCGACCACCCCTGGCGCAGCCACCTCCAGCAGAGCGCGGTCGTGCTTAAGGGTCTCACGTACACGCCGACGGGCGCGCTGCTCGCCGCGGCGACGACGTCGCTGCCGGAGACGCCCGGCGGCGAGCGCAACTGGGACTACCGCTACACGTGGATTCGCGACTCCGTCTTCACGCTCTGGGCGCTCTATACGCTCGGCTACAGCGCGGAGGCTGACGACTTCTTCGCCTTCGTCGCCGAGCAGTGCGGTGGCGAGCGGCCGTTGCAGATCATGTACGGCATCGGCGGAGAGTTCGACCTTGCCGAGTACGAGCTCGACCACCTCTCCGGCTACGAGGGCGCCCGGCCAGTGCGGATCGGCAACGCCGCCTACAACCAGCAGCAGAATGACGTCTGGGGGTTGCTGCTCGACTCGATCTACCTGCACAGCCGCGCGCACCAGGACCTCCCCGACTCGCTGTGGCCACTCGTTCACGCCTGGGTCGAGGACGCGCTCGCGCACTGGCGAGAGCCCGACCACGGGATCTGGGAGGTACGCGGCCCCAAGCAGCACTTCACCTCCTCGAAGGTGCTCTGCTGGGTCGCCGCCGACCGCGGCGCCCGCCTGGCGCGGAAGCGCGGCGACGAGCGCGCAGCGGGACGCTGGCAAGCGGCGGCCGACGAGATCCACGCCGACGTGCGCGCGAACGCGCTCGACGCGCGAGGCGTCTTCACCCAGCACTACGAGACCACGGCGCTCGATGCTTCGAACTTGCTGATGCTGCTCCTTCGCTTCCTGCCGCCCGACGACGAGCGGATGCGAAACACGGTAATGGCCGCCGCCGAAGAGCTGACCGAGGACGACCTCGTCCTCCGCTACCGCGTCGACGAGACCGACGACGGACTTACGGGCGAAGAGGGCACCTTCACCATCTGTTCCTTCTGGCTCGTCTCGGCGCTGGTCGAGATCGGCGAGACGCTCCGTGCGCGCCAGCTGTGCGAGAAGCTCCTCAGCTACGCCAGCCCGTTGAGTCTCTATGCCGAGGAGATCGACGCCCACACCGGGCGCCAGTTCGGCAACTTCCCGCAAGCGTTCTCCCACCTCGCGCTCGTCAACGCCGTCATGCACGTAATCCGCGCCGAGCACAACGAGGATCCCGGCCGTTTCGTTCCCGTCGAAGCAGCGGATCCCACCGCGAGCCTCGCGATTGGGGCGACCGGCATGGGCGCGACGCGCGCGCGTTGACGCCCGCGAAAGCGCCCTCTTCACGCGAGAGTAGCGATAGGAGCTGGCGCTGGAGACCCTCACCGACGTCGCCGATTCGGTGCGCGAGGCCGTTGGGTCGCTCGAGCTCTTCTCGGTGCGCGTTCCCGCCGCGCTCGACAACGTCGGGCTGCCCAAGTCGGGCGAGCTGACGCTTGTCGTGGCCAGGTCGAGCCGCGACTACCCTGTGGCTGCGGTAGCGGTCCTCGGGCCGCCGTCGGCGACACGGCGAGCTACTGGATCGGCCGGGTGGGTGGCGCACGCCTGTTCGAACGCCTTGTCGCGGTGGACCGGCTGGAGCAGCTGCAGCGGCTCCTCGAGCGACGCACCGCGCTACTCCTCTTGGCCGGCCGCATGATCCCGCTCTTGCGCCCCGAGTTCCAGCTGCTGGTGGGCGCATCGCGCTGCCGTACCGGCGCTTCGTCGTCTGGATGCGGTCGTCGTGCTGCTCGCCGCCCAGGGCAAGACGAACGCCGAGATCGCCCGCCGCCTCGACTGGGCTGCGAACGGTCTCGCTCTGGCGAAAGGCGGTTCTTCGAGCAGCGCTTCGACGGCCTGCGCGATCGACCGCGACAAGGCCGTCCGCGGCGTTTTCCCCCTGGAAGAGGTCGCCCCGGTGAAGGCGATCGCCTGCGAGCTGCCGCGGGAGCACGGCCTTCCCCTCTCGCGCTTCTCGCGCGCTGAGCTGCACCGTCTCGTCGTCGAGCGGGGCATCAGCGAGGCCTCCGCCGAACGATCGCCCTGGCTGCGAGAGGACGCGCTCCGACCCTGGCAGCACTGCTCCTGGATCTTCCCCACCGATCTCGACTTCCTCGCCAAGGCAGGCCCCGTGCTCGACCTCTACCGCGGCCGCTTCCAGGGCAAGCTCCTGCATCCCGGCGACTTCGTCGTCTGCGCGGACGAGAAACCGTCGATCCAGGCGCGCTCGCGCATCCACAAGACTTCCGCCCTCGCCCGGCTCGCGCGGGCAGCGGGTCGAGCACATGTACGGGCGTAGGGGCCCCGCACCTACCTGGCCGCGCTCGACATCGGACGCAGGGGTCAGCGACGCCCTCGTGTGTTCGGACGCTGCGAGCGGCGGGGCGGGATCGCCCCCTTCGACCGGCTTGTATGGCAGGTGATGACGAAGGAGCCCTACGCCTCTGCCCGCCGGGTCTTCTGGATCGTCGACAACGGCTCCGCCCACCGCGGGCAGAAGGAGATCGATCGGCTTGAGGGCCGCTGGCCGAAGCTCGTCCTCGTCCACCTGCCCCTGCACGCGAGCTGGCTCAACCAGATCGAGATCTACTTCTCGATCGTGCAGCGCAAGGTGCTCGAGCCCAGCGACTTCCTGCGGCAGCGTCCGCAGCCAGGCGACGACTTTCTCTCTGCCGGCGCCGAAGCGGGCGCGGTGAAGCTCTCCGCTCTCCCGAGCGATCGCGGCGGCGTGGGTCGAGCGGGCGTGGACGTCCAGACCCACCCATGTCAAGGTTGCGGTCATGGCCGGACCCTCCTTCCGTTGCATGGGGTCAGCCGGAGCCAGTCTCCCGCCAGACAAACCCCCGATCCGTAACCGAGAGGGTCAGGCCTTCACCGGCTGGCGGCTACTCAGCCGCCATAGGGTCTAGCGCTCCTCCTCCCAGTCTTGCCAGGGTATGCCGTGCTCATCGACGTAGGAGCGCACCGCGAGGCCGATCGTCGGGTAGAAGTGCTCCTCGCCGATCCGGTCGAAGAGCCCGTAGCGGCGCAGCCGATCTTTGACCGGCCCCTTCAACTCGGCGAAGCCGAGTTCGATTCCCTGTCGCTCGAGCTCCGCGTAGAGCTCCGCGAGCACCTCGGCCGCCGTCGAGTCGACGTGGGTGATCGGCTCGGCCGCCACGACGACGACGCGCACGCGCCCGTCGGCCGCCGCGACCGCGCGGTGCACGCCGTCCCGGAACACCTCCGCGTTCGCGAAGAAGAGCGGTGCGTCGAAGCGGAAGAGGAGCATGCCTGGTACCTGCTGCCCCTCCGGGTGACGCACGACGTCGTGGTACCCCTTGAGGTCTCGCACGCGCCCGAGCACAGCCGTGTACGGGCGCCATCCTCGCTGGAGCACCGCGAGCACCGAGAGGCCGATCGCGATGCCGACGCCCGGGAGGATGCCGAACACGACCACACTGAGCAACGCCGCCACCGCGAGCGCGAAGTCCGCGCGATGCACGCGGAAGAGCCTACGCAGGGTTGAGACGTCGACGAGCCGCGTCACTGCGGCGATCACGACGGCCGCGAGCGCCGTCTGCGGGATGTCGGCGAGCAGCCCCGTCCCCGCGATGAGCACCGCGGCGAGCAGGAGAGCGGCGACGACGCCGGTCAGTTGGGTCCGCGATCCGGCCGCTTCCGCCACGGGCGTCCGTGACGAGCTGCTCGAGATCGGGAAGCCTTGCGTGAGCCCTGTCGCAATGTTTGAGACGCCGAGCGCCGCGAGTTCCCGGCTCTGGTCGACACGCTCTCCCAGACGGGACGCGTAGCTCCGCGAGAGGATGCTCGTATCGGCGAACGCGAGCAGCGCGATCGCGAGTGCGCTCAACATCAGCCGGCCGAGGTCCTCGACCGAAGGGGACGGGATCGTGGGCGACGGCAGGCCGCTCGGCACCTCGCCGACGACGTCGACTGACAGATCGAAGACACTGACCAGCGCTGTCGCCCCCACGACCGCGATCAGGACGACCGGGAGGACCGGCGCGAAGCGCTGCGCTCCGAGGATCACCGTGAGACACGCGATTCCGATCGCGGCTGTCGTCGCGTCGACGTCGTCGAGTCCGCGGACGAGCCCGGACAGGTCATCGAGCACGTCGCCCTCCGAGACGTCGAAGCCGAGCAGTCGAGGGACCTGACTGAAGATCACGATTACCGCGATACCCCCCAGGTAGCCGGTCCGGACAGGCTTCGAGATCAGGTCGGTGAGGAAGCCGAGCCGTGCGATCCCGCCTGCGAGCAAGAGCGCGCCGACCATGAGCGCGAGCAGCCCGGCAAGCGCTACACGTTCGTCGGGGTCGGCGCCAGCGAGGGGGACGACGGCCGCGGCCACGATCGGCGCGAGCGCCGAGTCCGGGCCGAGTACGAGGATGCGGGAAGGCCCGACAAGGGCGTATGCGAGGAGTGGCACGAGCGTCGCATAGAGACCCGCCACTGCCGGCAGACCTGCGAGCTCCGCGTACGCCAAGCCTTGCGGCACCAGCAGCGCGGTGAGAACGATGCCCGCGACGACGTCGTGTCGAAGCCAGGCGCGGCGGTATCGCCGCGCGACCGCGATCCCCGGCACGAGAGACGTGGCTCGTCTCGGCCCGGTCGTCCGCTCTGTCTCGGTGCCTGTCGTCACGTTCACCAGCGGGAGTGCGACAGTAGCGGAGCCGGACACGCGCGACGCGGCCTCGTGCCCGGATGCACGAGGCCGCCCGAACGCAGCGAGGCTAGTGCCCGAAGCGCACGTCGGGGAGGAGCCGGTCGAGCCAGCGGGGCAGGGCCCAGGCGTGGCGGCCCAGGACGCGCAGCAGCACGGGCATGAGGACGAGCCGGATCAGCATCGCGTCAAGGAGGACGGCGACGCCGAGGATGACGCCCATCTCCTTCGGGGGGATGGGGCCGGAGAGCGCAAAGGTGAAGAAGACGGCGATCATCACGGCAGCGGCGGCGAATATGGTGCGGCCGGAGTGGGCGACGCCGCCGACCATCGCTTCGCGTGGGTCGTGTGAGCGGTCCCAGTGCTCTTTCGCCGAGGAGAGCAGGAACACGGTGTAGTCCATCGAGATGGCGAAGATCATCGCGAAGAAGAACACGGGGCCCCAGGCGTTGAGGAAGCCCTGCGACTCGAACCCGAGCAGCCCGGAGAGGTTGCCGTCCTGGAAGATGAGGACGCCGACGCCGAACGCGGCCGCGGTGGCGAGGAGGTTGGTGAGCACGCCCGCGAGCGCGCTCAGCGGCGCCTGTAGCGCGAAGAGCAGGAGCAGGAAGAAGAGTGGTCGTGGTCGAGCCGAGGTAGATGCCGGCAGCTCGGCTGTGGCCCTTGATACCGAGCGCCACGAGGGTTGCTCGCTCCCTTGCGATCTCGCCCAGGAGGCCCTGAACCACATTCCCGCCCACGACCTGCCACGTGTCACCTCCCACCCCGTCCAGGGCAGAGCGCAGCGACTCGTCTGCGGCTCGCACGATCTCGTCGATCAGCTCTGCGTGAACGACGGCATGGATGGGCGCGACCGCGACCAGATGAGCTGATCCGTCGGATGCACGCAGGCGAAGCGCCTGTCGCAGGGCCTCGAGACTCTGCGGGGTCTGCTCGATGCCGCAGACGATGCGAGAGAACACGTCCGACTCTCGCCTTGTCGCTCCACCAACGAGCTCGGTCACTTTGCGCATGGAGGCTCCTTTCGCAACGGCGCGACAGTGGACACTGTCGCACCCGCGAGCTCGTTCCGGGAGGATGGAAGTCCGCGCGGAGCTGCGGGTTTTCCGCCGATCTGTGCCGGTTGATGCGGCCGGTCCGCGGGGTCGACTCAGGACGAGCGTGACGGTCGGTCCACCTCGTGGCGGCGGAGCGAGCCGGCGTGCGCGCGCGCGGTCGGATCTCTGCGCGCCTTGATGATGCTCGCGACGGTGACGAGAGTGAGAACGGCGCCGATCACGGCGAGTGACTGCGTAGTGGATACCTCGGGCACGCTCTCCCAGTGCTTGTGCAGGTAGTGGAGGACGAGCTTGAACCCGATGAAGACGAGGATCACGGAGAGACCGGCGGCGAGGTACACGAGCCTGTCCAGCAGCCCCGAGACGAGGAAGTACAGCGCCCGCAGCCCGAGCAGGGCGAACGCGTTGGCGACGAACACGATGTAGGCCTCCTGCGTGATCCCGAAGATCGCTGGGATCGAGTCGAGCGCGAACACGACATCCGTCGTGCCGATAGCGATGAGCACGAGCGTGAGCGGGGTGAGTAGCCGCCTCCCGCCCTCCCGCGTCACCAGCCGTCCCCCGTCATAGCGGTCGGTGAACGGAAGCATCCGGCGTGCGGCCACCACGACGATGTTGTCGTCGACAGTCGGATCCTGGTCTCGATGCCGGTAGAGCTGGATCCCGGTGAAGACGAGCAGCGCACCGAAGAGGAGGAACATGAAGGAGAAGAGCGAGAGCAGGGCCGCCCCGAGAGCGATGAACACGGCCCGGAGTGCAAGCGCGACCGCGATGCCGAAGATCAGTACCCGATGCTGGTGCTCGGCCGGCACCGCGAAGGCCGTCATGATGATCACGAACACGAAGAGGTTGTCGACGGACAGGCTCTTCTCCACCGCGTAGCCGCCGAAGTACTCCGCGCTCCACTCCCAGCCGGCCGCGAACCCGAAGCCGATGCCGAAGCAGATCGCGAGGGCGATGTAGAACACCGACCACGCCACGGCCTCGCGGAACGCGACGGCGTGCGGCCGCCTCGACGCCAGCGCGAAGTCGAGCGCAAGCAGGCAGACGACCGCCAGCGCGGTCAGCGCCCATGTGAGCAGCGAGACGTCAAGCATCCGTGCATTCTGAACGCCGGTGTGCGGATGTCCTAACGACGCCTCACGCGGCGTTCCCGCCGAGTAAGGCCGGGTTCCGTTTTCCCACGAGAATTGCCGCGACCGCCACAGCCGTGCCCAGGGCAGCGCCGGCGACCACGTCCGACGGCCAGTGCACGCCGACGTAGATCCGCGAGAACCCCATTACCGCCGCCAGCGCTAGGAGGTACGCAGCGGCCCGCGGCACGAGGAACGCGAGCATGACGGCTCCGGCGAACGCGGTCGCGGCATGGCCGGACGGCATCGCCGAGCTCACGGTGAAGGACAGGAGCGGGTCGGCTTCGGGCAGGACGAGGTGAGGGCGGGGGCGGCCCGTGCCGGTCTTGATGGCGAGGGCGAGGAGATCGGCGGTCCAGACGCAGGCGGCCACGAGCAGCGTCGCGCGAAGGCGGTCGGTCTTCCCCAGCGGAGCGAGCACGAGCGCGAGGATGATCCAGAGCGCTCCGCCGTAGCCCGTGACCGTAACGGCAACGAGCACCGGATCGAGCCAGTCGGCCCGATGGTCGACCACCCAGAGGAAAAACGATCGATCCACGCTTGCCTGCCCGCGTACCCACGCGGCCGAGGTCGGTCTCTCGCGTGCTCGGCCTCGGCAATCCCCGATTCTTACTCGACTCCGCGTCCTGGCGGTGCGGTCGCCGGAATGCTGAGTGCCGCGAGCAACTGTCCGACGGCGTGGTCCTGCTCGAGCGGGTGGCGGAGCGGGAGCTGCGGATGCACCTCGTACCTGTTTCGGCGCCCGACGCGCGTCCGGGTCACGTAGCCCTCCGCGGCGAGGTCCGCGACGATGCTCTGCGCCGCGCGGAGCGTGATGCCGACGCGATTCGCGATGTCCTGGATTCGGATCCCTGGGTCCCGCGCGATGCAGATCAGGGCGTGGGCGTGGTTGGTGAGGAAGGTCCAGGTGCGCCGGCCGCCGTCCTTTTGAGAATCGGACATCGTGCATAACTCTACCTCTGTCGAGTCTCTCGAGCGGCGGAGGCAGACCGTCGAGCACCCTCTTGCCGAGCGGGAGAGTGTGGAGATCGACTACTGCCCCCGCTGCCGCGAGTCCTTCCTGGGCGAGCTCTTCGACTTCGGCGGCTGATGCGGCAGGTCAGCGCAAGCCGGAGCGAGCTCCTTGCGCGTCGTGCACGGATCGCGCTCGCCGTTCAGGGCCGCGATCTTCTCGTGGAGAAGCGGTCAGCCTTGATGCGGGAGTTCAACCGGCTCGGAGCGTCAGTCCTCGAGGCGATGCAGGCACTCGAGCGAGGCTCGGCCGACGCCGAGCGCGCGCTCCGGGACGCGGTCGTGGCCGAGGGCCGGGAGGCTCTCCGCTCAGCGGCGCTCGCGTCGGGAGGTGAGATCCCTCTCGGACTACGGACGCGCAGCGTCGCGGGAGTGCCGATCTTCGAGATCGAGCACGAGGCGGTCGTACGTCCGCGAGAGGGTCGCGGTTTCAGCCTCGCGGGCACGACCGCTCGTACGGACGACGTCGCCGACCGGTTCGAAGGTCTGCTCGAGGGCCTTCTCGATCTGGCTGCGCTCGAGCTCTCCCTCCGCCGGCTCGCCGACGAGATCACCCGAACAACTCGACGAGCGCGAGGCGGAGGGGCGCGTCCGGCTTCGGCGGGCGCGGACGAAGGCCGAGCGACGGCGGAGCGCGGCGTGACGAGCGGCAACGGCAATGGCACCGGAGCGCTCGAGGCCGTTCAGCAGCTCGAGGCGTCCTTGGACGCCCGCACTGCGGCGGCCCGGGCGGCCGACGGGCGGGTCGCGTCCGCGGGCGCCGAGGCCGATGCGCTTCTCGCGTTCGCCCGTGCGTCGGGCGACCGCGAAGCGGAACGACGGCGAGCAGCGATCGTCGCGGCTGCTCACGAAGAGGCGGCGGCCACGCGAGGCGCCGCGGCCGAAGCGGTCGAGGCGCTGCTCGCGGACTTCCAGACCATCCGCGATCGTCTTGCCGACGAGCTCTGCGAGGTCGTGCTTTCGGGAGAGGGGGCATAGCGTGCTCGTCCCTATGACGAAGGTGCGGCTCATCGCCCGCCGCGGCTCGCTCGATCGGCTGCTCGAGGAGCTGCACCGGCTAGGCCTCGTCGAGATCGCCGAGCCGCCGGCGGGTGTCGCGCTGGAGTCCCTCGAGGGCGAGGAGCTGCGAACGGAGCGCCGGGACGAGCTTCGCCTCCTCCTCGCCGAGGTCGATTCGCTGCTCGCGCTGCTCCCGCACCCGGTCCCGGCCCGTGACGAGGACAGCGACCCGGTGGCGGGGGCGGTCGATACCGCGGCGGTTCGCGGGTTGCTCGCCCAGCTCCAGCCTGAGGTCGTGCGGTTGACGGAGCGGCTCGACCGACTGCACGACGAGCAGGTCGTGCTTCCGCGCTAATCCTCGGCGGAGAGCGCCTGTACCGACGGCTCGCGCCGAAGCTCGGCGTCTTCGAGCGCAGGAGGACGCGTGCGGACGCCGCGGAGCGGTCGGCCCTTCCCGCCGAGGTCGTCGTCCTCGGTCTCGGTCGCTACGGCGGCGCGATCGCCGTCGGCTTCCAGCGTGCGGGGATCTCGGTGCTCGGAGTCGACTTCGATCCGCGGCGCCTCGCGGCCTGGGGAGAGCGCGGGTTGCCGGTGCTCTTCGGCGACGTCGAGGACCCGGCCCTTCCCGATGCGCTTCCGCTGCACAACGTGCGCTGGATCGTGAGCACGGTCAGACGGCTGGACGACAACGTCACGTTCCTGCACGCGCTCAGGCACCGCGGCTACGGGGGTCGCGTCGCGGTTGCGGCGGAGCTTGCCGAGCACACCCCCGTGCTCGAGCGGGCGGGAGCCGACCGCGTCCTGCTGCCCTTCTCGGAAGCGGCACATGAGTTCGTCCAGTCGCTCGTGGCAGCGCCGAGCGAAGTGGAACCCACGAAGCGGTCTTCCTCCACATCGTGGCTTCGGAGTGCGCCCCGATGACGCTTGCCGGCCCGACGCTCCCGCGCTCGCCTCGCCGACCGTGATGCCCGAGCGGGCGCCGACGAACTCCACCATGCGCGCGAAGGCGTGCGCGAGCGGGAGGAAGAGGACGGTCCGGTATCCCGGGACGAGGATGCCGGGCACGTTGCTGATCGACTCGACCATAGCCCACCAATTGCGGTGCGTGTGCATGCACCCCTTGGGCGGGCCGGTCGTTCCCGACGTGTAGACGATCGTTAGGAGATCGTTCTCGGCGATCTCGTTGCGCGCGTCGTCCACCGCGAGCGGATTCTCCTCCAAGAGCTCACGCCCGCGGGCGCGGAGTGAGTCGAGAGAGTACTCGGCGCCTGGCACGATCTCGATCGCCACGACTGCCTCCAGCGCCCACAGTTCCCCCCGCGCCCGCTCGATCTTGGAGTAGCCTCCGGCGTCCTCGCAGACGAGGAGCTTCGAGCCGGAGTCGGTGAGAATGTGCACGGCATCGGCCGTGGAGCTGGTCGGGTAGATCGGCACGACGACGGCGCCGATCGAGATGAGCGCGTAGTCGCAGAGCGTCCATTCCACGCGGGTGCGGCACAGGATCGCGACGCGGTCCCCCTTGCCGATGCCGAGGGACAGGAACCCGGCGGCGAGCTCGTCGACGGCACGTCCCGCCTCCGTCCATGTGACCTCTCGCCAGCCGCCGGCCTCGTGGACGAGGAACGGCGGGACGTCTGCTGGCTCGGCGACGGCAGAGCGCCAAACCGCTGCCATCGTCCGCGCGCTGGTGGTCGTCATCGGCGATTCCTCCCTGCGACTGGGTCGTTGCAAATGCCGCGCCTCGGGCGCCCGCACCGAAATCACGTGAACACCGTCAGCCTTCACAAGAGCGAGTGCCGTAGCGTCGGTAGAAAACCGTCTCCCGCCCGAGGAAGGCCCGCACACTTCCCGCTAACGAACGATCACCACCGGGCAGGTGGCGTGCTGGGCGCATTGCTGGCTTACAGAACCGAGCAGGAGCGACGAGAAACCGCCCAGGCCGCGTGAGCCGACGACGAGAAGCTCGGCGGCCTTCGACGCACGGATGAGCTCGTGGGCGGGGGAGCCGTGAACCGCGCGGCGCTCGATCGTGACGTCACCGGCGTCGGACGTGACCTCGCCGACGATGCCCTCGAGCGTCGCCTCCGCACCTTCCTGGTACACCTGAGGATCCTGTAGCCGCACCGTGTAGTGACCGAGCCGCCCCGGCTGTACCGGCACCGTCCAGGCGTAGAGTGCGAGCACGTGGCATGTGCGCAGGGTCGCCTCGCGGAGCGCCCAGCGAAGCGCCTTCGTCGCCTGCTCCGACCCATCGACACCTACCACGATCATCGAGCCTCCTCTCGTCTCGCGGAATCAAGACGTTCGGGAGGGAAGTGTCCCGCCGACGCCGTCGGCCTGCATCAGTGCGGAGCCGTACCCCCGCTCGGTAGTTGACCGAGCGCAAGCTCGTGGCACGGAGCGCTACCGGCGATCGGCCCGGTCACCGATGCGGCTGCGACGGCTGGTGACTCCCAGCTCGAGGGCGCGGGCGACGTCGGTGATCGAGAGGAGCCCGACCAGCCGGTCGCCGTCGAGCACGAGCGCGCGGCCGAGATCGGACTCTCCGAGGGCGCCGATCGCCTCCTCGAGGGGAGTCGTCTCCGAGAGGACGGGGACGCCTTCGAGCGGGATCATGCAGTCCGACACTGTCCGGGTGGCCCAGTCGGGAGGCGGGACGGCGGCCACTGATCGGAAGGGGAGCAGCCCGACCGTGCGGTCGTTCTCCACGACGGGGTAGGTCGTGTACCGGCTCGACCAGATGACGCGGTCAACGACGTGCTCGAGGGAGAGATCGGGAGCCACGGTGACCGGGTCGCGGCTCATGAGCTCGGCCACCGTGGCCCCCTCGAACGTCCGCTTCATCCTGGCGAACCGCTCCTCCGACGCTGCCGCCACGAGGACGAACCAGCCGATGAACGCGATCCATACGCCGCTGAAGACTCCTTGGAAGATGAGGAGGACGATCCCCCAGGCAATGAGGACGTACCCGAAGCCGCGCGCGATCGTGGCGGCGAGTCGCGTTGCCCGTTCGTAGTCGCCGCTCCGGTGCCACAGCGCGGCTCGCAGCACCCGCCCGCCGTCCAGAGGCAGCGCCGGGAGCAGGTTGAACGCCAGCAGGACGAGGTTGGTGTAGCCGAGCCAGGCGATGGTGCCGTCGACCTCAGGCGGAAGCGAGATCGTTGCTGCTACTCCGACGAGGAGTCCGCCGACAACGGCCGTCACGAGCGGTCCTGCCAGCGCGATCCGAAGCTCCGCGCCGCCACCGGGGAAGTGACCCTTGAACGTCGCGACGCCGCCGAACAGCCACAAGGTGATGCCTTCGATCTCCATGCCCTCGCGCCGAGCCTGGACGGCGTGTCCGAGCTCGTGCGCGAGGATCGCGGCGAAGAAGAACCCCGATGCGGCGATGCCCATGGCCAGATACGTGGCCTCGCCCAGCCCCGGGTTCTGAGCAGGGAAGGCCGACGCCGTGAGCGTCCACGTGATGAGCGCGAACACGAGCAGCCAGGTCCAGTTGAGGCCGATCCGGACTCCGGCCACACGGCCGAGGGTGAAGGTGGCGTCGAGCATGCGGGCCCCCTTCGACTGCTAGGAATGTGCCTCCGTGCTGCGGGAATGCGGCGGTCCGCCGAGTCGGTCAGCGCAGCGCATACCGGAACCTGAGGACGGTGCCGAGCGCAACGGCCAGCCCCGCCAGTGCGCCCGAGACTAGGAACGCCGGTGTGTAGCTGCCCGTCGCGTCGAAGATCGAGGATCCGAGAACCGGCCCGAGCGCTCCGACGCCGAAGGCGGTGAAGAGCAGGCCGTAGACGAAGCCGAGGTTCTCGACGCCGAAGCAAACTGAGGCCAACACTGGAAACAGGGCGAGGGTGGCCGCGAAGCCCCACCCGAACACCGCGGCGAACCCGTACAGCGTCGGCACGTCGACGACGAAAGCCGGCAGCGTCAGGAGCGCGGCCGCTTGGACGACGTAGGTAACGATGAGGACCGAGACGGCCCCGATCCGATCCGCCAGCCAACCGGCCAGCGGACGACCGATGCCGTTGACTGCGGCGAAGACGGTCACTGCGGTCGCCGCCTCGAGAGCCGGCAGGCCGAGCACGCGCGTCCCGAAGGCCGGGAGGATGCCCACGGCCAGGAGCCCGCCGAAGATCGCGCATGCGAAGGCAGCCCAGAGCACCCAGAACTCCGAGCTCCGAACGGCCTCGCCCGGCGTCGCTTCCATGCGTACGGCCGTCGCAGCGGGTGCTCGCGGCCCAGACGGCTCCTCGCAAGGCGTCCAGCCTGGAGGCGGGTTGACGATCAAGCGAGCGGCGACAAGCGAGACGGCGGAGGTCAGCAACGCGAGTAGCAGCAGCGTCCCCTCGATTCCGAGCGACACCAGCCATAGCTCCGCCTTGAGCGGTGCGAAGACGGCCGCCGCCAGACCGAAGCCCATCAGGGCGAGCGAGATCGCGAAGCCGGGGCGGTCGGGGAACCACTTCCGGACGGTGGGCGCGATGGGCGCGTAGGTGAGACCGCACGCCGTGCCTCCCACGAGTCCGTACGTGAGAACGAGCCACGCCGGCTGCGGGATACGTCCCACCAGCGCGGCGAGCCCGTACGCGACTAGGAAGAGCACAGCGCCCATGGCAGCGACTCGGCGAGGCCCCCACCGATCTTGCAGCTTCCCGGCCGGGACCATCGAGGCGGCGAAGGCGACCATGAAGGCGGTGAACGGCGCCTTGGCCTCGGCGGACGTCCATCCGAACCTCGCGATCAGCGGGTCCGCGAAGACGCCCCACGCGTACGAAGCCCCGCCCATGAGTGCGAGGAGGAAGCCCGCCAGGGGAATTCGCCAGCGCGCGAGGCCCATGCGGCCACCGTGCACGCCTGGGCACGTACCCGCATCGGTGCAAACCCACGATTCGGGCTGCGGTTCTTCCCTCGCCTCGCGCCCGGCAGCCGCTGCCGGCTGCGAGAGCCCGCTCAGGCGAGTGTGGAGGCCAGGCGGCTCACGGCTCCTCGGTCTCGACGAGCCTCATTGCGAGGGCGTACTGCACGAGATCGGCTCGCGTCGAGAGCCTGAGCTTCCGCATGATGTGGGCCCTGTGGGTCTTCGCGGTGCGAACGGAGATGTAGAGATCTGGGAGATCTCCTTGTTCGTGTGCCCCAGAGCGAGCAGCCGCAAGACTTCCTGCTCGCGCTCGGACAGGACGTTCTCGGCCTCCCGACTGGCCTCTTTCGGCCTTGGCCGCCAGCATGCGGGCTCCGAGCTGGGGGTGGAGGTAGCTCCCACCGCCCGCGACCTCGCGCACGGCATGGACGAGATCGCCGGCCGCCGCCTCCTTGAGGATGTATCCGGTTGCTCCGGCTTCGAAAGCGGCCCGAACGTAGCGCGGATCGTCGTGCATCGAGAGGACGAGCACCCTTGGGCCGGCGACAAGCTCGACGATCTTGGGGATGGCGTCGAGACCGGATCCGCGCGGCATGTGCAAGTCGATTAGCGCGACGTCCGGCCGGCCGGCCATCGCCTCGAACACGGCTCGCTCGCCGTCTCCGGCTTCGGCAACCGTCTCGATGTCATCTTCGGCATCGAGGAGGCGCCGGAGCCCGGCGCGCACGACCGCGTGGTCGTCGACGATCAGGACCCGGATCGCTCTCTCTCTGCGCTCATCTACACACTCCTCGCACACGCCGAGACCGCCGGCGAAACAGAAGCGTACCGGCAGTGCACGGGGCGGCTCCAGCGCCGGCGCAGTCGCCGCAGGAACGCGGGCCTAGCCGCATCCATGGCAAGCGACGACGCCGGCCCGCTGTGCGAGGACGCGGGTCAAAGGCTCGCTAGCCTACTGAACCGATGAGCGCTCCTCGCGAGTCGCCGCCTCGCCGGTCGCTTCCTCCGCGAGTGCTCGATCCCATCCTCCGGCTGGCAGAGCGCATCGACCGGGCACGCCTTCGCCCGCGGCCGGTACGGTCGGGCGGGCTGATCGGCATTCGCCTCGAACGTCATCGCGGCGAGGAGGTCATCCTGCAGGACGGGACTGTCATCCGTCGCGGCGCCCTGGTGGGGGCTGTTCATCTCGACAACCGCGTCGTTCGTCGCTACGCCAGTGACGATCGCCTGGCGGATGGCTTTGCGGCCGGGCGCGAGGAGCTTCGCCTGCTTGCCGGCTGGGCCCGCGACCGCGCACCCTCAGACCGTCCGGTCGCCTACAGCGCCAAGACCATCCTGGCGGCCTTCGCGCGCCGAGTGGGCTTCGAAGAAGTGCCCGCGCCCACCGCCCCGGATCGCATCCGGGGGCGGCTGGAAGACTGGTACCTGCGCGGAGTGCTGGCGCGCTGGGCGCCACAGGGCCGCAGGCGCCTTCGCCAGGGCAGGGGCGGGCTGCGCGCGGTCGCGCTCTGGCTGTCCGCGGCCGAGCTGGAGCGGCGCTATGGCGGGGAGGGGTGATGAGGCGCCCTGCAGAGTCCTTCGGCCTCGAAGCCTGCGTACCCGCCGCGCACGACCGCGTGCTCGCCGCGATCAGAATGCCCGGTCGGCTGGGACCGGGGTCGGGAACTCGGCGACCAAGCGGGTTCCGGCGCCCGGCTTCGACGCGATCGTGACCGTCCCATCCAGCAGAGCGGCCCGCTCGTGCATCCCGACGATTCCGAGGCGGTGTCCAGAGGTGTTCTGAGCGTTGAACCCTCGCCCGTCGTCTTCGACGGCGAGAGCGGCGACCCCTTCCCGCCAGGTGAGCAGGACGCGTACGTGCCGCGCTTCTGCATGCTTCACGACGTTGGTGAGTGCTTCCTGTGCGAGCCGGTACAGGGCTGTCTCGATCTCGTCCGGAAAGCGTCCGGATTCCACGCTCGGCTCGAAGGTGACCCGAATCCCGGCCCGCTGAGCGGTCGCAGCGGACAGACGCTCGAGCGCGGGCGCGAGCCCGAAGTCGTCCAGGATCGGCGGGCGCAGCTCGACGGCGAGGCGGCGGACGTCGTCGAGCGTGCGCATGACGAGCTCGCCAATGGGCCTGAGCGCCTCCTCGCCCGCCTGCGACTCGAGCGGCTTCAGCGCGAGTAGGATGGCGGCGAGCGCCTGACCGGTCTCGTCGTGCAGCTCGCGGGCGAGTCGCCTGCGTTCGAGTTCCTGTGCCTGGACGATCGAGCGGACTTGATCGCGGGCCACGCGTCGCCCGAGCTCGATCGCAACGGCGGCGCGGCGGGCGAAGATCTCAGCGAGTCGGACGTCCTCGCCGGAGAAGGACGCGTCGGCTCCCAGCTTGTCGGCTAGTCCGATCACCCCAAGGCTTCGACCGTGCGAGGGCATAGGCACCCAGACGGCGGCCCGCACGCCGAGGCGGCGGGCCAGCGACTGGTCGACCTCGGGATCGTCGGGCACCGAGTCGGACCGCGCGCTGACCGCGTGCTCGAAAACCCGCATCATCGCCCTGTCGGCGAGCGACGCGCGCAAGCCCAGGAGCGTCTCGGCCTCCTCTCCGGCGGCGGCGACGATCCGCAGCAGCCCGTCGGACGCGGGCGCCCAGACCGCCACCAAGCGTGCATCGACGAGCTCGCGGAGCCGCACGGCGATGAGTTCGAGCAGACGCTGCGGCTCGATCTCCGTCGCGAGAGAATCCCCGACCTCGATCAGCGTCTCGAGCTGACGGAGCCACTGAGCGGACGCCTCGTTGAGGCGGGCGTTCTCGATCGCGACTGCTGCTTGGGCGGCGAGGATCGCGACCACTTCCTCGTCTCTCTCGGTGAACTCCTCACCACTCTCCTTCTCGGTCAAGTAGATGCTTCCGTACGGAGCACCGCGAATCCGGATCGGGACGCCGAGGAAGGTCTTCATCGGGGGATGGCCAGGGGGAAACCCGACCGCGCGCGGGTCCTGCGCGAGGTCTCGGAGCCGGAGCGGACGCGGCGAGCGGGTCGCGGCTCCCAGGATTCCCCGACCCTCCGGGAGCTCGCCGATCCGGGCCCTGGTCTCTGAGTCGATGCCCGTCGTGATGAAGCGCTCTAGCCGAGCACCGGATCTCTCGACGACACCGAGGGCGGCAAAGCGGGCGCCGGTCAGGGAGGCGGCGGCTTCGACGACGTGTTGGAGAACGCCGTCGAGCGACAGCTCCGTGCTGAGTGCGATCCCGATGGCGAGCAGACGACGCTCGACGTCGGCGATCTCGGATGTCTGGTCGACCGGGCGGGTGCTTCCCGGCGCGGCGTCTGCGGACATGGCGGCCCTTCTCGCGTGTGGTAACACCGCATGTTAGATCGGTGATTCTGCCGATGTCACGCCGAGGCGTATGCCCGACGCTGCGGGAGAATGACCGGTACGGGGAACGGCAACGATGGGGCGGACGCACCACCCGCCCGGATTCGCGTCGTGCTGGTCGGGGCTCTGCCGCTGATGCGCGCGTCCATGCACGGAATTCTCGGCAACGCCGAGAGGATCGACGTGGTGGGCGAGGCGGCGACTGCGGAGGACTCACTGGGCTGCATTCGCGCACTGGGCGCCGACGTCGTCGTCATGGATGCTCGGCTCGGGCGCGCGAGCGGCGCCGAAGCCGTGGATGCGGTGCTGACCGCGGCGGCAGGTGTGCAGGTCGTGGTCCTGTCGCTGGACGACGACCCGGTGTACGAAAGCCGGGCCTTCGCGGCCGGCGCACGTGGGTACGTGCTCGCGCAAGCGGCCCATCGCGATCTCGTGTCCGCGGTGCGCGCGGTTGCCGAGGGTAGTCGGTTCGGCCTCGCGCACGCGGACTCGAGGGCCTGAGCCGGTGGCTATGCGGCTGATGATCGTCTCGACCTCCGCGGGCGCCGGCCACACGATGGCCGCGGTCGCTCTCGAGGAAGCTGCCACGTCGCTCCTCCCGAACGTCGACGTGACAAGCGTCGACGTCCTCGACTTCACCTCGCCTCTCTACCGGCGCGCGAACACGCGGTCGTACCTCAAGGTCGTGGACCGGATGCCGTCCCTGTGGGGGTACCTGTACGACACCTTCGACGACCGCAGGGCGCGGCAGGATCAGGCCAGAATCCTGAAAGCGGTGGACTGGATCGAGTCGGTGGCCTTTCGCCGCTTCGTATCCGATTGGGCTCCGGACGTCATTCTCGCCACGCACTTCCTCGGCCCGCAGTTTCTCGACCCGGGCCGGAGGAGGCAGCGCGACCGCTGCTTCCTCGGGATCGTGGTCACCGATTTCCACGCCCACTCCTTCTGGACGCAGCGGACTGCCGACGGCTACTTCGTCGGGGACGACGAGCTGCGGTTCTCGCTCGTGCGCCGGAACGTCCCGAGCGACCGCATCTCCGTGACTGGCATACCCATCCGGCGGGCCTTCGAGGCGCGCGGATCGGTCGCCGCGACGCGAGCGGCACTCGGTCTCGAGCCCGATGCACTGGTCGTGCTCGTGATGGGCGGGGGCGTGGGACTCGGTGAGATCGAGACCGCGGTCGAGGTCGCCCTCGCGGCCGAGAAGACTCAGGTGGTCGCGCTCACGGGCCTGAACAGTGCGCTGGAAGAGCGGCTCGCGGGGGCCGCCGCCCGTCTCGGCGGGCGGCTGCGCGTGGCAGGGTTCGTTCACAACGTCCACGAGCTCATGGCTGCTGCGGACGTGGCGGTAACGAAGCCCGGCGGGGTCTCGGCCTCCGAGTGTATGGCCATGGGGCTCCCCATGATCCTCATAGACCCGATGCCGGGCCAGGAGGAGCGTAACTGTGACTACCTCCAGGACGCGGGAGTCGCGGTCAAGGCGCACGGCAGCGACTCGCTCGCCTACAAGCTGACGCTTGTCCTCTCCGACGAGGCGCTGAGGAAGCGGCTGCGTCGGGCGGCGCTTCGCGCGCGCCGGCCGCGGGCCGCGCAGGAGATCATCTCTCTCGTCGCCGGCGCAGTCGGCGTTAGAGCCGGTGCCCCGTCTTCGTCGCCGCGGCGCGCCGGCCAGGCCCGCGCGCCCGATCACGACCTCGTGCACGCGCGACGGATGAGGACATGAGCGCCGGAAGACGGGTGGGCGGTCTCGGCAATGCCGTGGCGCTCGCAATGCTCGCCTACACGCGTGCTTCGATGCGGGCCGAGACCATCGGCGGCGAAGGCCTCCGTCTCTCTCGCGGGACGCTCGTGCTCTTCAGCCATCGGCGCTTCGAAGACGTGCCGTTGCTCGGCTCCACCCTGTACCTGCGCGCCCGGGCGTGGCGCAACCGTGACCCGTGGCCGCATTTCGCGGCACGTGAGGATCTGTTCCACCCGGGCTTCTTCGCAGGCTTTCAGCCTGCGACTCCGCTCTGGTTGCGGCGACTGCTCTATCCGGTCTCGCTCGCGCCGTGGCTAGCACGCCTCCGCGCCCATCCCGTGCCGAGCGCGACCACGATCAAGCTGGGAGAGGCGCTCGCCGGGCTGCCGGAGCAGACGCCGCTCGACGGCGTGCTCGGCCCGCGCGTCCTGACGGCGCTCGAGGCGCGGGCCGCGGAGCACGGTCTCCAGGCGCCGAGCCGTCCGCGGGACGTCCTGCGCGCCGAGTTCGCCGACCTCCTGCTCACGATCCTCGACCGCGACGAGCTCGCGGGTTCGGCGGCGGAGCCCGTCTGGGAGCGGAAAGCCGGCGCTGCGATGGTCGCTCTGCGCGGGCTCGTGGAACTCCTGCGGGCGGGCGAGCCGCTCCTCCTGAGCCCCGAAGGACGCATCTCGCCCGATGGCGCGATCGGGCCGCTCGACCGGACGATCGGGTTGCTCCTCCGCCGCGGCCGTCCCGAGACGCTCCTGCACGTCGGCGTCGCCTACGATCCGCTCACGCGCGGCCGCCCATGGGCATACGTCGCGTTCGGGCGCCCTCTGCCGACCCCGGACGCGGACGCCGAGACGGTGGTGCTGTCCGAGCTGCGGCGGCTCACGCCGCCCACGTGCGGCCAGGTGGTCGCCGCTTGTCTTGCGCGCGCCTGCGGGGAAGGGTCTCCCTCCCTCTCGGAGGGCGAGCTTGCGGACGCGCTCGCGCGCGAGGTCGAGGAGGCTCGCGGCGTCGGCCGACCGGTTCCGTCGGCGCTCGCCATGCGGGGCGAGCGCCGGCGCCGTGTCGCCGAGTGTCTATCCGCCCTCGAGCAGCGGGGCTTCGTCCGGCGGCTGGGCGCCACGCTCGCAATCGATTCCGAGCGGGTGGCGGCCGACGCCGAGCTGCGCTACCTCGTTCGCGAGTACGAGAGCGCCCGCGACCTGCGACCGGATGCGGGTCTCGGCTCGAAGCCGAGCGCCGCGGTCCCGTGAGACTGCTCCTCTTCGCCGGGGTCTACCTCGGCGTAACCCTGCTGCCGCTGGGTGTGATCCTCGTCGGCGACGAGCCTGCGTCCCGCGGCTTCTGGGTGGAGCTCGCGATCGCCTTCGGCTTCATCGGCCTCGCGATGATCGCGCTGCAGGCGATCCTCACCGCCCGGCTGCGCAGGGTCTCCGCCTTCCTCGGCCAGGACACGCTGCTCCAGTTCCACCGGCAGGCCGGGGTCGTGGCCGTCACGCTCGTTCTCGCGCATCCCGTGGTTCTCGTGCTCGCTGACTCCGGCTACTGGTCGTTCCTCGACCCTCGAGTCAACCTGCCGCGGGCGCTCGTGCTCGTGCT
>DASSSO010000137.1:0-3658 GCA_035776735.1 Gaiellaceae bacterium | reverse complement strand
CCAGTTCTCGGTTACCGCCTTGAGCTCACGGTCGAGCTCCGCGCGACGGCCCGAGAAGACATGGATCAACGTGGATGCCACGCGTCGCTCGTCAGGCGCGACGGCGAGATCATCCCACACGCGCTGCGCGACGCGCTCGAGATCGTGCTCGCCGCGCATGTCCCACGCGTACAGCGCCTGCAGCGCACGGCTTCGCGCGCGGCTCTCCAGGCGCGGCATCAGCCCTCGGCCTCGTCGTCGGCGAGCTCGCCCGCGTCGAGCATCTCGAACAGGTCGGCCATCTCCATCGCCGCCATCGCCGAGTCCCACCCCTTGTTGCCGTGCGAGCCGCCGGCGCGCGCCTCCGCCTGCTCGTACGTGTCGGTGGTCAGCAGTCCGAGCGAGACGGGGACGTCGAACTCCGCGCTCGCCTGCGCGAGGCCGCGCGCGGCCTCGCCGGCGACGAAGTCGAAGTGCGGCGTCTCGCCGCGGACGACGCAGCCCAGAGCGACCACGCAGGCGTACTTGCGGGTCTTGGCGAGCGCCATCGCGGCGAGCGGGAGCTCGAACGCGCCGGGGACGGGGACGATCGTGACCGACTCGCGCGGCACGTTGGCGGCCTCGAGCTCCTCGAGCGCCCGTTCCAGCAGCCTGCGGGTGATCTCGCCGTTGAACTTCGCGACGACGACGCCGACCGCGACGCCGTCGCCGTCAGACGAGCCGGTGACGACGCGGTAGCCGGACGGGACGTCGAACCGGCCCGGAGCATGCTCGGCCACCTCTTCGGCCTGCTCCGCCTCCACCTCCGTCTCGGCTGTCCGCAGCTGCGGGATCTCCTCCTCGGGGCGGACGTTCTCCTCGCGTTCCTCGAGCCTGTCGGTCAAGAGCCGAACCGTAGATCCTGGTGGTGGAGCTTGTGGCCGAGCCTGTCGCGCTTCGTCTCGAGGTAGCGACGGTTCTCGGTTGTCGGCTCGGTCTCGATCGGCACCTGCTCGACGACGCGCAGCCCGAAGCCCTCGAGCCCGGTGATCTTCTTCGGGTTGTTCGTGAGGATCCGGATCGTCGACAGCCCGAGGTCGGCGAGGATCTGGTTGCCGATCCCCCACTCCCGCGCGTCCGCCGGGAAGCCGAGCTCGAGGTTCGCATCGACGGTGTCGAGCCCCTCCTCCTGGAGCTCGTAGGCCTTCAGCTTGCTGAGCAGGCCGATCCCCCGTCCCTCCTGCGCCATGTAGAGCAGGACGCCGCGCTCCTCGGCCCCGATCCGCTCGAGCGCGTGCTCGAGCTGCTCGCCGCAGTCGCAGCGCAGCGAGTGGAAGACGTCGCCGGTCAGGCACTCCGAGTGCACGCGGACGAGGACGTCCTCCGCGCCGTCGATCTCGCCCTTGACGAGCGCGACGTGCGTCTTCCCGGTCAGCCTCTCGCGGAAGGCGACGGCGGTGAAGTCGCCGTGGGCCGTCGGCAGCCGCACCGACACCGTGCGCTCGACGAGCTTCTCCGTACGGCGGCGGTACTCGATCAGGTCGGCGACCGTGATCAGCCTGATCCCGTGGAGGTCGCAGAACTCGATCAGGTCGGGCACGCGGGCCATCGTCCCGTCGTCGTTCATCACCTCGCAGACGACGCCGGCCGGAATCAGGCCCGCGAGGCGGGCGAGGTCGACGGCCGCCTCGGTCTGGCCCGTGCGCTCGAGGACGCCGCCGGGGCGGGCGCGGAGCGGGAAGACGTGGCCCGGCTGGACGAGCGCGGCAGGACCCTTGTTCGGGTCGATCGCGGTCTGGATCGTCCGTGAGCGGTCGGCGGCCGAGATGCCGGTCGTGACCCCCTCGCGCGCCTCGATCGAGACGGTGAAGGCGGTCTGAAGCGGCGCCTCGTTCTTCTGCACCATCGGGGGCAGCGCGAGCTCGTCACAGCGCTCGGGCGTCAGGCAGAGGCAGATCAGGCCGCGCGCGTGCGTCGCCATGAAGTTGATCGCCTCGGGCGTCGCGAACTGGGCGGCGATCGTCAGGTCGCCCTCGTTCTCGCGGTCGGCGGCGTCGACGACGACGACGAACTTGCCGGCGCGGATGTCCTCGATCGCCTCTTCGATCGCCGAGAGCGACGTTTCCGTGGTCGCCATAGCGGCCATGGTATCGGGGCTACGGCGAGGAGCCGACCAGTTTCTCGACGTACTTGGCGAGGATGTCGACCTCGAGGTTGACGGGATCACCGGGCTCGAGCCGGCCGAGCGTCGTCACCTCGAGCGTGTGGGCGACGAGGGCGACCGTGAAGGATTCGGCGTCGATCTCCGCGATCGTCAGGGAGACGCCGTCGACCGCGATCGAGCCCTTCTCCACGCAGTAGCGGAGGATCTCCGGCGGCGCCTCGACCGTGAGCCGCTCGCCCTCGAACGCGCGGACCCGTCCGACACCGTCGACGTGGCCCTGGACGTAGTGGCCGCCCAGCGGCTCGCCCGCAGCGAGAGCGGGCTCGAGGTTGACGGCGTCGCCGAAGCCCTTCGTGCGGGCGAGCGTCTCGTCCATCAGGTCGAACGCGAGCCGTCCGTTCTGCGCCTCGACCACGGTCAGGCAGACGCCGTCGACATTGACCGAGTCCCCGACGGCCGTGGAGAGCGACGACTCGACGACCAGCCGCCGATCGCCGAACGACACGGTCCGCGCCCGCTCCCGGACGATCCCCGTGAACACGCGGCCAGGTTAGTGCCTCTCGAGGTGTGCAGCCGGCGTGTATTGCCTGGAGAGGCACTTACTCGCCGAGCGCGATCGCCTCGATAGCCTCTCGGACGAGCGGCTGGAGCTCGGAGCCGGAGACGTCCGGTCGCGACAGCTCGTCGCGCAACTCCTCGATCAGCTCCCGCGACTCCGGCCCGAGGTCGCCCGGCTGGGCGAGCGCCTCGCGGACCTGGCCGAGGTCGGCGTGGCCCGCGAGCCAGTGGGACAGCGTCTGGACGAGGTCAGGGTTCGTCGACATAGCCGCTCAGGAGTAGATCTTCTCCGACGGGGCGGGCCGAGAGGCGGCTGAGCCGCACCGGCGAGGGCTCGCCCTCGAACAGGCGCGGGCCGCTCCCGGAGAGCCGCGGCGCGACGAAGACGAGCAGCTTGTCGAGCAGGCCGGCGCGGAGGAAGGCGGCGGCGATCCGCGGACCGCCCTCGAGCAGGAGCGACTGGACGCCCTCCTCGGCCAGCGCCGCCAGCTCGTCGGCGAGCGGGCCCGTGCGCAGCTCGAGCTCGGAGCCTTCGGGCAGTGGGCCCCGGCCGAAGGCGAGCCGCCGGGGCTGCCGCGCGGCGCCGACGTCTCTCGCGTCCAGCCTCGGCGCGTCGGCATGCACGGTCCCCATCCCGACGCCGACCGCGTCCGAGGCCGCGCGGAGCTCGTGGACGAGGCGGCGGCTCTCCTCGCCGGAGATCCAGCGCTCCCCCGGGATCGTCACCCGGCCGTCGAGCGTCGTCGCCGCCTTGTAGGTCACGAACGGCCGCCCCTGCGAGACCCATGTCCGCCAGGCCTCGTTCAGAGCGCGCGCCTCGAAGAGGTCGGCGTCCTCGACCTCGACGCCGGCCTCGCGGAGCCGCTCGAGCCCGCCGCCCGCCTTCGGGTTCGGATCGAGCGAGCCGGCCACGACTCGCACGACGCCCGCGGCGAGCACCGCGTCGGTGCAGGGCGGCGTGTTCCCGTGGTGCGAGCA
>DASSSO010000110.1:0-22201 GCA_035776735.1 Gaiellaceae bacterium | reverse complement strand
AGTTCCTGCTCGGCCCGCTGTCCGACGGGGAGGGACGACTGCTCCGCAGCTACCGGGAGGGCAGGGCGAAGACCACCGGCTTCCTGGAGGACTATGCGGACACCGCGCGCGGCCTCCTGGAGCTGCATGTTGCGACCGGGGAGCTCCGCTGGCTCGAGGAGGCCAGGCGGCTCGCCCTGCTCGCCGTCGACCTGTTCGCGGACGAGGAGCACGGCGGCTTTTTCCGCACGCCCGAGCACGGCGAGCGGCTGATCACGCGCCAGAAGGCGTTCGACGACAGCCCGACGCCGTCGGGGAACTCGATGCTCGCGGAGGTCCTGCTCCGCCTCGCACGGATCTACGGCGACGAGGAGCTCGAGCATCGAGCCGTCGGCGTCTTCCGGCTCGTCGCGACGGCGCTGCCTCGGGCGCCGCAGGCGTTCGGGCACGCGCTGTCGGCGCTTGACCTCCATTTCTCGCCGCCGCGGGAGCTGGCGATTGTGGGCCGGCCGGACAGTGAGGTGGCCCGCGCGGCCCTCACGCCGTTCGACCCGAACACCGTCGTGGCCTTCGGCCCGGCCGACGGCGTCCCGCTGCTCGAGGGCAAGGATCTCGTCGACGGCAAACCGGCCGTCTACGTCTGCGAGCGGTTCGTCTGCGCCGCTCCGGCGACGGTTCCCGAGAACTTTTCCAGGACGCTTACAAACACCTAACCGCCATGTGGCGTTCTACCGAGTGGATGACGAGCAAACGGCCGGGGGCGTGGGGGGTCCTAGCGGCATCGTTCTCGGTGCTGGCGCTCTCGGCCGCGCTCGTCTCTCTCCTGGCACAGGGGGAGGCTGCACAAGCCTCCCCCTCAGGCCTGGAGCAGGCGCAGACGCGGCCGAACGTCCTCGTCCTGATGACGGACGACCAGACCGCCGAGTCGATCCGCGTCATGACGAACGTGAACGCGATGCTCGCGGCGCAGGGCACGACCTTCGTGAACAGCTTCGCCTCGTTCCCGCTCTGCTGCCCCTCGCGCACCACGTTCATCACCGGCCAGTACGGCCACAACCACACGATCATGGGCAACGCCGCGCCGAGCGGGGGGTACAACAAGCTGGCGCCGACGCACGCCAACTCGCTGCCCGCCTGGCTGCGCCAGGCCGGCTACCACACCGTTCACGTCGGCAAGTACCTGAACGGCTACGGGCAGGCCCGCCCCACGGAGGTCCCGGCGGGGTGGGTCGAGTGGTACGGCTCGACGGATCCCTCCACGTACCGCTTCTACAACTACACGCTGAACGAGAACGGCCGGCTCGTGACCTACGGGACCGGCGCGGCGAACTACCAGACGGACGTCTACTCGCGGAAGGCCGTCGAGCTGATCCGGCGCCACGCGCACTCGACGCAGCCGTTCTTCCTCTCGGTCGCGTTCCTCGCGCCGCACAGCGGCGGCCCGCGCGACGCGGACGATCCGGCGAACCAGGCCACGCCCTCGCCGGCGCCCCGGCACCGCAACCGCTTCGCCTCCGAGCCGCTGCCCGTGCCGCCCTCGTTCAACGAGGCGGATGTCTCCGACAAACCGGCGTCCATCCGCGGCCTGACGCCGATCCCGCAGGCGAGGATCAACGGCATCACGGAGAACTACCGCCAGCGGCTCGAGTCCCTGCTCGCGGTCGACGAGGGGATTCGCGACATCCTCGCCGCCCTCGACGCCTCCGGCGAGCTCTCGAGGACACTGATCGTGTTCACGTCCGACAACGGCTTCTTCCACGGCGAGCATCGAGTCAGGGACGGCAAGGTGCGCGTCTACGAGCCGTCGGTCCGCGTGCCGCTGATCCTGCGCGGCCCGGGTGTGCCCGCCGCCGCCCGCCGCGCGAGCCTCGTCGCGAACGTCGACCTGGCGGCGACGATCCTGGACGCAGCGAACGCGCGCCCCGGCCGCCGGCCCGACGGCCACTCGCTGCTTCCGTTCGCGCGAGACCCGCTGCTGCGCTCCGGCCGCGACATCCTCCTGGAGACGACGACCTACACGGCGATCCGCACGCCGCGTTACGTGTTCGTCCAGCACGGGAACGGCGAGCAGGAGCTCTACGACCTCGCCCGCGACCCGCACCAACTGCAGAGTCTCCACGCGGATCCGAGCCGCCTCGCGCTGAGGAACGACCTCGCCGCTCGCCTCGCGCGGCTGCGCGCGTGCGCCGGCGACGCCTGCCGCCGCGGGCCCGACCTGCGCCTCCAGGCCCGATACCGGCGCGGCCCGGCCGGCTGCGTGCGCTCGACAGTTCGCCTCCGCGTGGGCGGCTCGTCCGCCTCGCGCATCGCCGGGGTCACGTTCTACCGCGGGCGGACGAGGATTCGGCGCGACACGAGGGCGCCGTACACGGCCTCGATCGCGCCGCGGAGGCTCCGCACCCGGACGCTCGTCCGCGCGCTCGTCTCGCTCCGCGACTCGCGCACCGCCTCGCTCGATCGCGCCCTCCGCGCCTGCCGTTAGCTCAAGGAGCCGTCGACTCCGGTCGATGTCGCTCCCATGAGCGGCGGTGCGGAGAAGCTGCACGACGCGATCCAGCTGAGCCAGGAGGGCAACGGCCGGCTGGACAGCGCCGTCCTCGTCGGCTGGGTCGTCGTGGCCGAATGGGTCGGCCCGGACGGCACGCGCACGCTCACGCGGATGAGCGGCACTCCCGGCGGGGCGGTTCCGCCCGAGTGGCAAACTCGCGGCTACCTCCACGAGGCGCTGTTCGGCAAGTGGAACAACGAAGCCTGAGGTAGCCGGCGGCTTTACGATCCTCCGGCCTTGCCGCTGCTGGAGGTCCGGAACGTCACCCGCCGCTTCGGCGGCATCGTCGCGCTCGACGACGTCTCCTTCGACGTCGAGGCCGGAGCGATCGCGGGGTTGATCGGTCCCAACGGCGCCGGCAAGACGACCGTCTTCAACGTCATCACGCGGCTCTACCGGCCGGACGC
This sequence comes from Gaiellaceae bacterium, assembly GCA_035776735.1. GTDB lineage: Bacteria > Actinomycetota > Thermoleophilia > Gaiellales > Gaiellaceae > JACDAN01. The sequence goes on along the minus strand of DASSSO010000110.1, from coordinate 19,267 downwards.
GGGCCAGGTGGTCTTCGACGGCGCGAATCTGCTGCGGACGCCGCCGCACAAGATCGTCAGGCGCGGGATCGCCCGCACCTTCCAGAACGTCGAGCTCTTCCCCGGCATGTCCGTGTTCGACAACGTGCTGGTCGGGACGCATGCCCGGAGCGGCTGGTTCGCCGAGCGGCGCGCGCGGCGGTTCGCGCAGGAGGCACTGGAGGAGGTCGGCGCGGGCGACGTCGCGGCCCACCCGGCGGTCGGACTCCCGTTCGGGACGCTGAAGCGCGTCGAGCTCGCTCGCGCACTGGCCGCGGGCCCCCGGCTGCTGCTGCTCGACGAGCCCGCCGGCGGGCTCAACCACGAGGAGGTCGGCGTGCTCGGCGAGCTGATCCGCCGGATCCGCAAGGAGCGCGACCTGACGATCCTCCTCGTCGAGCACCACATGAGCCTCGTGATGTCGGTCTCCGACCGGGTCCAGGTGCTCGACTTCGGACGGAAGATCGCGGAGGGCACGCCGGAGGAGGTCCAGCGGGACACCGCCGTGATCGAGGCGTACCTGGGGGAGGTGCCAACATAGGGCGCGTAGCGCTGCTCGAGCTGAGGGACGTCGAGGCCCGGTACGGCCCGGTCCAGGCGCTCCACGGGATCTCGCTGACCGTCGACGACGGCGAGATGGTGGCCGTGCTCGGCGCGAACGGCGCCGGGAAGACGACGACGCTCCGCGCCGTCTCCGGCACCGTCGCCCGCCGGGGAGAGGTCCTCTTCGACGGCAAGCGGCTCCCTCGCTCGGCGGAGCGGACGGCGCGGATGGGGATCGCCCACGTCCCCGAGGGGCGCGGCACCTTCTCGGAGCTCACCGTGCAGGAGAACCTCCGCCTCGGCGCCTACACGCGGCGGAACGGCCTGGGCGACGAGCTCGAGCGGGTGTTCGGCTTCTTCGGCTGGATGCGCGAGCGGCGCGACCAGCCGGCCGGGACGCTGAGCGGCGGCGAGCAGCAGATGCTCGCGCTCGCCCGCGCCCTGATGGGCCGGCCGCGGCTGCTGCTCCTCGACGAGCCGTCCCTCGGGCTGGCCCCGCTCGTCGTCCGAGAGATCTTCGGGATCGTGCGGCGGCTGAACGAGGAGGAGAAGTTGAGCGTGCTCGTGGTCGAGCAGAACGCCGCCGTCGCCCTCGAGTCGTCCAGCCGGGCGTACGTGCTCGAGGCGGGCGACGTGGCGATCGAGGGCCCGAGCGAGGAGCTCGCCAGGAACGACGACGTCCGCCGGAGCTACCTGGGGTACTGAGTGGACTGAGGTGGCCGAGTTCCTCCAGCAGGTCGTCATCGGGCTCGCGTCGGGGTCGATCTACGGGCTGCTCGCGCTGGCGCTCGTCCTGATCCACCGCGCGACGGGCGTGATCAACTTCGCGCAGGGCGAGATGGCGATGTTCTCGACGTACATCGCCTGGCAGCTCGTCCAGTGGGGCTTCCCGTACTGGCTCGCCTTCGCGGCGACGCTCCTGCTCTCGTTCGCCGGCGGCCTGGCGCTCCAGCGAGTCGTGATCCGGCCGGTCGAGAGCGCGCCGGTCCTCACGGTCGTGATCGTGACCCTCGGCTTGCTGCTCGTCTTCAACGGGCTCGCGACCTGGCTCTGGTCGGGCGAGGTGAGGACGTTCCCGCCCAACCGGCCGTTCCCGACCAAGACGATCGAGATCGGGAGCGTCGTGATCAACGCCCAGGACATCGGGATCATCCTCGTCACCTTCGGGCTCGTCGCCGCTCTCTGGGCCTTCTTCAAGTTCACGAAGGCGGGTCTCGCCCTGCGCGCGGCCGCGCTCTACCCCGACTCGAGCCGGCTGGTCGGGATCCGGGTGGGGTGGATGCTCGGGATCGGGTGGGGCCTCGCCGCCGCGCTCGGTGCCGTCAGCGGGATGTTCACGGCCGCCGCCTTCCCGCCGCTCGAGCCGACGATGATGCAGGCCGTCCTCATCTACGCGTTCGCCGCCGCCGTCCTGGGCGGGATCGACAGCCCCGGCGGCGCGGTGCTCGGCGGGCTCGCGCTCGGCGTCTTCCTCAACCTCGTCGGCACGTACGCGGACGACCTGCAGGACGCCGGCTTCCCGATCGACCTCGAGGGCCTGCGCCTCCCCGTGGCCTTCGTCTTCATCCTGGCCCTCCTGCTCGTGCGCCCGCAGGGTCTCTTCGGGCGGGCCGCCGCGAGGCGCGTATGAGCGCAAGTAACAGAGTGTTACTTGCTCCGACCCGACGCGCGATCCCGCGCCAGGAGCCGAAGCGAGGGGCGGATGCGGCCAAGTAACAGAGTGTTACTTGGCCTTGGGCTCCGCGCGCTCGGGGTGATCGCGTTCGTCGTCGCGATCGCGATCCTGCCGCGGTTCCTCAGCGACTTCCGAGCCTCGGAGTTCGCGCGGGTCGGGATCTTCTTCATCGCCCTCGTCGGGCTGAACATCCTCACCGGCTACACCGGGCAGATCTCGCTCGGGCACGGCGCCTTCATGGCGGTCGGCGGCTACGTGAGCGCGCTGCTGATCCTGGGGCGGCCGGGTCTCGAGGCCTCGCAGCTCGAGGCTCCGGACTGGCTCCCGGTCGGGGACGGCATGCAGGACGTCTGGACGATCCCGATCGCGGCGCTCGTCGCAGGCGTGTTCGGCTTCTTCGTCGGGCTGCCGGCGCTCCGCCTTCGCGGCCTGTACCTCGCCCTCGTCACCTTCGCGCTCGCCGTCTCCATGCCGATCATCCTGCGCGAGCCGGAGACGCTGACCGGCGGCACGAACGGCCTGAACCTCTTCGGCACGACGGAGGACCGCCTCACGGGCGCGATCGACAACAGCGTCCATATCCCCGTGCTCGACAAGGACCTGACGTTCAACGACTGGACGTACTACCTGGCCTGGACGATCGGGCTCATCGGCCTAGCCCTCGCCTGGCTCCTCCTGCGCGGACGTCCCGGCCGGGCCTTTCGCGCCATCCGGGACAGCGAGGTCGCCGCGACCTCGTCCGGCGTCAGCCTCGCGTCGTACAAGACGCTCGCGTTCGCGATCAGCGCCGCCTACGCGGGCGCCGCCGGTGCGCTCCTCACGATCGTCTCGACGATCGTCACCCCGGGGAGCTTCCCGGTCTTCCTCTCGATCCAGCTCCTGATCGGTGTCGTGATCGCGGGCCTCGGCTCGCTCGTCGGCCTGATCCTGGGCGCTCTCTTCCTCTACTACCTCCCGGTCGGGATCCAGGAGCTCGCCGAGGTCGGGTCGCTGCCGGACGGACTGCAGGACGCGGCGAAGTCGCCGGGCATGCCTGCGGTCATCTACGGGGTCGTGCTGATCGTCGTTCTCTTCCTCCTCCCGCGGGGCGCGGCAGGGTTCCTTTCGAAGGTTTCCTTTCCGCTAACAAAGCGTCTGTAGGATCGTCTTCGAGCAGGGATGCGGAGGACGTCCATCCTCATCGGGGTCTTGGCTGCGGCGCTTTCGCTCGCGCTGCCGGCGGCCGGTCGTGAGACGGCCGATCCGGGCGTCTCGGGCAACTCGATCCTGATCGGCGGCACGACGCCGCTCTCGGGTGTCGCCTCGGCCTACGCCTCGGTCGCCCGCGGCGCGGAGGCGTACTTCAAGTACGTGAACGCGCGCGGCGGCGTGAACGGTCGGCGGATCCAGTACAAGTACCTCGACGACGGCTACAACCCGTCGACGACCGTCCAGCAGACGCGCCAGCTCGTCCAGCAGGACCGCGTCTTCGCGATCTTCAACAGCCTCGGCACCGAGCACAACCTCGCAATCCGCGAGTACCTGAACACCGTTCGCGTGCCGCAGATCTTCGTCGCCAGCGGCGCCCGCACCTTCGGCACCGGCTTCCGGAAGTTCCCGTGGACGATCGGCTACCAGCCGAGCTACTACGGCGAGGCGATCATCTACGGGAAGTGGATCCGGGCGAACCGCAAGAACGCACGGATCGCGATCATCTACCAGAACGACGACTACGGGAAGGAGCTCATCGCGGGGCTCCGGAAGGGCCTCGGCCGGATGCAGAACCGGATCGTCGCCACGCAGGGCTACGAAGTGACCGCGACCGACGTCCAGTCGCAGGTCGCGCGGCTGAAGACGTCGAACGCGAACACGTTCATGGTCTTTGGGACTCCCCGCTATGCGATCCAGTCCTTCATCTACGCGAACCGGCTCGGTTGGAAGCCGCTGATGTTCGTGAACTCGGTCTCGAGCGCGTCGAACATCATGGAGATCGCCTCCGACGCGGGGAACAACCCGCGCGTCCGGGGCGCGATCTCGATCCAGTTCCTCAAGGACCCCACCGACTCCACCCAGTGGAGGGGCGACGCGGGCATGAAGCTCTACCGCTCGATCATGAAGCGGTACCTGCCGCGGGGGAACGCGAACGACGTCTACCACGTCTACGCCATGGCCTCCGCGCACACCTTCGTCGAGGCGCTGCGGAGGGCGGGCCGGAACCCGACCCGCTCCGGCGTCATGGCGCAGCTCGCGAAGCTGAACTCGAAGAACCCGTTCACGATCCCCGGCGTCACGATCAGGACCGGCCGCGTCGACCGGTTCCCGATCGAGCAGGTCCAGCTGACGCGGTGGACGGTGAACCGCAGGGGCGACGGCCGCTGGGTGCGGTTCGGGCCCTTGCAGCGCACTCCCGGCTAAACGCATACGCGACCTAGAATCGCGGCCGTGGAGCCGCGGGATCTCCTCGAGGCGTCGACGGACGAGCTGTGCTCCGAGGCGCGTGTGCTCCGGCGCGGGCGGGTCGTCACCTACTCGCCGAAGGTCTTCATCCCGCTCACGAAGCTCTGCCGGGACGTCTGTCACTACTGCACGTTCGCCCGGCCGCCCCGCCGCGGCGAGCGCGCGTACATGTCCGAGGACGAGGTGCTCCAGGTGGCGCAGGCCGGCGCCGCGGCCGGCTGCCGCGAGGCGCTCTTCACGCTCGGCGACAAGCCCGAGCTCCGCTACCGGGCCGCGCGCGACGAGCTCGCCGCGCTCGGGTGCGAGACGACGCTCGAGTACCTGGCCCGCTGCGCCGGGCTCGTCCTGGAGGAGACCGGCCTCCTGCCACACCTCAATCCCGGAGTGCTGTCGCGGGACGACCTGAAGGCGCTGCGCGCGGTCTCCGTCTCGATGGGGCTCATGCTGGAGACTGCGTCGGACCGGCTGTCGGAGCGCGGGATGCCTCACCACGGCTCGCCGGACAAGGTTCCGGCCCACCGGCTGGAGACGATCGAGCTCGCGGGCGAGCTCGCGATCCCGTTCACGACGGGGATCCTGATCGGGATCGGGGAGACGCGGCTCGAGCGGATCGAGGCGCTCGAGGCGATCGCCGAGCAGGCCGGCCGCCACGGGCACGTGCAGGAGGTCATCGTCCAGAACTTCCGCGCCAAGCCGGGGACGAAGATGGCGGGCCACCCCGAGCCCTCGCTCGACGACCTGCTCTGGACGGCGGCCGTCGCGCGCCTGATCCTGCCGGCGAGCGTGCACGTCCAGTGCCCGCCCAACCTCAGCTACGGCGAGTTCCCGCGGCTGCTCGACGCCGGGATCGACGACTGGGGCGGCATCTCGCCGGTCACCGTCGACCACGTCAACCCGGAGGCGCCGTGGCCGGAGATCGAGCGGCTCGGTGATGCAACACAAGCCGCCGGCTTGTGGCTTGCGCCGCGCCTGGCGATCTACCCCGAGTACGTGGCCGATCTCGCCCGCTGGACCGACCCTTGTGTTGCATCACATGTCCTGCGCGCGTCCGACGGCGAGGGCTACGCGCGCGACGACCGCTGGGCCGCGGGGACGCACACGCCGATCCCGTTCACGCCGCGCGACGCCCTTCCGGTCGACTCCCGCGACGAGCTGGGCGAGGAGGAGCTCGTCCGGCTCTTCTCGGCGCGAGGGGAGGAGCTCCACCGCGTCCTCGCCGCCGCCGACGCGCTGCGCCGTGAGGTCAACGGCGACACCGTCACCTACGTCGTCACGCGGAACGTCAACTACACGAACGTCTGCTACTTCCGCTGCGGGTTCTGTGCGTTCTCGAAGGGCCGCCTGGCCGCGAACCTCCGGGGCAGGCCGTACCTCGTACCGGTCGACGAGATCGTCCGGCGCGCGCACGAGGCCTGGGACCGGGGCGCGGTCGAGATCTGCCTCCAGGGCGGGATCCACCCGGGCTTCACGGGGGAGACGTACCTCGAGATCTGCCGCGCGATCAAGGCGGAGCTGCCCGACCTGCACGTGCACGCCTTCTCGGCGCTCGAGGTCTGGCAGGGCGCGGCGACGCTCGGCCTTCCGCTCGAGGACTACCTCTGCGCTCTCAGGGACGTCGGCCTCGCGTCACTCCCCGGGACCGCCGCCGAGGTCCTCGACGACGAGGTTCGCCGAGTGATCTGCCCGGACAAGGTGACGACGGCGCAGTGGCTCCGGGTCCACGACGCGGCCCATCGCGTTGGCCTCCGCTCGACGACGACGGTCATGTTCGGCCACGTCGACGGTCCCCGGAACTGGGCCCGACACCTGATCGCGCTCCGGGAGCAGCAGCGCCGCACGGGCGGCTTCACCGAGCTCGTCCCGCTGCCGTTCGTGCACATGGAGGCGCCGATGTACCTTCGCGGCGAGGCGCGTCCGGGGCCGACCTTCCGCGAGGCGCTGCTCGTACACGCAGTCGGCAGGCTCGCGCTCCACCCCTGGATCACGAACGTCCAGGCGTCCTGGGTGAAGCTCGGCGTCGAGGGCGCCCAGGCGGTCCTCCACGCTGGGGCGAACGATCTCGGCGGAACCCTGATGAACGAGTCGATCTCGCGCGCGGCCGGCGCCGACCACGGGCAGGAGTTCCCGCCCGAGGCGATGGAGGCGGCGATCCGCGCGATCGGCCGCACTCCCCGCCAGAGGACGACGCTCTACGGCGAGCCGCCCGAGGAGCGGATCCGGAAGTCGTTCGGCGCGCCGCCGCTCGCGAAGCCCCTCAATCCACCCGCGAGCGAGGCGGGCCTGCGTCCGCTGCGCGTTCTCGACCGGCCGGGCCTCGCGGCCTCGGCCTGATCAGTCCGGCCAGCCGAACCCCTCCGGTACGCCGCGGCTGTCGCCAGGCCCCGTGTTGGGGGCGCCGACCTTGACGAAGATCGCGTCCTCGTCGCCGACGACCCGGAGCGCGCGCGGTGTCTCCGGCGGGACCCGGATGGCCGTCCACGGCTCGAGGTCGACGACCTCGTTGTCGCCGACGAGCGCCTGCGCGCGGCCCGAGACCAGTAGGTAGATCTCCTCCTGCCGGTGATGGGTGTGGCCCTCGGCCGCGAACCCCTTGCTGTAGCGGGCGAAGCTCACGCCGCAGTGCTCGCACCCGAGGTCGTTGCGCATGAACCGGATCTCGAACTGCTCGGGGTCGTGGCCCAGGTTCGCCGACTGATCCGGAACGTCCGCGACCTTCACGACCGTGTACTCCGCCATTCCAGCTCCTTTCGGGGGTTTCGACCCGCAATGCTCCCTGGTATTCTCGTCCGCGAGATGCAGGAGCTTCTCGGATAGCGCAGGAAGCACACGCGGCCCCGCCGCGGTAGCTTCCCCACGGCCTCTCGATCGAGAGGCTTTTTTGTACCCGGAGACGGACATGGAGCGATACGACCCGAAGCGAATCGAGCCGAAGTGGCAGGCGGTCTGGGAGGACGCGAAGGCGTTCGAGACGCCGAACCCTGCCCCCGGCGACGAGGACGACCAGACGCACTGGTACCAGCTCGAGATGCTGCCGTACCCCTCCGGAACGCTCCACATGGGGCACGTCCTCAACTACACGATGGGTGACGTCGTCACCCATCTGCGCCGGCGGAAGGGCTGGCGGGTCCTGCGCCCGATGGGCTTCGACTCGTTCGGCCTGCCGGCCGAGAACGCCGCCATCAACGAGGGCGGCCACCCGCGCGAGATCACCGAGCAGAACATCGCCGCCATTCGCGCCCAGATGAGGCGGCTGGGCTGGGCGATCGACTGGACCCGCGAGATCTCGGCCCACGAGCTCGACTTCTACCGCTGGACGCAGTGGCTCTTCCTGCAGTTCTTCGAGCGCGGGCTCGCCTACCGCGCCGCCGCGCCGGTCAACTGGTGCCCGAACGACCAGACCGTCGTCGCGCACGAGTACGTCGTCGACGGGCGCTGCGACCGCTGCGGGACGCTCGTCGAGGCCCGGATGATGGAGCAGTGGTTCTTCAAGATCACGGCGTACGCCGACGAGCTGCTCGAGTACGACCTGCCGGAGTGGGGCGAGTGGCCCGAGAAGACGAAGACGATCCAGCGCAACTGGATCGGCCGGTCGGAGGGTGCCGAGATCCTGTTCCGGATCGACGAGCTCGACGACGACGTCCCGGTCTTCACGACGCGGCCGGACACGCTCTTCGGCGCGACCTTCTTCGTGCTGGCGCCCGAGCATCCGCTCGTCGAGCGCATCGGCGACGACGCGGTGGACGAGTACGTCAAGCGGACGGCGGCGCGGCGCGGAGAGGCCCGCGCGACCGAGGAGGCCAAGACCGGCGTCTTCACGGGCCACTACGCGACGAATCCGGTCAACGGCGAGCGCCTGCCCGTCTGGGTCGCGGACTACGTGCTGATGGAGTACGGCACGGGCGCGATCATGGCCGTCCCCGCGCACGACGAGCGCGACCGCGAGTTCGCCGAGACCTTCGAGCTGCCGATCCGCGAGGTGATCGACGAGGAGCAGGGCGTGCTGGTCGACTCCGGCGAGTTCACGGAGCTCGACGTCGAGGAGGGCAAGCGGCGGATCGTCGCGTGGCTGGAAGAGCAGGGCCGAGGCAAGCCGGCGGTGAGCTACCGGCTCCGAGACTGGAGCTTCTCCCGGCAGCGGTACTGGGGCTGCCCGATCCCGATCGTCTACTGCGACGACTGCGGCATGGTTCCGGTGCCGGCGGAGGACCTGCCCGTCGAGCTGCCGGAGGTCGAGGACTACCGGCCGAAGGGCGTACCGCCGCTGGCCTCGAACGAGGAGTGGCTCTACGTGCCCTGCCCGCGCTGCGGCGAGACGGCGCGGCGCGAGGCAGACACGATGGACACGTTCGTCGACTCGTCCTGGTACTACCTCCGGTACGTCGATCCGCGGAACGACGAGGCGCCATTCGAAAGGCGCCTCGTGGACTATTGGTGCCCGGTGTCGCAGTACATCGGCGGGATCGACCACGCCACCGGGCACCTGCTCTACTCGCGGTTCTTCGTACGCGTGATGAAGGAGATGGAGCTGGTCGGCTTCGGCGAGCCGTTCGCGCGCCTCTTCCACCAGGGCTGGCTGCAGATGGGCGGCTCCAAGATGTCCAAGTCGCGGGGGAACGTGGCTGGTCCGGACCCTCTGGTCGAGGAGTACGGCGCCGACGCGGTGCGCACGTACATCCTCTTCATGGGCCCGGCCGACCAGGACATGGAGTGGACGGACACGGGCATCGAGGGCATCGTTCGTTTCCTCCGGAGGCTGTGGCGTGTCGTGCACGACGTCGCGGAACGCGCCCCAACGGACGGCCCCGCCGACACGCCGCTCGCGCGGAAGGCACACGCGACGATCGCCAAGGTCACCGACGACATCGAGCGCCGGTTCCAGTTCCACACGCCGATCTCCGCGGTGATGGAGCTGACGAACGAGCTGGCCGCGGCGCCGGCCGATCCCGCCGCCCGCTTCGCAGCCGACACGGCCGTCTCGCTGATCCAGCCCTACGCGCCGCACGTCGCCGAGGAGCTGTGGGAGCGGCTGGGCCGCGAGCGCCTGTGGGAGGAGCCCTGGCCGGAGCCCGACCCCGTGCTGCTGGAGCGCGACACCTTCGAGCTCGTGATCCAGGTGAACGGCCGCGTCCGTGACCGCGTCGAGGTCCCGGCCGACCTGGCCGAGGCCGAGCTGATCGCCCGCGCGATGGAGTCCCCCCGCGTCCAGGCGCACGTCGACGGCGCCGAGATCCGACAGACGATCGTCGTGCCCAGGAAACTGGTGAACCTCGTCACCGAATAGGCTGTACTCACCCTAAAGGGGGAGGTCGCACCCGCCGATACCGACTCTCGGGTCCTAGTAGGAGGCTAGGGATGAGGGTTCTGCTGGTCGACGACGATGCGGCGCTGAGGTTGCTCCTCAGGACGACCTTCGAGGTCTTCGACATCGACGTCGAGGAAGCGGAGGACGCGCGCGCCGCAGAGCGCGCGATCGCAGGCTCGGCGCCCGACGTGGTCGTCCTCGACGTGCGGATGCCGGGGATGGACGGCCTCGAGTTCTGCCGGCGGCTGAAGGGCGAGCCGACGACCGAGGCCATCTCGGTCGTCATGCTCAGCGGCTCTGACGGAGGCACGGTCGAGGCAGCGGGTCGCGCCGGCGCGGATGCCGCGCTGCGCAAGCCGTTCAGCCCGCTCCAGCTGCTCGCGGTCGTCGAGCAGCTCGCGGGCTCGAAGTACGGGATCCCCTTCCGCCCGTCGAAGGCCGACGACGCCGACGACGAGCAGGAACAGCTCCTCCTCTACGCCCAGGACCTCCGCCACCTGCTCGAGATCGAGAAGGGCCAGCGCGCGCTCGTCCAGAGCGCCTACCGCGAGACGGTCGCCGCGCTCGCAAGCGCGCTCGAGTCGAAGGACACGGGCACGAAGCAGCACTCGCAGCGCGTGCAGCGGTACGCAATGGAGCTTGCGCGGGCCGTCGAGCCGACGCTCCTCGAGGATCCGAGCACCGAGTACGGCTTCCTGCTCCACGACGTGGGCAAGATCGGGATTCCCGACGCGATCCTCCAGAAGCCGAAGCCGCTCACGCAGGCGGAGGAGCGCCTGATGCGCACCCACACGATCCTCGGCGAGCAGGTGCTCGGCGGCGTCGCGTTCCTCCAGGGCGAGGGGCTGCGGGTCGTCCGCTCGCACCACGAGCGCTGGGACGGAGACGGCTATCCGGACGGACTGGTCGGAACCGACATCCCGATGTCCGCCCGCGTGTTCGCGGTCGCCGACGCGCTGGACGCGATCACGAGCGACCGGCCCTATCGCAGGGCGCGTCCCTGGACCGACGCCGGGCGCGAGCTCGTCCGGCAGTCCGGCAGGCAGTTCGACCCGGAGGTCGTTCGCGCCTTCGTCGAGTACGAGGAGCGGCTGCGCAAGGTCCGCGAACGGGTCGAGGCGGCCTAGGAGGCTCGGCGAAACCGCCCTGCTGTGCCGCAGGGCCGAGCGACGTTCCGCCAATCCCTCCTAAGCCCGCTCGAGCAGGCGCTGGTCGGCGTGGCGCCGGTAGGCGCGGTTGCCGAGGAGGCCGGCCGCCAGCAGGATCAGCAGCGGGCTCGCCACGATCAGCGCATACGCGGCGATCGCGAGCTCGGCGAGCAGGATGCCGACCGCGTCGTCGAGGGCGCGCTCGAGGCGGCCGGGCGCCGCGGCCGGCTCCTTCGGCTCGTGCGTCGTCAGGTCGAGGTTGACGGTCGCGAACGCGGCCTGGCGGTTGACCTGCGCGCGCTGGCTGCGCAGCCGGGCGATCTGGGCGAGAAGGCGGGCGCGCTCCTCCCCCTTGAGGGTGGCGGCGCGCCGCTCGAGCCGTCGGATCTCCCGGGTGAGCTCGTCCAGCCCCTGCTGGAGGTCGGAGATCCGCGTGTCCTGCGCCAGGATCCGGCCCAGGCCGCTGAACTCGACGATCGCCGCCTGGACGCGGGAGACCGGGATCCGGAGGCGCACCGCCGCCGTTCCCTCGCCCGGCTCGGGCGAGGAGTAGCTGACGGCGACGACGTAGCCGCCGAGCCGGCGCGCCGTGCGGAGCGCCTTCTGGGTCGTAGTGGACAGCTCGCCGGTCCCGTCGACGAGCAGCGTCAGCGTCGCGCGGTAGTCCTGCGCCCGGCCCGCGCCCGGCGCGGGCGCGGCCGACCGGCGACTGCTCTCCGGTGCCGCTTCGTCGATCGGACCGAAGGTCAGGCCGGGGGCTTCGCGGGCGCCGACATCCTGGGCGGCCGGCGGCGCGACCTTCGCGGCGGACTCCCCCCCGGGACCCGGCGAGACCGCGGTGTTCAGGCCCACGGCCACGGCGGCGGCGAGCGAGAGCGCGGCCACCACCGGCGCGGCGAACGCGAGGACACGGCGCGCGGTGAAGCGGCGCGGTGCCGGTGGAGTCGCGGTGGTGACGGCGGCGACCCGCTCCCTGAGCGCGTCCGGCGCGGCCGGCGTCTCGGAGCGAAGGACGGCGACGAGCTCAGGCGACACGTTGTGACCCCACTTTCTCTTCGAGCCGCTGGAGCGCCCGCGAGAGGCGCGTCGTGCAGGCGGAGGGACTGATCCCGAGGACGCGGCCGGCGTCGGCCGGGTCGAGATCGAGGATGATTCGGAGGGCGATCACCTCGCGGTCCGCGGCCGAGAGGCTCGCGAGCGCCTGCCGGAGCCACGGGGAGAGGCTCTCGGCGTCCGGCTCGGATGCCCGCTCGGCGAGGCTCGCGTAGCGCTCCTCGCGCCGGCGGCGGCGCTCCTCGGCGCGGAGATGGTCGAGGGCGGCGGTGCGGGCGATCTGGCAGAGCCAGGTGCGCTCGGAGCCCCTGGCCGGGTCGAAGCGATGCCACAGGCGAACGGCCCGCTCGAAGGTCTCGGCGGTGAGATCCTCGGCGGCCTGAGGATCGCGCGTGAGGTAGAGGACGTAGCGGTACACGTCGTCCAGGTGCCTCTCCGCCGCGTCGGCGAGGGAGTGTCGCACGGGCCTCATACATCTCATATACGCCGCCTCCGGCCTATTCGTCACACCCTTGGTGCGATGCCGTGACTGACACGTGACCTCTCTGTCGCCACGATCGACGACATGGACGGCCTCGAGGTCACGCGTTCCCGCGCGCTCGTCGGCGCGCTGCTGCTCGTCGCGGCCCTGTTCGTGGGGGGACGGTGGCTCGTGGGGACTGGGACGGCGACCGCGGACCGAGCTCCGGCGGCTCCGGTGGAGATCGAGGCGGCCGCACCGCCACGGCTCGTCGTCCACGTGGTCGGCGCGGTGCGGCGGCCGGGGCTCTACCGGCTGGCACACGGAGCGCGGATCGCCGACGCGGTCCGCCGGGCCGGCGGGGCGACGCGGCGGGCCGACCTGGGGCTGGTCAATCTGGCGGCGGAGGTCTCGGACGGAGCGCAGGTCGTCGTGCCGCGGCGCCAGGCCGTGGGCGGCGGGTCGGGAGCGGACGGTGGAGCCGGCGCCGCCGAGCCGGCTGGCGGGCCGGTGCACCTCAACACCGCGACGCTCGAGCAGCTCGACGCGCTGCCCGGCGTGGGGCCGGTCACGGCGCAGAAGATCCTCGACTACCGGGAGCAGCACGGCGCCTTCAGCTCGGTCGACGACCTCGACGCCATCCCCGGGATCGGCCCGGCCCGCCTCGAGCAGCTGCGGGAGCTGGTCGCGCCTTGACCGCGCTGATCCTCGAGCGGTACTCGTCGCACGTGGTGGCGGCGGCGCTGTGCCTGGGGCTCGCGTCCGCCGCCGTGATCCGGGCGTCGTCGACGGTCGTGCTCGCAATGTCGCTGGCCGCCGGCGTCGGCTCGGCGGTCGTTCTCGAGCGTCGCACCCGGGTCGCCGTGTTGGCCGTCGCGCTCGGCGCCGGAGGGCTGTGGTGGGGAAGCGTCAGGCTCGACGCGCTCGACGCCAGCGTCCTGGCGCCGAGGATCGGCGAGACGGGGCGCGCGGTCGTCGAGATCACCGGGCCGGCGCGCCGCACGCCGTACCGAACTCGCGTCCCCGCGCGGATCCGGTCGTTTCGCTCCGTCCGCCTCCGTGAATCGGTCCTGCTGGAGATCCCGCGCGGCCGGGCCCCGCCGCAAGGGGCCCTCATCGAGACTGCGGCCGAGCTGCGGGAGCCCCGGGGCCCGAGCGACGGCTTCGACGAGCGGGCGTTCCTCCGCCGCCGCGGCGTGCACGTCGTCGTCCGAGCCGGGGACTGGCGCCTCGTCGGCCGGCGCGGAGGACTCGCCGGCGCGGCCGACCGAGTTCGCGAGCGGCTCGCCGCCTCCATCGCACCCGGTCTCACGGGAGAGCGGCGCGCGGTCCTGGCCGGGCTGGTGCTCGGCGAGGAGGAGGGGCTGAGCGAGGGCCTCCGGAACGACTTCCGGGCGTCCGGGCTCTACCACCTGCTCGCGGTGTCCGGTCAGAACGTCGCGTTCGTCGCGGGCGGGGTCCTCGTGCTCGCGTGGCTGCTCGGGATCTCCCGCGTCGTCGCCGAGGTCGGCGCCCTAGGCGCAATCGTCGCCTACGTCTTGGCCGTCGGCTGGCAGCCGTCCGTCGTCCGTGCGGGCGTCGCGGGCGGGCTGGCGTCGCTCGCCTGGCTCGCCGCCCGACCGCGGGACCGCTGGTACTTCCTCCTGCTCGGCGCGGCGCTGCTCCTCGCCTGGAACCCGTACAGCCTCTACGAGCCGGGCTTCCAGCTGTCGTTCGCCGCCGTGGCGGCGATCTTCGTGCTCGTCCCCAGGATCGAGCGAACTCTGGAGGGCTATCCGGTCCCGCACAAGCTCGGCACGGTCGTTGCGGTCTCCGGTGCCTGCGGAGCGGTCACGGCGCCGATCCTGCTCCTGCAGTTCGGCTCCGTCCCGGCGTATTCGATCCTGAGCAACGCGCTGGCCGCGCCGGTCGTCGGCGTGTCGTTCAGCCTGGCGCTGCTCACGGCTCTGCTCGACCACGTGCTTCCGCAGGCAGCGCTCGCCGCGGGCTGGGTCAACGGCTGGCTCGCGGCCTACGTAGCGGCATGTGCGCGCCTCGTCGGCGGTCTCCCGGGGGCAGAGATCGGAGCCTCCGCGGCGCTCGCCGTCGCCGGAGCCGCCGCCGGCGCGCTCGTCGCCTGGGCCCGGAGGCCGAGCTGGCGGCGGCCGGGCCTCGCGGTGCTGGCCGGGCTCGCGGTGCTGGTCGCGGCGGCGTGGCAGCTCGGCCCCGAGGGAGGGCGACCGCCGCCGACTGGCTTCCGGCTCACCGTGCTGGACGTCGGCCAGGGAGACGCCATCCTCCTGGAAGTCCGTGAAGGGGCGGTTCTCGTCGATCAAGGCCCGCCCGAGGGCGACGTCGACGACCAGCTCCGGAGGCTCGGAGTCCGCCGACTCTCGCTCGCGGTCCTGACGCACCCGCAGCGAGATCACGTCGGCGGCGCCGCGGAGCTCGTGCGGCACCTTCGCGTCGATCGAATCCTCGACCCGCGGATCCCCGCGCAGAGCCCCGAGCAGACGGCGGCGCTCGCCGAGGCGGAGCGGCGCGACGTTCCCGTCCTGACGGCACGCGCGGGGCTCGTGTTCCGCCTCGGCGCGCTTCGCCTCCAGGTGCTGTGGCCGGCCCGGGAGCCGCCGGCCCACGAGGATCCGAACCTCTACGCGACCGTGATCCTCGCCTCGTACGGGAGCGTGGACGTGCTGCTCACGGCGGACGCCGAATCAACGGTGACGCTGCCGCTGAACCCGCCGCCGGTGGAGATCCTCAAGGTCGCGCACCACGGGTCGGCCGACGACGGGCTGCCGCGTCTGCTCGAGCTGACCCGCCCGCGGATCGCCGTCATCTCGTGCGGGAAGAGCAACGACTACGGCCATCCGACACCCTCGACCCTCGCCGCGCTCGGGGCCGTGCCTGGTCTCGACGTCTTCCGGACCGACCGCGACGGCGGCGTCGTGGTGGAGAGCGACGGCGCCCACATGACGACCCGGACCGGCGCCTGACTATGCTTGCCCGCAGTGTCCAGCGAGCCGCTGCTCCCGGTCTACCTCGTGACGGGAAGCGACCGCCCGAAGGTCGCGCGCGCGCTCCGCCGCCTCCGCTCCCGCTTCGGAGACGAGTCCGTCGAGCACCTTTCGGCCGACACGGTGGGCGGGGCCGATGCGGTCGCGGCCTGCAACGCGCTCGGGCTGTTCGCCGCGGGCGACGGCGGCCGCCTCGTCGTGGTCGACGGAGTGGAGCGGTGGAAGAAAGCGGACGCCGACGCGGTGGCCGCCTACCTCGCCGATCCGGTGCCCGGTGCGGTGCTCGCGCTTGTCGCCGGCGAGCCGCCGCGGAGCGACGCGCTGGCGAAGGCCGTCTCGTCGGTCGGCCGCGTCCTGGCCTTCGAAGCGCCGAAGGCGCGCGACCTGCCTTCCTGGGTCCGGACCCAGTTCGAGGGTCTCGGGGCGTCGCTCGACCCGGACGCCGCGCGGGCCCTCGTCGAGATCGTCGGCGACGACCTGGTCGCGCTCGCCACCGAGGCAGACAAGATCACGATCTGGGCCGGCGGGCGCCCGATCACGAGAGCGGACATCGAGGCGGTTGCGGCGCCTGCCCGCGAGGCTGCCGCCTGGGCGATCACGGACGCCTGGGGCGAACGCGACGCAGGAGCGCTCGTGGCGGCCGGCGAGGCCGAGCTCGAGCGCCGGGACCCGTTTGTCATCGCCGTGCGGCTTGCGGCGCACGTCTCCCTGGTCCGAACCGTCAAGCTCCTCGCGGCCGAAGGAGTCGGCGCACGTGACATCGCCAAACGGGTGAAGGTGCACGAGTTCCGCGTCCGGAAGGCTCTGAGCCATGCCGACCGCTATTCCCAGGAGGAGCTCGACTCCGTCCTCGTCCGGCTCGCCGCGCTCGACGCTGCCCTGAAGGGCGCGAGCCGGCTCTCGGGCGCCCACGAGCTCACACGCGCGCTCACGAGCCTCACCGACCCGGTGAGGACGCCGGCCCGGCAGAGCTAGCTAGCGGCTCGAGACGAGGCGGGCGGCCTGCGCCTTCTTGCGCGCCGCCGCGTTTCGGTGGATGGCGCCGTGCGAGGCCGCGCGGTCGATCCAGTGCTGCAGCTCCCGGTGCGCGTCGGCGATCCGGTCGGAATCCCCGTCGGCGACGGCGGACTCGAGCCGCCGCGTGAGCGTCTTCACCGTCGAGCGATAGCGCAGGTTCTCGAGCCGCTCCCTTGCGGCCGTCCGGACCCGCTTCTCCTGCTGCTTGATGTTTGGCATAGCGAAAAAGTGCCCGCGTTCGCGGGCGGCGGAATGCTAGCAGCGGTCCGCGGCCCGCAGGAGCGGGCGACGGGCGCTCGTATCCTCTTCTCGTGGGCAACCCGCCCGTGAGCGACGTCCGTGCCGAGGTGCCGGCGGGTCGGGCCCGCCGCCTCGTCTGGTCGACGGCGGTCTTCTCGGCCGCAACGGGCCTCTCCCGCGTCCTCGGCCTGGCCCGTGAGATCGTGGCGCGCGGCTACTTCGGCGTCGAAGGCGCCGGCATCAACGCCTTCACGATCGCCTTCCAGGTCCCGAACCTGGTCCGGGCGCTCGTTGCCGACGCGGCGCTCTCGTCCGCGTTCGTCCCGGTGTTCACGGAGCTGCTCGAGAAGGGAGAGCGCGCGCGGGCCTGGCGCGTGGCGTCGAGCCTGCTCTGGATCCTGCTCCTCGGCCTGACCGCGATCACCGCGATCTTCGTGCTCGCGGCCCCGTGGATCATGTCGCTCTTCGGCTACCACGGCGAGGACGGGGAGCTCGCGGTCACGCTCGCCCGGATCCTCTTCCCGATCGTCGTGCTGCTCGGCGTGTCGGGCGTGATCGTCGGGATCCTCAACAGCTACGAGCACTTCACCGTGCCGGCGCTGACGCCCGTCGCCTGGAACGTCGCGATCATCATCGGGCTCGTGATCGGCGTGCCGCGCGCCGACACCGAGGAGGCGAAGCTGTACGTCTACGCCGGCTCGATCGTCGTCGGGACGGTGATCCAGCTACTGCTGCCGCTGCCCTGGCTCGCCGGGCGCGACGGCCGTCTCCGCGTCGCGATCGACTGGCGCGATCCGGCGGTGAAGCGCGTGTTCGTCCTCATGCTCCCCGTGACCCTCGGGCTCGGCCTCATCAACTTCAACGCGGTGATCGGGACGTTCTTCGCGGCCCGCTACATCGACCCGAACCTCGCACCCAGCGCGATCGACGCCGCCTTCCGAATCTACATGCTCCCCCAGGGGATGTTCTCCGTCGCGGTTGCGACCGTCCTCTTCCCGGCGCTCTCGCGCCTCGCCGCGCGCGAGGAGCTGGACGGCTTCAGGCACACGGTCGGCACAGGTCTGCGCCAGATCGCGTTCCTCCTGGTGCCAGCCAGCGTGGTCTCGGCCGTGCTCGCCGAGCCCATCGTGCGCCTCGTCTACGAGCGCGGCGAGTTCGGGCCGGACGAGACGCAGGTCGTCGCCGGAGCCCTGGCGGCGTTCTCGCTCGGCCTCGCCTTCAACGGCGCGATGCTGATGCTCAACCGGGCCTTCTTCGGGCTCCAGTCGCCGTGGACCCCGACCGCTGTGGCGCTCGCGACTCTGATCGCGAACACGACGCTCTACTACGCGTTCTACCGGCTCGGCATCTGGGGGATTCCGCTCGCGATCTCCGTCGCGAACGTGTTCGGGACGGTCGCGCTCGTCGTCCTGCTCCGCCGCCGGCTCGTCCGCCTCGAGATCTCGGAGACGGTCCGTTCGGCCCTGCGGATCACGGCCGCCTCGATCGTGTACGGCGCCGTCGCGTTCGCCGTCTGGTGGGCGCTCGACGAGGCCCTCGGGCGTGCGTTCGTCGCACAGCTCGTCTCCGTGCTCGGGGCGCTCGCGGTCGGGGGTGCGGCCTACCTGTTTTCCGCCCGTTTGCTGGGAGTTCGTGAACTGAACGCGTTGCTATCGTTGCGAGCCCGCGCCCGCCCGGCCGACTGACCTATGCAGCAGAACCGCATTCGCAACTTCTCGATCATCGCGCACATCGACCATGGGAAATCGACCCTGGCCGACCGCATCCTGGAGGTCACGGAGACGGTCTCCGGCCGCGAGATGCGCGAGCAGGTCCTCGACTCGATGGATCTCGAGCGCGAGCGCGGGATCACCATCAAGGCGCAGGCGGTCCGCGTCTCCTGGAAGGGCCACCAGCTCAACCTGATCGACACGCCGGGCCACGTCGACTTCACCTACGAGGTGTCCCGCTCGCTCCAGGCGTGCGAGGGCGCCCTGCTCGTCGTCGACGCCGCCCAGGGCATCGAGGCGCAGACGCTCGCGAACGCCTACCTCGCGATCGACGGCGGCCTCGAGATCGTCCCCGCCGCGAACAAGATCGACCTCCCGCAGGCCGATCCGGACGGCGCCGCGAAGGAACTCGGTGACCTGCTCGGCGAGGGTGCGGACCGCGTCCTGCGCATGTCGGCGAAGACAGGCCTCGGCGTCCCGGAGGTTCTCGACGCCATCGTCGAGCGCATCCCGGCGCCGGCCGGGGACCCGGCCGCGCCCGCGCGGGCGCTCGTCTTCGACTCCTCGTACGACCAGTACCGCGGGGTGGTCGCGTTCGTGCGCGTCGTCGATGGGAGCTTCTCCACGCGAGAGCCGCTCCGCGCGATGGCGATGGGCACCGACTTCGACG